>NZ_JARJBC010000019.1:0-151804 GCF_029269905.1 Streptomyces silvisoli | reverse complement strand
GTGTCATCACGTCACTGACAATGTGCGGGCTGTGCGGCATGGCGGCCTCTTCTCCGCGTACGACGCGACTTCCTACTGCCAGCGTCCGCCCACACCGCCCGAACCGGGATGGGCCGGAGGTCCCGGGGGCGCCGCGCGAAGGGAGGGTGACACTGCCGTTGCGCCACCCGGTCTCGAAAGAGGTGGGCAGGATGCCGGCGAGTGGGAGGGTCGCCGCGGGCAGCGGGTGCAGCGAGCTGTCAGCGAAGGGTGTACGGACCCGACGTACTCGGCCTGTGTGCAGGTAAGAGACAGCATCGCGATGTCTTGCCGAGCACGCGCTGATGGGCTGACGTGGCTGAACCGCAACCACGGCCCTGCAAACGGCCACCGCATGTCCGGTTGAGACCGCTGCTGCACTTGTTCACTCTCATCGGCACCCGCGTCGGAGCAATGCTGGAGACCTGTGGATCAGTTCCGACAGGAACGCGGACGGCGTACCTTCCCGAATGATCCATTGAAGGTCTCCGAGTAGGCCCGCGTTGCAGCGCGGGTCGGGAAGGCACGCCCTGTGCTCAGCGTAGTCACCGACGACGGCTCCACCCAGTCCGGCTCCCTGATCGACGAGATCGTCCGCGAGGGCGCCCGCCGGATGCTGGCCGCCGCTCTGGAGGCGGAAGTCAACCAGTACATAGCCGAGTTGGCCGCCGAGACCGACGCGGCAGGCCGTCGCCTGGTCGTCCGCAACGGCCACCATCGACCCCGCACCGTCGTTACAGCGGCCGGGCCGGTCGAGGTCACCGGCGAGCGCAAGCGGTTCTCCTCGAAGATCCTGGCGCCGTGGTGTCGCAAGTCCCCGAAGATCTCGGAGGTGCTGCCACTCCTCTACCTGCACGGACTGTCGTCCGGAGACTTCGTCCCGGCGTTGGAGCAGTTCCTCGGCGGCGCGGCCGGCCTCTCACCCGCGACCGTGACTCGGCTGACGAAACAGTGGAGCGACGACCACGCCGCCTTCCAGGACCGCGACCTGTCGGACCGCGACTACGTCTACGTGTGGGCCGACGGGGTCCACCCGAAGGTTCGGCTCGGCCAGGCGCACTCGTGTGTCCTGGTTCTGCTCGGCGTCCGCCTGGACGGCACCAAGGAGCTGATCGCGCTGGCCGAGGGGCTGCGGGAGTCCACCGAGTCGTGGGCCGACCTGCTGCGGGACTGCCGCCGACGCGGCATGCGCGATCCTGAGCTGGTGGTCGGCGACGGTGCCATGGGCTTGTGGCGGGCGCTGGCCGAGGTGTTCCCGGCCGCACGGCACCAGCGCTGCTTGGTCCACAAAGCCCGTAATGTCACGAACTGCCTTCCGAAGTCCGCCCAGCCCGGCGCGACGAAGGCGATGCAGGAGATTTACAACGCCGAGGACCGTGGCCGCGCCGAGAAGGCGATCGAGGCGTTCGCGAAGACCTACGGCGCCAAGTTCCCGAAGGCCGTCGCGAAGATCCCCGAGGACCGGGAGGAGCTGCTGGCGTTCTACGACTTCCCGGTGCGCCACGAGGCGCCACGAGTTCGAGCGGAGGTGAAAGACCATCGCCTCTTGGCCGTCGCAGCGGCCAGGTGAAGCTGGGGGCAGCCTGACCCGGGGGACGCCGGTGAGGGTGGGAAGCAGCCCCGACAAAGTCGGAACGGTCTGGTACTGCCAGACAGGCCGGGTCCGGTGAGCGAGACAGGAAGGTGTACGAGAGGAACCAGTGTCATAAAGCTCCTCAAACGTAGAACCCAGCTTCAACCTGGCGGATGCGGGCTGGGGCGCGGTGCGCACCCGGATTTTCGGATCCGGGGAACTCCCGAACCGGCTTGGGATGTCGGCAGGGAGGCCACGGTGAAGTACTGCGGCGTAACCGTTGGCGAGACCGCAGGAGCATAGCTGGACACCTCACCTGTCGATCGAACTCGTGGTGAACGTGGGAACCATCCGCGGTCGCCCTCTCCACCGGGCAGCCGGTCCGGTGGCGGGCAGGTCCGTCGCCGACTGACGGCCGTTGGATGGGGCGGAGGCCCCGTAGTAGTCCGAGCGCGCGAGAGGCGTGCACATGGCGAAGGGGGCCAGCAAGTCAGCAATCAAGATCCTGGAAGGCCAGGAGGGCGACGGTGAACACCGACGAGCTGGACTACGCCTTGATGAAGGCGGAGCGCCGGGTACTGGAGATCCAGTCGAAGTTGCATCGATGGGCGATGGATGATCCTCATCGCCGGTTCGACGATATTTTCAATCTCGTCTCCGATCCTGGCTTCTTGCTGGTGGCCTGGGACCGGGTACGGGGTAACAAGGGTGCACGCACGGCCGGAGTGGACGGACGCACTGCGACGTCCATCGAGGTCGGGCAGGGAGTCGAGGACTTCCTCGACGAGTTGCGGTCCTCGCTGAAGGACCGCAGCTTCCGTCCGTTGCCGGTGCGCGAGCGAATGATCCCGAAGGCAAATGGCACGTTCCGCCGCCTGGGAATCGCCACGATCCGGGACCGGGTGGTCCAGGCATCCTTGAAACTGGTGTTGGAGCCGATCTGGGAGGCTGATTTCCTCCCGTGCAGTTACGGCTTCCGCCCGAACCGTCGGGCTCATGACGCCGTGGCCGAGGTGCGTCACCTCACGTCCCGCTCGTATGAGTGGATCGTGGAAGGCGACATCAAAGCCTGCTTCGACGAAATCTCGCATTCCGCCCTTATGGAGCGGGTGCGGCAACGCGTCGGAGATAAACGCGTCTTGGCCCTGGTGAAGGCGTTCCTCAAGGCAGGCATCCTCGGAGAGGACCGTGTCTTGAGGGATACCGACGCCGGTACCCCGCAGGGGTCGATCCTCTCTCCGCTGATGAGCAACGTGGCTCTCTCGGTGCTGGACGAGCACATCGCCCAGTCCCCGGGAGGGTCCGGCACCAGTCAGACGGAACGGGCCAAGCGCCGCCGCCATGGTCTGCCCAACTACCGGCTGATTCGGTACGCGGACGACTGGTGTCTGGTCGTCTCGGGCACCAAGGCGCACGCGGAAGCCCTCCGAGAGGAGATCGCCGAGGTCTTGACCACGATGGGTCTGCGCCTATCACAGGAAAAGACCCTGATCACCCATATCGACGAGGGCCTCGTGTTCCTCGGCTGGCACATCCAGCGCCGCCGAAAGCGAGGCACGTCCAAGCAGTACGTCTACACCTACCCGGCGAAGAAGGCCCTCGCGGCCATCACCGCGAAGGTGAAGATGGCCTGCCGGATGAGCGTCAACCGACCGCTGGCAGCCCTGCTACATCAGCTCAGTCAGATGCTGCGGGGCTGGACCACCTACTTCCGGCCCGGGGTGTCCAGCGCGGCCTTCAACTACCTGCGCGCTGTGGTCTGGCGCCTGGTACTCGCCTGGCTGCGTCGCAAACACCCCAAGGCGAATTGGAAGGAACTCCGCCGCCGCTACTGCGACGGACGATGGTGGCCACACGACGGTGAAGTGAAGCTGTTCAACCCGGCCAAGGTACGCACCACGCGCTACCGCTACCGGGGAACGACCATCCCCACCCCGTGGGCCAGCACCACATGAAGACACCACACCCAGCGGGACTTGTGGAGAGCCCGTTGCCCGGAGACGGGCACGGCGGGTTCGGCGAGCGGCCTGGGGAAACGGATCGGGAGCAATCCCGACACCGCGCCCCAGGCCGACTCAACGCCGAGCACTGGATCCACTTGCGGACCACGAACCCCATCGAGTCGACGTTTTCCACGGTCAAGCTCCGCACCAAGGTCACGCGAGGTGCGGGCAGCCCGGCGGCCGCGCTCGCGATGGTGTTCAAGCTGGTCGAGTCCGCTCATAACCGCTGGCGCGCGATCACAGGCGCCCACCTCGTGCCCCTGGTCCGCGCAGGTGCACGGTTCGAGAACGGCATCCTCGTCGAACGCGAGAAGCAGGCCGCTTGATCGACTGAAGGAGCCGCCAGTCGACCAATGGCTGAGCCGACCATTCCTCAGTCAGGCCAGTTAGTCGGCCGGGGTCGGCGCGTAGCAGGTGCGAAGAACCGCGGTTGTCCACGGGGCTCCGTCGCTGCCAGCGACGTTGCCGATCAATCACTACGTGGCATAGGCGTTGATCAGTAGGCTGGCGCATCGACGGTCAGATCGTGTCGTCACGACGAGGGCGGGGGCGCTTCGTGTCGGATGCAGTGCTGAACATCGTGATCGGGCTGATCACGAGCGTAGTCAGCGGAGGGTCGGTATGGGCTTGGAAGCGTGTGAGCTCTGCCCGGATGTTGCATCAGAAGCAGGCGCTCCTTGGTCTACGGCCTGGTGTGCCGTGCGTCATCGTCCTGAACAGTCACTGGCAGATGCCCGACGTCACCGAGCACAGCGATGTCTACGCCATCATCGAGCTCGCAATGCTCGCTGAAGAGGCTCGATGTGCGTTTTCCCTCGTCGCCGCCGACGCACCCGAGCTGAATGGAGCTCGCACCGAACTCAGCATCGGGGGTCTGGGATCCAACCAGCGCAACGTTGAATACGTGGCTAGGCACCTGCCGGGCGTGAAGATCAATCAGCGTGGTGACTTCACCATCAGCGGTCAGCGCTTCCTTCACAAGCAGGGGCGGACGGACCACGCCCTGGTCGCGAAGTTCACGCCTTCCCAGTCCACACAGCCGGTCCTGATGATCATGGGACAGTCGGCGCTCGCAAATCGTGCTGCCGTGCACCTGCTCAAGCGCGACTACAAGCATCTGTGCAAGGAGATTGAGTCCCTCAACCGCTTCTGCCTCATGCTGCGCGTTGACTCGGCGGATACTTACGGCTACCAAGCCGTCGAAGTCGCTGCCGACCTGTCAGCTGTCGCCTTCTAGCGCTACTGCGCCCAGCGTCCCATGTCTGGCGCAGAGCCGATCAGGCACTCGACGTCAGTCGGGAAGCCAACGAGCGCGTAGGCGGTCAGGCGCAGGTGGCCCTCCAGGCAGACCAGGTTGTCCTGCCCCTCGCCTACGAGGATGAGCGGAGGAAATCGCTCACCTCTTCTGAGCGCGCGGGCTGCCTCGACGAATGGTTCGTTGGGCACGTCGAACGCCCGTAGCCCTGCCTTGATGCGTGCGGCCGCGTCGGTCGGCCGGCGGCTGCCACCCCACAGCTCCACCCAGTAGGAATAGCCGACGTAACGCACGTCGGCCGCCTCGTCGGCGGACAGAAGCGCCCTGTTCCACGTGACGTGAGTGGGGAAGTTCTCGAACAGGTCGCGGTTCTCGCCGTACCCGCGCGTCGCAGCGAGCAGAGCGCGACGTGCGAAGTTCGCCCCAGCGTCGGAGAGGTCCGGATACGTCAGCAACTGCTCGGCCTGTCCGCCTGCCGCCAGGTGGGACCGGAGGTTCTGGCCGAACCTCTTGCTGGACAGCTCGCCGCTCAAGAAGCAGGCGAGCATCTCGTCCTCACTGCTCACACCCAGTACCTGCACGACCGCCAGCATAGGATCGAACTCGTTGGGGAGCCGCAGCCTGCTCGCACGTCATCTCGTCCACAGGTCTTGACTATTGCTCCGCGTCGCCTGCATGGCACTTCGAGGGTCAGGTATGCGGGGTGCGTAGTGCGAGGATGGCCATGTCGTCGTGACCGTCGCTGGGGTGCTTGTCGGCCAACGCTTCCACAAGGTCTTCCAGGTGCAGGGAAGCGTGGGCCGTGGCCAGCGTGGCGAGTCGTTCCAAGCCCGTCTCTACCGACTGTTTGGGGTGTTCGACGAGCCCGTCGGTGAAGAAGATCACTGTGGTTCCTGGGGACAGGGAGTGGGTGTGGTCATGGCGTGGCTGGGTGGGGTCCACGCCGAACGGCAGGTCGGGCTCGGCGTCGAGATAAAGGGTGGTTCGGTCGGGGGCGAGCAGGAGTGGTGCGGGATGCCCAGCGGTGCTCCAACGCAGTTTCCAGCCGCCCTGTTCTTCGGGTTCGATGCGGGCGAGGCATGCGGTGGTGACGGGGTTGTCGGTGATGGCGTTGAGGGTTCGGTCAAGTTGGGCGAGCACGGCGCTGGGAAGGGCGTGCCGGTCATAGAGCAGGGCGCGCAGCATGTTGCGGACCTGTGCCATGGCCGCGGCGGCCTGGAGATCGTGCCCGACGACGTCTCCGATAACTGCCGCACAGGCTTGGTCGGGCACCAGCAGGGCGTCGTACCAGTCTCCACCGAGGTGGCCGGGGCTGGAGGCGGGGCGGTAGGCGGCGGCAGCTGTGAAGGGCGTGAGGTCGGGTAGCCGCGGTAGCAGCAGGCGTTGGAACTGTTCGGCGTCGAGACGGGTTTGCTCGTACAGGCGAGCGTCGTCGATGGCCAGGCCTGCGGCGCCAGCGAGCGCTACGATCAGGGCTTCGTCATGGGCATCGAACGGGCGTCCGTCGTGCCGCTCGGAGACGTACAAGTCCCCATAGATCGTGCCGCGGATGTCGATCGCGGCTCCGAGCAAGGTACGCATCGGTGGATGTCCGGGTGGAAAGCCTGCCGAGTCCGGGTGAGTAGAGATGTCATCGACGCGCAGGGGTTCAGGATGGGCGATCAGGCGCCCCAGAAGGCCGCGCCCTCGTGGGAGCTCTACCTCAGCCAGCTCGGTTCTCTCCTCGTCGGAGAGGCCCGCGGGGACGAAGAGGCCGAGGGACTCGCCATCCTCATCGAGCACTCCCAGGGCTCCGTAACGGGCACCGACCAGGTCCATTGCGGTGGCGACGATCAGTCGCAGCACGACGGACAGCTCCACGTCCCGGCTGAGGACGGCTTCATAGAGATCGTGCAACTGGTCCTGGGCTCGGGCGAGCGACCTGAGTTGCTCGGCGATCCGCTCCAGCTCAGCGCCCAACCGCAGACGCACCTCGGGAAGACGCGACTGTTGAGGTTCCTCCTGTTTCCCTGCCATCACGGATGTCTCGTGGCCTGACATTCGGTGTCCGTCGCCTTGAGCCGGTAAACGGTCCAGCGCTGGGATGACGCAGCCACCAGCTCCACCGAGTTCTGGACATAACGGCGTTTCCACTCACACCGCCGTTCACGTGAGCGATACACCCGGCCTCCTGACCGCGATCGAGCGTGATCGCAGCACGGTACGGATGGAGAGCCCAAAGGCGCTCAAAAGCAGCATGGCATACCTAGACAGACAAGAGTGACCCTCGAAACATTCTGTCTGGACATGAGAGCCCAGCCGCAGCCCTACCTGCGACGACTCGGCGACCGGCAAGCTCGGCTGTGACACAGGTGTCGGGGAGTCAAGTTGCCTTCATGCGCGGCTCGAGTTCGGCCTCTCCCCTGTCCTCGGCCCGATCTGCTACGCCCGATCACACCCGTAGTACCTCGGCCAGGCCGCAGAAGAACTCATCCGGCTGCCCTACTCCGAGCAGGCCCAGCGCATCGTCGACGAGGAGGTCGCGCGCCTGCTGCGCCAAGCCGAGAACGTGCCACCGCCCTGCTACGCGATCACCGACCCGGCCTCGACGCGCTCGCCGACCTCCTGGTCGCACGTGAGAGCGTCTCCGGCTCCGCCGTACTCGACGTACTCCGGCAGGAAGAGCGCGAGAAGGGGCGTGCCGAAGATCGAGTGCGGGACACCCACGTCATCGGGCATGACGCCCCTCGGGACGTTACGAACCCACTGGCGAGGGCCCAGAGGCATGGCGCCAGGGGATGTGGGGGGCAGTCAGGTGACATGGGGAACTTCGAGGATCGAGAGGGCTGCGCGGATCATCTGGTGGGTGAAGCCCCACTCGTTGTCGTACCAACTCATGACCTTGACCAAGGTGCCGTCCACGACACGGGTCATCGCGGCGTCCACGATCGCGGCCCGCGGGTCGCCGACAATGTCGGTGGAGACGATCGGTTCCTCCGCCACCCCGAGGATCCCCCGGTAGCGGTCACCCGCCGCCTCCTCCCGGAAGACGTCGTTGACCTCCTCAGCGGTGGTCGGATGGGCCGTGACCAGCACGACGTCCGCGATCGAACCGACCGGCACCGGCACCCGGATAGCCACGCCGTCGAAGCGACCTGCCAACACCGGAACCACCTTGGTGGTCGCGAGCGCCGCTCCCGTGGTGGCGGGCAACATGTTCACGGCACCGGCCCGGCCGCGCCGGAAGTCCTTGCTCGGGCCGTCGACGAGCTGCTGGGTGACGGTGTAGGCGTGGACAGTGGACATGACCGCCCGCTCCACGCCGATGCGGCGCTCCATCACTTCTACGACCGGGGCGATGCAGTTGGTGGTGCAACTGGCGCAGGAGACGATCTGTTGCTCGTGGGGTACCTGGTTGACCCCGTGAACTACCGTGGCGATCGTCTCGGTACGCGCGGGCGCGGACAGGACGACCCGGCGGGCCCCCGCAGTCAGATGCCGCTTCAGCTCCTCCTCACGGCGGAAGGCGCCCGTGCACTCGAAGACCAGGTCGATACCGAGCTCGGCCCACGGCAGCTCGGCCGGGTCGCGCTCGCTGTGGACCGGGATGGTCCGACCGTCGATGACCAGGGCGTTGCCATCCGTGGCGACGAGTTTCGGGTAACGCCCGTAGACGCTGTCGTAGGCGAGCAGGTAGGCCAGGTTGTCCACTGGGACGAGGTCGTTGACCGCGGCGACCTCGATGCCTTCGACATCCTGCAAGATCTTCAGCGCCACGCGCCCGATTCGACCGAGCCCGTTGATGGCGACCTTCGGCATGCGACACCTCGCTCCGCATGAGTCGGGCACCCCGGAACCCGTTGCCTTCGCTGACACCGGGGGCCACCGAAGTGGCCAGCGGCGCTACCTGGCGTAGACGTGCTCGACGAACTCCGCGACCTGGTCGTCGGTGAGGTTCTGAGCCACGTCCGCCTCGCTGATCATGCCGACCAGTCTCTTGTTCTCGATCACCGGAAGCCGCTTGATCTGATGGCTCTCCATCTCCTGCAGCACGTCGCTGACGTCAGCACTCGCGTCGACCCAACGTGGGGTTCCCTCGCACAGCTCGGCGCACCTGGTGCTGGCCGGGTCATGGCCCATAGCCACGCACTTCACCACGATGTCGCGGTCTGTGATGATGCCGCACAGCCGCTCGTTCTGGTCGCTGACCGGCAGGGCACCCACGTTGAGCTCCCGCATCAGCTGCGCCGCGCGGTCAAGTGTTTCCTCGCGGTATATCCACTGGACGCCAGGGTGCATGATGTCCTTCGCCGTGGTCATCGCCGCCTCCTGCCTGGGTGCGCTTCGTGACGATGCAACCGCCGCTTCCATGCTTACCCAGCGCGGGAAATCACGCGAGCGTACCGATCCAGTGAGCCCATGGCCCGCGTAAGTTAGCCAGCATCAGGAGCCGTGTTTCGGAGACCGCCGTCCACCCTCCACGTTGCTCGGGCACTGCGCGACAGTGGGTTCGAGGGGTTTGAGAATTGGAGGATGAGGGGCGGCTACCACGGCTACGGCGCGCCTGGCCCGGTGGAGCTGGTACAGGCGGTGCGCGCCGCTGGCGTAGCGGACGAGCGCGTCCTCGAAGCGATGCGCCGCACTCCGCGTGCCGCTTTCGTTCCCACCGCTCACCAGGCCCTGGCGTACCAGGACGTGCCGGTCCCCCTCCCCCACGGCCAAGTGACCACCCAGCCCTCGCTCACCGCGCAGATGATCGCGGCCCTGAAGCTGTCCGGGACCGAACGCGTGCTGGAGATCGGCACCGGCTACGGCTTCCAGACCGCGCTCCTCGGCCGCCTCGCGGCCGAGATCGTCAGCGTGGAGCGGTGGCCGGACATGGCGGACGAAGCCCGCCGCGCCCTGTCTGGGCAGGGCGTCGAGAACGTCGATGTCATCGTCGGCGACGGCACGCTCGGCGTGGCTGCCCGCGCTCCGTACGACGCCGTGGTCGTGTCCGCTGCCTTCCCCCGTGTGCCGCCGCCCCTGGTCGAACAGCTCCGAATCGGCGGACAGCTCGTCCAGCCCATAGGCCCGGGCGGCCGGGAGGAGGTCGAGCTGTACGAGCGAGGCCCCCACGGCCTGGCACGTCGACGGTTCATCACCTCCGCCCGCTTCGTCCGCCTCTACGGTGAGCACGGCTACCCGCCTTGATCAGGCCGCACGCATCGCGCGACAGCCGCCCGCCGCCCCGCCACCGGTATCGGCGTTGCCGGCCGACAAAGCCGATGACCGCGTCGTCCCTCCGGGAGCGCGGCCCCTGGCCCTCCGGATTCGCAACCGCCCATGTGCCATCGGCTGGCCTTCGACCGGCTCGTCACGGCTAATCTGGACAAGTGCCTGGTGACACGATCACGGTGTCTCTCTGCGGCGATGTCATGCTGGGCCGTGGCATTGACCAGATCCTGCCGCACCCCGGCGACCCCGCGCTCGAGGAGAGCTACATCCGGGACGCCTGTGCCTACGTCGAACTGGCCGAGGCGGTGAACGGCCCGATCCCCCGGCCAGTCGACTTCTGCTGGCCCTGGGGAGACGCCTTGCGAATACTGGGCGAGGCCGCCCCTGACGCCCGGGTGGTCAATCTGGAGACCAGTGTCACGCGAAGCGACGAGTTCGCGCCGGGGAAGGGGGTTCACTACCGGATGAGCCCCGCCAATCTGCCCTGTCTGGCCGCCGCGCATCCGGACGTGTGCACGTTGGCGAACAACCACGTGCTGGACTTCGGACAGCGAGGGCTCGAAGAAACCCTCGGCACCCTGGCCGGTGCCGGGCTGCGGACCGCCGGAGCCGGACGGGACGCGAGAACGGCACAGCGCCCCGCGATCGTACCGGTCCAGGGAAACCGTCGCATCCTGGTCTTCTCCTGCGGGACGGCGTCCAGCGGCATCCCCCGCGACTGGGCAGCGAAGGAGAAGCGCGTCGGCGTGGACTTCGTGGCGCGGCCGACGCCTGCCGCCGCGGACCAAGTGGTCGAACGAGTACGCCAGCTGAAGCGGCCGGACGACATCGCGATCGTCTCGATCCACTGGGGCGCCAACTGGGGCTACCAGATCTCCCACGACGAAGTCGGCTTCGCGCACACACTCGTCGATGGAGGCATAGATGTGGTGCACGGGCACTCCTCGCACCATCCCCGCCCAGTCGAGGTGTATCGAGGGAAGCTCGTTCTCTACGGCTGCGGCGATTTCATCGACGACTACGAGGGCATCACCGGCTACGAGCAGTACCGCGACGACCTGAGACTCCTCTACTTCGCGTCACTGATGGCGGACACCGGCACCCTCACCGACCTGCGCATGACAGCCCTCCAGGCCCGGCGGATGCGACTGGAGCGCACCTCACGCGAGAACCGCGAATGGTTGCGAGTGACCCTCGATCGGATCAGCCGCGGATTCGGTTCGCGCGTCGATTCCACGCACGATGGCACACTCACCCTGCGATGGTCGTGAAGGCATCGAACCTGGCCAGCGGCCGATGCCCGACACGACCACACGAACATGGCATGGCATGGCATGCGAGTGGGAGAGCCTCAACGACTATCCGGTGGGCCCGACCGGTCGATCATTCAGCGAGGCGGTCGGTGCAGGAAGGGGGCCTGGTCAGCGCTTCCTGGAGGATCCGGTGGGCGGTGACGCCGATCCCGGTCGGCAGCATGCGTGGGCCGCCGGAAACGCACACCCTGGGCGGACCTGGGCTACCTTCCGGGTTACCAGCTCGTCGACGTTCGGCACTGCGCGTGGTCCCGCTCCTCTTCATCGCCAGGGGGCCGAATTCCCAACCTCGCGGCCCACGGAGCACCCGTCCTTGAGCCGATCGTCCCGTTGTCCGGTGACGGTCGGCCTGTCCCCGCGGTGCGAATGCGGAGCGACCATGAAGGTGACCCGGCGGCCGGGCCCGCGCCTTCCGAAGGGAGATTTCGGTGAATGCGCCACCCACGATGAACGACGCGCACGTGGCGGAGCTGGTGCGTGATGCGACTGCCGCCCCTTCCATGCACAACGCGCAGCCCTGGCGGTTCCGCTACTCGCGCGGAAGCGGTGACTTCCGCCTGTACGCCGACTTCGACCGGGCCATGCCGCACTCCGACCCCGATGCTCGCGCCCTCCACCTGGGATGCGGCGCGGCCCTGTTCAATCTGCGGGTCGCCGCCGCCAATGCCGGATGCCACCCGGATGTCACACTCCTGCCCGACTTGGGGGACACGGCGCTGTTGGCGACCGTGCGGCTCATCGCCCCCCGCGGCGATGACGTCGCTCTGGCGCTGCTCCACCCGGCGATCCACGAGCGGCACACCAGCCGGTACCCGTTTACAGAGACCGAGATCCCCGCCGGCCTGCGCACCGCCTTGACCGATGCTGCCCGCCAGGAGGGTGCCACGCTGTCCTTCCCCTCCTCCTGGCACCTGCGCTTGGTCGAAGAGCTGGCCGAAGACGCCAGGGCGCGCGATCTCACCGACCGCGACCGGCAAGCAGAGCTGGAACGGTGGACCCGCATGGGGATCGCCGAGGCGGACACGGCCACCGACGGCGTTCCGGACTACGCGTTCGGGCCGCGGCAGCGCGGGGGCAGGGCACCCATGCGCGACTTCTCCGGCGGCAGGCCGACAGCCGACCTCGGATCCACCCCTTTCGAGAACGACCCCCACCTGGCCCTGCTGAGCACCGACGGCGACCGACCCCGGGACTGGCTGCGCGCGGGCCAGGCCATGGAGCGCGTCCTGCTCCTGGCCACGCTGGAGGGGCTGGCCACCTCGTTCTCCACCGAGGCCCTCGAATGGCCCGACCTGCGGTGGCCCCTGCGGGATCCGGTATCGGGGACGGGGTGTGTACACACGATGCTGCGCCTGGGGTACGGCCCAAAGGGCCCCACGGTGCCGCGCAGGCCCGTGCGGGACATCCTGACCATCGAGGACTAGGGAAGAGTCCTTTCGGCGAAGGCCTCGACCGGCGCAGCAAGGCGGCGGGAATGAGCCGGTCGGCCACCTCGGCGCGGCGGTTTGTGGTCGCGCATCCAGGCGTCGGCGGCCATGAGGTCGATGGTGGTGGACAGGTAGTAGTGGGAGATCTCGTGCTTGGACCGGCTCATCAGGTCGCCGAAGGCGCGCCGCGTGGCTGCCGCGCGGTCGGCGGAGGTGCCAGCCTGTTCGGCGGGGCGAGTGGGCGCGGGCTAGGTCGTCGTGGTGGCTGGCTGGGGTGTCTCGACGCGTGCTGCCTTGCGGACGTCCTCGGCGCGTACGGTGCCGCCTGCCCCGCTGCCCACCGGATGCGCGGCGTGGTCCACATCGGCCCGGGTGATCGAGCCGTCGGGACCTGTGCCGTGAACGGTTGTGAGGTCCACGCCCTGCTGGGCGGCCAGGCGCCGGACAAGGGGTGAGTGCACCTGAAGTGGTGAGCGTAGGGAATCGGCAGCTCGGCACCGCACACCTGCTCCACCGGAGCGTCCAGCTCGTAGAAGGCACCCTCCATGATCCGCGCCGAGATCTCGACGGCGAGACTGCCCGTGCGCCATGCCTCGTCGATGACGACCGCGCGGTGGGTATGGCTCACCGTTCGCCCGCCCCTCGGGCTCGGCGCCACAAGCACTCTTGCCGGGGTCAGCCCTTGATCTCGATGTGGCGCGGCTTGGCGGCTTGAGCCTTGGGGACAGTTACCGTCAGTACGCCGTCGGTGAGGGAGGCACTGATCTTCTCGGTTTTCACCTCGGAGGGCAGCAGCGCCCGGTACTCGAAATGCCCGGTGCGGCGGGTAGCGCGGCGCAGTGTGCCTTCACGCTCGCGCTCCTTGTACTCCCCGGTGATGCACAATTCTCGTTCACTGAGCTGAACATCGATATCCTGCCGCTTGATGCCGGGCAGCTCAACCTCGATCACATACGCCTCATCGGTCTCCTGCATGTCCGCCAGCGGCACCCAAGCGCCCCGGACAGCCACCGACGGCACGGCGGCTGCTGACTCCAAGAAGCGATTCATTCGATCGAACAACTCGTCGAACTCGGCCGCCATCGGCTCGCCCAAGCCGGGGATCCGCTCCAGCACGTGGCCTGGCCGGTGTCGCACGGGATGGGTCATCACGGCTCACCTCCATCACACTGCGGCATTCGGGTCACCTCCATGCTGTACCGAGCCCGCTCACCTCGCGACTCGGGCGCACGAGGGCGCGTTCGGTTCGGCCCGGACACGCGGGCGCCATGCTCGCCCGTGACTACGAAACCCACCCACACCGCTCCGAAGCCGTGATCCACCTCGCGATGATCGACCTCATAAGCCGACGCCTCGCCCGAGAATCCACCCCGAACTGGCGTGACGCCTGGCCCTCGAACCAAACACCGCCCCGGGATAAAACGCTCTTTCACGACCCCAGCTTCACCGGTACGAAGGCCCGACGGTGCGATCACACACTGGATATCATGTGTCGCCGTAGTATCCGCCCCAAAACAACGCGCCTGACGAGCGAAAACGTTGTGGTGGTCAGTGGGTTGCGAACCTCTGACCGGGTCCGCCTCCGTCCCGGGAGATCGTCCGGGAGGTCGCAGTTGGGGTGAGAATACGAGCGAAACGTGCCACGGGCTCGTGGCACGTTTCGCTCGTATTCCGGTCTCCCCCGGTTGAAGATCAACACCGCCGCGAGCGTATCGCTTGGGCTCTGCTGGCCAGATGCCACCCGGCTGTGCGACCAGCGTCAAAAGGCTGCGTGCGCTGCGCGAGGCTCGCCGCGCGGCGCGATCCGGGTGACGTTAACGATCGCGGCGCCGTGGTACCCGCCGTAGTTTAGCGAGTACTTGTTGCCGTGGTTGGAGGCGTTCACCGGCGATATGTAGCCGCTGTGGCGGCCTCTAGGCACCAGCGCTCGTTGTCCTGAGCGTGGCTGCCTTGGTTGACGTACTCCCAGGTGTCCATAACCGCGCCCTGGCCGCCCCAGCCGTGAGCCTCCAGGTACATGCCGCTGACCTCATACGTATGTATGCTCTGGCACTTGTTGACCCCGGCGGGCTGCGCCGTGGAGGCGCGCGATGCTCCCGGCCGATAGCGTCCCGAACACGACGACCGCCGCCACGACGGCGCCTATCTTTCTGACGAACCGCATGCTGTTCCCCTCCTGGACACGCCCGGTCGGCGCGCCAATACATTGACCGACCGCCGGGGACGGGTGTCCCGTCCTCCTGCGCTGTGCGCAGGTTTCTTGGCTCGGACAGAAGTGCCATGTCGGCCTGTATGGGTGGCATTGACCCGGAGTGCAATGTTCTTGGCATCATGTGCACAACAGACCAAGGGGGGCGAGATGGGCTGGGCCGAGTTACAGACGACGGACGTGCCGAAGGCGGAGAGGTTCGGCTGGTGGCGCGACCTGCTGATGCAGGATCTCGCGCCCGCACACATCGCCAGTGAGCACCGCGACGACTTCCCGGCATCGACCGCTGCGTTGGAGCTCGGGCCCGTGAACGTGTCCGTCCTGTCCTTTCCGACACTGACTGCGGTTCGCACCCCACAGTTGATCCGGCGGTCGGATCCCGAGTTGTGGGAGCTGGGCTACATGGCCAGCGGGATCATGGTGCTGGAACAGGCGCGTAGCCATGCTCAGGTCGGGGCGGGCGACTTGCTCCTTTACGACACGTCGCGGCCGGTGCAGATGCGGGTGACCGAGGGCGGCCGGATGACCATCCTCCACCTGCCCAAACCTGCGGTGCCGCTTCCGGACCGGTCGATGCGGGACCTTCTGTCGCGCAGACTTCCCACGCACGGCAGCGGTGCCCTACTCGCGGGATTCCTCCAAGGACTGGCAGGCGGCCAGTGGAGCGGGCTGGAGGCCGAGCGCCTCGGATCGGCCGCAGTCCAGCTCGCCTCCGCGTTTCTTGGGGGCCTCGCGGACCGGGAGGGGTTGCTGCCGCCGGAGACCCGGCAGACCGTGCTCCTGCACGGTGTGAAGGCCTTCATCGAGGCACACCTTATGGACCATCACTTATCGCCGCAGACAGTCGCGGACGCCCATGGCATCTCGGTGCGCTACCTGCACCATCTGTTCCGCGGGGAGAAGCAGACCGTGAGCGCCTTCATCCGGGAACTGCGGCTGGAACGGTGCCGCACCGACCTGACTCAGCCATGCCTTGCGAAGCACCCTGTCAGGGCGATAGGTGCGCGCTGGGGGTTCGAGGACGCCGCGGTGTTCAGCCGGGCGTTCAAGGCGGCCTTCGGGATGCCCCCTGGGGAGTACCGCAGGCTGTTGGGAGTGCGTAGAAGTCCGTGCGATAACCCCTGACGGCCACCAGTGCGACGAATCAATACGCCGCCTGGGTGTCATGCTGGACGACAGCGACCAGGTGAGCGTCATCGGCGCAGTCTGGTTGAGGTTGCGTTCCCGTCATCACAAACCGGGCAGCGGAACCCACTGGATCGGCTATGTTCGGCGCCGGGCGAACCACGCGGTCGAGCAGGGGGG
Source organism: Streptomyces silvisoli (assembly GCF_029269905.1). NCBI lineage: Bacteria > Bacillati > Actinomycetota > Actinomycetes > Kitasatosporales > Streptomycetaceae > Streptomyces > Streptomyces silvisoli. Next base: position 135,505 of record NZ_JARJBC010000019.1, on the reverse strand, counting down.
TACGGCATGTCACAGGAACCGTGGGCGGAGCTGGGAGAGACGGTCGGTGCGATCCGCGCCGAGCTCCAGCGCGCCATGCAAGAGGGTCAGGACGAGCCCTTGAAGTTCAGGACCGGCCCGGTGGAGCTTGAGTTCACCCTGGCCGTCAGGAAGGAGATCGGAGCCCGGACCAAGGTCTTCGTCCTCCCCTGGACCGGTGAGGCTCACGGGGTGGCGAACGTGGACCGTACACATCGGATCAAGTTCACTCTGCAGCCGGTCGACGCCGATGGCGAGGACGCGAAGATCTCCAGCAGCGTGGACGAGCTGCCGGAGTAGGCCGATGGACCGGGCGCGGATCATGGAGATCTGGAATCCAACCCGGAAGGAGAAGAACTTCGGCACCGGCTACCTGGTGTCCGATCAGCTTTTGCTCACTGCCTACCATGTCGTCGAAGACGCTGCGGTCCGCAGGGAGATCAAGGTCCGGCGCCTCGACTTGGAGGGCCGCACCAGCTGGGTAACAGCCGAGTTGATATGGCCCCCGCACCCCGTCGACACTACCGCGCACCCTGAACGAGACGGTGCGCTGCTTCGGATCGCGGACCCGGCCTGGCAGCCTCCCCGGGCGGCTCCGGTGCGGTTCGGCCGGATCCGCGGCGGCGACCGCGTTCCATGCCTCGGGCTTGGCTTCCCCGACGCAGTCGTGGACCGTTCCAGACCGAAACGGCGCGACACCATGCCGGTGCGGGGGCACGTGGATCCGCTGCACGCCATGAAGTCCGGCATGCTCACCGTGCACGTCGACTCAGGGGTCGTCCCCAAGGGTCTGTCTGCGGGGTCGAATTGGAGCGGCGCGTCGGGGACGGCCCTGTTCTGCGGGCCGCTCCTTGTCGCGGTGCTGGCCACGGACAAGAAGATCTCCGACACCGCGAATGTCCTGGATGCCGTCCCGATCAGCGCGCTGGCCGCGCTGCCTGGCTTCGCACAGGCCCTGGCCGACCATGGTGCCCACTGCGTCATCGAGGATGTCCCTGGGCTACAGTCGGAGGAATACCCGGACTCGCCGTACCCGTCGATCGCCATGACACCGATCTCGAGGAAACAGCGCGTCCGGACCGTGCTGGGCTCCGCCGTCGCGGGCGGTGTCGTGGCGGGGGTAAGCGTCTTCCCCTTCCTCTCCCCGCGCCAGCCCATCGCCGCCTGGCTGCCAGCCCCGGTGGCCGGCGGCGCGCTCACGGCGTGGGCCGTCCCGCTGTTCCGTCGGCCTCGGCGGTCCGGATCGGCCCGGGAAGCTGCACGCCAGGATTTGGCGGAGATCGTGCGGCGACAGTCGAGCGAGCGGCGGCGGCAGCTCCTCGGCGGGGACACGATGGCCATCAACATCACCTACAAGACACTGCCGGATGTTGGCCGAGGACCCGAAACCGCTTGGCCGCACGGCGACTTCCTCAGCATCGCCCGCTTCCTGGACGCCCTCAGGCCCAAGCGGCTGGTCATCACGGGTGGACCAGGATCGGGAAAGACCCTCCTCGCCAACGAACTCGTCCACCAGCTCCTCACCCGCGCCTCCTACCCGGGCCCCGTACCCGTACCGGTCGGCCTCGCCGGCTGGGACACCGACGTCCCGTTCACCGACTGGCTCAGCACCGTCATGGCCCGGGAATACCTCAGCGGCTCCGAGACCAAAGCCCGCGACCTCCTCGCGTCAGGACGGATCCTGCCGGTGCTGGACGGCCTCGACGAGATGGACGAAGCCGGATCGGACCAGCGCCACGCCATCGCCGCGCTCACCCAGCTCAACCAGTTCGAAGGGCCGCTGGTGATCACCTGTCGAGCAGCGAACTACATCAGGCTCAGCGGTGGCGACGACCGACTGCTCGACTGCGCGACGATCCAGATCAACGATGTATCCCCGGCAGACGGCTGGCACTACCTCCACCAACGCGCCTACAACACAGCCCGACTCGCCGGGCTGGAGCCCGAACTGGCCAAGCCAGAAACGGTTCTCGGTGACCTGCTCACCTCCCCCTGGATGCTCACGCTGGCGTCCCTCACCTCCCAGTCCGACGCCGGGGCCGCGGCACTCCGCTCCTTCATCGGCACGCCAACCTCCACCGACGGGCTACGACAATTGCGCGACGAGCTCCTCAACCAGCTCGTACCAACACTGTGCAAACCCGACCCCAAAGGAGTGCCACAGCCCTACGCCGACGACTCGGCCGTGACACGCTGGCTCCGCCTGCTCGCCGCCAACCTGCACGGCGGCACCACAGCACCGGCCGACCCGGGCAGCGCGGAGGGCGGCCGTGACCTGGCAGTCCACCTGCTGTGGCCGCTCGCCGGCCCGCGCGCCGCCCGCTATGCCGCCGCCGGGCTCACCCTGGCATGCTGGCTGCCCGCCTTCGTCCTGCTGACCATCTGCCTCCGGCAATGCCACCAACTCCCCTTCCCCGGCCTCCCGTTGCTGCTCCTCCTCTCCCCCGCACCGTTCCTCGCCGCCTGGAGTGCACGGGCGCGGCACATCCAGCCTCGGCGGATCCTCTTCCAGCGCCTGCGAAGCAGGCTCGGCTGGCGCAGGATCGGCCTCGGCGCGCTCCTCGGCTGGGTGCTGCTGCCACCGCTCACGCCGCTGTTCGGGGTGGCGTACGCGCTCGCGGTCGCAATCGCTTTCACGCTGGTCTTCGGCTTCGGTCTTGCCCTGTCGGTACGGGCGGACATCGACCGCCGGCACCTGGTGGCCGGCGGGCTGCCCACCGCCCTCGTCCTGGCCGGGGCCGCCGGGTCCCTCGTCGGCACGCTCGGCGACTTCATCGGGGTGATCGCAGGATGCGGCGCCGGTGCGCTGGCCCTGGCGGTAGGCGTCCCGCTGGGACTGCGGGCCGCCCGGCGCACCAACGGCGGCGACCCCGACCCCGACCCGCCCGGGGTGCCCACCCCCCTCTCACCGCTGCGCAACGACGCGACAGCCGGGCTGATCGCAGGCCTCATCGTGACCGGCCTGACCCTGTACGCCACGCTGAACATCGAGTGGTTGCGGGTGGACTGGCCGCTGGCCGTCGCCACCTCCCTCGCCTGCGGCCTAGCCGCCGGGCCCGGCTTCGTCGCAGACGTCACCCGCCAGTACGCCGGCGTCGTCCTGGCCACTCGCGGCAAACTGCCTTGGCACCTAGTCGGGTTCCTCCGCTGGTGCCACCGCGTCGGCCTGCTGCGTTCCGCTGGCACGGTCTACCAGATCCGCCATGACGAACTCCTGGCCTGGCTCCAGCACGGAGCGGGCGTTTGATTTATTGTCTTGTGTATGCCTAGTAGGCGCCTTGCCAGGTGGGTGCGGTCTGGACCGTTATGCGCTGAGTGAGGTTATCGATCGAAGCGATGTGAATCATGGCCTCGGAACTGGCGGGAAGCGTCTCGTAGTCGGGGCCTTCGAACTTGAGCAGCATGGTGGCGCCGAAAGCCTGACTTGTCGTCACCTCGATGAGACTCTTACTGGGGCGGCGCGGCACCCCGTAGTGGCCCGAGATCGAGGCGTTCATCCACACCGGGCACAGCAACGCCAAGAGCGAGGGGATCAACCCCGGATCAAGCTCGCCGCCCGCAACACGTTCGAGTTCCTTGCATTTTGAGTTCCCGGTCACTCCAAGCGACATGGGCCGGTCGGGAGCAGGATGGATTCCGCGGTTCTTGGGACAGCGGGGCGGCCTCTGCATGATCATGTCTTCTCACCACGAGTTGACAGCTGATCAGGCAAAGGCCGTGATGCAACTCTTCCTTTCCCCACGGGCCGGTGTCGATGCCCTGCGCGAACTGGCAGCGTTCCGAGGCCAGTCGCGCACTTGTCTGTACCGTCGGGGCGATGCGCTGTTCGAACTCGCTGATGCGATGCTGTGCACCGCCGGCCCGGTGCAGACGCCGGTCGAATTGCCGCTGGAGCCGGAGTTCCTCCGGCGGCACAGTTCGGTGTACGACGCGCTGCACCACGGTGGGATCTCGGCGGCGGCTGCGGAAGGTGAGGACAACCGACCGTCACAGCCCGCAGCGTTCGGCGCATACGTGACGACGGCCGATCCGGACACCGTCTACCGGCGTGCGGTGGCCGCCGGAGCGGAGATCACCAACGAGCTGCACGAGACCGACTACGGTTCACGCGACTTCACCGCCGTGGACCCCGAGGGCAATCTCTGGCACTTCGGCACCTACCGGGGGTAGCCCCGTACAGAGCCGACCAGAAGCTGAATCGTGGCCGAGACGCCGTGGACCGGCTGCGACGTGGAGGGCGGGCACTGGGGTCCCCCTTTCGGCCATTACGAATCTCATCGAAATCATTCGACGACCGCGCCGGCATCGGGTTCGCTTCCGCCAGTTCGGCCCAGCCCATCCGGCCCCCTCGGCCTGTTGTGCCCATGTTGTCAAGAACGTTGCACCCTGGGTCAATGACACGCACACAGGCCGACGCGATACTTCTGTCCGAGCCACGAAACCTGCCCATCCACGGCATTTGCCGTCCCACAACGGCGTCGCTCCACGCTCCATTGCAGCAGTTCAGGAGGTGTGGCGTCCCGAGAAGGTGCCATCTGCCCGAACGCCTCTCGTCCTCCCACCCACCGTCGGCCACCGTGGTCGGCGCAACCCAGAGCCCAGCGGTAAACGGGGTCGGTGCTGTCGCACTGCGGCCAGCCGACGGGGCGCGGGAGGCGCCGTCCAGGACGTCGCGGACTATCTCCTGGACGTCGACGGCTTGGTCAGTCCGCGGGCGTGGGCGGGCGGCTGGATCACTTGTGTGTATGAGACCCGACGGACGAAGGCAGGAAGCGATGAAGACCAGCAAGACCGTTGCCCTCACAGGCCTGCTCGGCGCGGCCCTCGCCGTGACCACGGCAGTGGCCGCGCCGGCCACTGCCGCCTCGGCGCACCAGCAGACACAGGCACACGCCATGGTTGCGTGTGCCTACTACGACGGGAACGACGTCACTTCACGCGGGGACACGGGCAAGAGGGTCCAGGAGGTCCAGTGCCTGCTGAACTACTGGGGCTACAACGTCGACGTCGACGGCGACTTCGGCCCGGCCACCGAGCAGGCGGTGAGGGCCTTCCAGGCCAAGCGCCACCTGCGTGCCGACGGCATAGTTGGCCCCAGGACCTGGAAGGCCCTGCACGGCAACTGACCCAGAGGTCGTTTCCAAACCTGAAGAAATACAGGTCAGCGACAAGCCTGAGGACCACCGGAGAAGTTGTCCCGTAAACCAGGACGGTAGGCCGCCGCCGGAATCAACCCGTGTTTACCCCGAGCTCGGCCGTCGGGACGACGACGATGGCGCCGCCCAAGATCCAAGGTCGGAACGGGGAATCACGGAGGTCATTCCTTAACCGTCCCGCAACAGCGTCACGCCATGCCGCGTTGCGGCAGTTCAGGAGGTGAGGCGTCCCGAGAAATCACCAACTGACCGAACACCTCTCGTTCTCCTGGCAACTGCCGTGCACCGTGGTCTGCGCAAGCCAGGGCTCAACGGTAAACCGCGCAGCCTCACCACAAGGAAAGGATGATCGAGTTATGAACGTCCGCAAGTGCATGACCGCCCTCGCAGCCACCACGACCCTCGCAGGGCTTTCAGCCCTGTGCCTGACAGCACCCGCCCAGGCGACAGCGGCCGGTCCGGCCGTCGCGGCGTTATCGGGCGCGACAGCCACCGCGCCGGCCAGGGTTGCCGTCGCGAACGCAACTGCCGGCGCCGTCAGGCCGTTCAGCGGAGCAGCCGGGGTGGGCGCCCCGGCCCGTGCATCCGCCGCCCGGCCCGACGGCGTTATCAACTACAGCTGCGGACCCACCATCAACGTCAACGGGACCACCAACCGGCACCTGGCGACCTCGAAGCCCATTGGTGACACCGCCTGGAGCCGCCTCGAGTACGGCTACGACAGCAAGTACGGCACGGTTTACTGGGCCCACGTCTGGCGGGCCCCCAAGAACAGCGTCGTCTGGCTGGACTGGTCCGACGACGGCAAGCACAACTGGCACCGGTGCGGCCCCTACTGGGTCGACGGCAGCCAGGGCGCGCACGATCGTTGGACCTGGGCGGTGAACTGGGTCCATGGGCGGGAGTTCCGTTCCTGCGCCAACGTCCCCAGGCTTCCGCGTCTCAACGGGTGCACGGTCTGGAAGCCATAGGCCGCTGTCCGCGGTCGACAACCTATGCACCGCCCCATGCCGACTGCAATGCCTCGTGAGCAGGGAGTCTCACCCCGCTGCCTCCCGCTAGCGTCTGCCGAGGATTTTTGTTGCATGCGGCGGCACAGGGCTGCGCAACAACGCGCGGCCCCCTGAATCTCGATGCGTGGCTGGCGCCGGGCACTCAGACGGGGGAGGGGTGCGAGCGCACCGTCGGCACAGGGCGTCCGGCGCCAGCTTCTTCCATCACTGAGCGGTTAGGACCGCACACCGGTCCACCCCGCACCGTCCTCATCCACACTGAAGGAGCACACCATGATCCATCGCAAGGGCATCGCCGCGGCGGCCGCCACTCTCGCCCTCGGCACCGGCCTTGCCATCGGTGCCCCGGCCCAGGCCGCACCGAACGCGCCCGCCGCCGGCTGGCACCTCCTGTGGAGCGACAGCTCCCATGGAGCGAAGTCCTACTGGCCGACCCCGGACTTCGTTCCGGACGTCAACAACCTCGAGGTCAACTTCGGCTGCTACGGCCACGACGGCGCCACGATCAAGGCCCAGATCGTCCGCACGCGGGACAAGCACGTCGTGAAGACAGCGGGCGTCAACGGGGGCTACTGCAACAACGGCCAGCAGTACCGGCTCGACGTGGCCGAGAAATTACGGGCGGGCGAGGCGTACTACCTGCGCCTCACCATCCACGGCAAGAAGCACACCATGTACGCGAAGGCCTGGACCTACCACTACTGATCCGCATTCGGTGTTCCGCCCTTGCGGGGGAAGGGCGGAACACCGCACCCGCTCACCCGCACATCACAAGGAGCGTCCTCGTGAAGCGTCGAATCTCGTCCCTGCCCGCCCTGCTGGCGAGCGCGGCCATCGTGGCCGGGAGCGTGCTCGCCACCTCCGCCCCCGCCATCGCCCAGCCCCACTCCGGGGCCCGTGCTCACGCGCCGAGGAACAACTTCGGTTGCACCTACTACTACGGCACCGGGCTGACCGAGTACGGTGACCGCGGCCCGCGCGTCCGCCAGGTGCAATGCCTGCTGTCCAAGTGGGACTTGATGGACCCCTCCGAGATAGACGGCATCTTCGGGCAGCACACCCGTGACGTCGTCAGGGGCTTTCAACATGAGCTGGGACTGGACCCCGATGGCAAGGTCGGCGTCAAAACCTGGGGCGCACTGCGCTGCGAAGGTCCCTCCGGCTGCTGAACCCCGGTCCGGCCGGTGACGGCTGCCCAGGCAGCCGCCACCGGCCATCGGCCAACCGCGAACTCAGTTGACGGGGCGCCGAACCACCGGGGGCGGCCGGCCGAGCAGCTCCGCCTGATGTGGAGGCACCCGAACATCTCGAGTCCGGGCCACGACCCGGATCACCTCGCCTTCGTCCGCCACATCATCGATGACCGGCGCCGAGAGTCCTGAAAACCACCGTTGACACAGGGGAGTTGACGTCTCGCATATGACGTCAACGACGCCCGTCACCTGCCGTCACCACCGACTACGGGCGTCGGCGCGGTCCATCAACCGCTCGACGACCTCGTCCACCATCTTGCTCGCGCGCCATCTGCCGTCCGCCCGGCGTCGCCACCGGTTGGTCACCCCGGGCACGCTGCCGTCCTGGCACCGACGTCTGCTGCGCTGGAAGTGGCGCCAGCCATCGGTCAGATCTGGTCGGCCGCCACAACCCGAGGAAGTCGTCGCGCTCATCCGCCGCCTCGCCACAGACAATCCGACCTGGGGGTACGTCAGGATCCAAGGCGAGCTGCAGCGCCTCGGCCGCCGGATGGCCGCACCCACCATCCGCCGCATCCTTCGCCGCTCGAGCCTGCCTCCCGCACCGCTGCGTGCCACCCAACAGACCTGGCGCACCTTCCTCCGGTCCCAGGCCACACGCCGCTCGCCTGCGACTTCCTACACGTGGACACCGTCTTCCTCCAGCGCCTCTACGTCTTCTTCGTCATGGAGATCGCCACCCGGCGCGTCCACGTCCTCGGCGTCACCGCGAATCCGACCGGTGAGTGGGTAGCGCAGCTCACCCGGAACCTGCTGATGGACCTGGGCGACAGGGCCGTGCGTTTCCGGTTCCTCATCCGCGATCGCGATGCCAAGTTCACCACCGCTTTCGACGCCGTCTTCGCCGGCAACGGCACGGAAGTCATCCAGACCGCGCCGCAGAGCCCGCGATCGAACGCCTTCGCGGAGCGGTGGATACGCACCCTGCGCACCGAATGCACCGACCGCCTCCTCATCACCGGCGAACGACACCTGCGCATGGTCTCAGCGAGTACACCGAGCACTACAACACCGGCCGGACCCACCGCAGCCTGCAACTGCGAGCCCCCAACGACGAACCCAACGTCACCCCCCTGCTCGCCGCAGCGGTTCAGCGCATAGCCGGGGTGTGGCGTCTGCTGCACCGGCACGGCTGGTCCTGGCAGGCACCTGCGCGCCGGGCTCTCGAACGTGACGAGACGGCGGTCGCGTTGTGGAAGAAGGACGTGTGGCCGCAGGTGGAAGCACCGCGGCGGCGCTCGGAGCCTGGATCGTCTTCGAGGACGAAGCCGGGTTCGCGATGACGCCGCCGCACGCCCACACCTGGGGCCGTCGCGGGCACACCCCAGTCGTCAGGGTCCGCGACAGGTCTCGACGCCGCATCTCGGTCGCCGCTCTGGCCTGCTACAAGCCCGGTGAGTCCCCCAGACTCATCTACCGCCCCCGGTTCCACCTGCCTCTCAAGGGCGCCCGCAAGAGCTTCGCCTGGACTGACTACCGCGACCTGCTGGTTCGCGCCCACATCCAGCTCGGCGCCCCCATCGTGGTGATCTGGGACAATCTCAACACCCACCGTGCCGCCGACTTACGCCAATACGTCGCCGACCACGACTGGCTCACAGTCTTCCAACTCCCCAGCTGTGCACCGGACCTCAACCCGGTCGAAGGCATCTGGTCTCTCCTGCGCAGGAGCCACGTGGCCAACGTCGCGTTCGAGGACTCCGACCTATCTCAACCGCACTCTCCGCCACGGCCTCGCCTGCATCCAACGACGGCCACACCTGATCGACGGCTGCCTCACCGAGACCGGACTCACGATCACCGCCCCCGCATCGACATCGCCCCGAAAAGGTCAGTACTGCGGCGGACACAGCTCGAACGGCAGGGACCGGGAGCTGTCAGGCCAACTGGCCGTGACTTCGGACTTCCGAGGAATGTCCCCTGCGCCGGTGATGCCACCACCTCGTACCGAGGCTGCGTGGCACCACGATCAGTCCCGCCTTGGCATCCCACTCCGCCGAGGACAGGCCAGCCACATCCCGTTCATACACTCAATTGAGAAGCACGCGCTTATGGGAAGCGGGGGACGTCGCGGTGCCAGACCTCGATGTCCAGCTTTGCAGTGCGCAGTGTCGCGGCGAGCTCTTCGGCGACAGCGGGCGACTGGTGGACGCCTCGTTCGCAGCCGATGGCGATTCTCAGCCTGAGGAGACGGGCGCCGGCCTCGTCTTCCACAAGGTTGACCACGAGCTTCGCGATGTTGTCGATCAGGCGGCGGGTTCCAGAGGACTCCAGCACCATCCCGCTGATGTCCGGGTGCAGGCCGGTGAACCTCTCGGCGTCGGGAAGCTGGTCAGTGGCGATGATGTGGCGGCGCAAGTCAAGCGTGATGTCAGCAGGCTTGGCGAAGGGCCCCTTGTCATAACCGAAGCTGGCGATTTCGACGCAGACGACTCCGCTGAGCATGCGCGACCTCCTAGGAGTGGTGAGTAGGCACGCAGGCTTTCCGAACGAACCAGCCCATAAAGCATCACCGGGGCAACATCACACGAAGGGTGGGGAGATCTCCAGAGCAGGTTTGGGCTCACCACAGAGCAGGAGTGGCGAGTCACCACCGACCCCGTGACCTCAGCAATAAGCCCCACCACGCCAGACGTTCTCGGCCCGGACCCCCTCGGAGTCCTTGACCACGTCGAAGATCACCCCGTCGCCGGCCATAGGGCCACGGACGCGGCAGCACCCCTTGACGGCCAAGCAGTGCACGATGGTGTCCGGCTCTCCGCCGTCGTCTCGCGTGATGACGCCACGGCCCTTCTCCAGGCTGAACCACTTCACAGTGCCGCTAGTGTCCTGCGTCCGAATTTCGATGTATTTGTGAACTTTGCTCCCATGGCGTGTATGGGCCGGCCGATGGCCGAGTTGACGTTGACGGACGATGAGCGGACGACGCTGGTGCGGTGGTCGCCGCGGGCGAAGTCCTCGCAGGCGTTGGCGCAACGCTGCCGCATCGTGCTCGGCTGCGCAGACGGCAGGACCAACCGGGAAGCCGGGTCAGATCGCGCACCGCGGCCAGGACGTGAGTGGAGTCGGTGCGCTGCGTGGTGCGCTCACGCACGAGTCAAGCCTCCTTCAGGCGCGCGAGCGACAGATCGAGAAGACGGTCGGCGCGGTCGTCCTGGGCGAGGCGCTCACGGAAGTCAGTCAGCACTGTGTGATGGAAGCCCGGATCGTCCAACTCCATGGCCAGCGCGTACTTGAAATCGATGCGGCAGCGCACCGCTTCCGCTGCCTGACGGTACGACAGGCCGAACAAGAACTGCAGCACACAGACGGTGGCCAATTGGGCGGGCGAGATGCCGGGGCGTCCGTCGCGCGGGTAGCAGCCCGCGAAGTCCTCGTCGCACCACAGCCCGTCCAGCCGGTCTCTCACCCACATCGCCGTCGTACCGCCCGGGTTGCTCGCCCGCGCGATCTGCACGGTCAAAGACGGGACTTGCTCACCGGAACGGGGACGGAGCGACAACTGACACCTCGACAACTGCATCGGTCTTCGAAACAGCCTCGAGCATGCCCGCTGATCACGCTGGCGCACCGGGAAACTCCAAGATCCCCGACAGAGTCAAGCTAAGAGGCGAGGTGGTGGGGCGAGCCATTTCTCAGTGAACGGCGTAGCCCCACGGCGTCAGGTGCTGGGTGGCGAGATTCGGTTGCACGCCGCTGCTGGGCTGGTCCTCGCCTGCGGTGGTGACGGACAAGTTGGCGGGACGGTGGCGTGGGTTTGGGGGTCGGACGGGATGATGAACGTGGTGGTAGGCGAGTGCGCCGTACGGTGATTCATCAGGTGTAGGTGTAGGCGCCGGGGAGAGTGGCGGAGCCGCCTGCGGTGGTGACGGTGACGTCGACGGGGCCGGGGGCGGAACCAGGTGGAACGATGGCGGCCAGGACGGTATCGGACCCAATGCTGAACTGGGCGATGACGCCGTTGAAGGCGACGGCCGTGGCGGTCGCCAGATTCTTGCCGGTGAGGTCGACGACGTTTCCCCCGGCGACCGGGCCGCTCGTGGTGCTCAGGCCGCCGAACCGCGGTGGATCGACATAGGTGTAGCTGAGCGTTCCGGTGGTCAGGCCGCCCGCGGTGGTGACGGTGACAGGGACTGTTCCAGGAGCGATGTTGGGCGGGACGTCGACGGTCAGCTGCTGGTCGGAGACGACTTGGGGCACGGCCAGCAGGGTGCCGAACAGTACTTGGGTGGCGGTGGCCAACTGGCCGCCGTTGATGGTGACGGGGTTCCTGCCAGCTGTTGGACCAGCGGAGGGGCTGAGAGAGGAGACGTTGCCGCTGGGGTAGTAGTGGAAGGGCTTGGGGTTGCTGGTGCCGCCCGCGGTGGTGACGGTGACCCGCGCGACGCCGGACCCGGGTGGGGATGCCGCGACGACCTGGTTGGGCGTGTTGGCGATGACGGGGGCGGATCTGGTGCCGAATTGCACCGAGGTGACCCCGGTCAGATTAGTGCCGGTGATCGTTACCTTGGTTCCGCCGGACTGCGGGCCCAGGGTGGGGGCCATTTGGTACAGGGTCTGGATGACGCTGATGGTGTTGGATCCGGAGTTGGCCACGAAGGCGGCCAGCCCGTTGGGGGTGACGGCGATTCCGGCGGGCTGGTGGCCGACGGCGATGGTGTCGGTGACCGTGTTGGTGGTGGCGTCGATGATGCTGACGTTGTCGGAGCCGTTGTTGCTCACAAACACCTCGCGGCTGTCGGGGGTGGTCGCCACTCCCCAGGGGGCGGTGCCCACGGGGATGGTGGCGGTGATCGTCCGGCTGCCGGTGTCGATGACGCTGACAGTGTTCGCGCCGCTGTTGGCCACGTAGAGGTGGAGGGTATCCGGGCTGGCCGCTACGCCGACGGGTGCGGACAGGCCGGTGATGGTTGCCACCACGGTGTCGGTGATGGTGCTGATCACGCTGAGGGTGTTGTCGCCCTTGTTCGTCACGTACACCTCTCCCCCGGTGGGGGAGACCGCGACTCCGGTGGGGCTGGAACCGACCGGCACCGTCGCGAGGATGGTGTCGATGACCGTGTCCACCACGCTGAGACTGGCCGATCCCTGGTTGGCGACGTATACGCGGATCCCCGCGGGGCTCACGGCGACGCCGAAGGGAGCGCTCCCCACCTCGATCTGGGAGGTGACGGTCAGGGTCTCCTGCTGTGCGGTGCTCAGAGCGTTCGCGCCGCTTTCGGCCACATAGATGCGGGTGCTGTCCGGGCTGACCCCCACCCCGGCAGGCGAGTTGTACGGGGCCAAGGCAGTACTGACAACCAGCTGCCCGATATCCACAACATTGGTTGTTCCGGAACCGCTGTTGGTCACGTAGGCGTGCAGCCCGAGGGGGCCCATCCCCACACCAAGCGGCTCGATTCCCACCGGAACCGTGTGCACCACTCGGGAGGACACGACTGGCGATGCGGCTGTCTGGGTCGGCCGTTCTACGGTTGGCGGATGTGATTCGTCCATCATGCACCTGCCTTGGATGGGTGTGGTCCGGGTGGTCGAAAAGGCGTCATCGCCCCGCGGCCGGGAGACCGTCGGCTGTGCACCTGCGGGGACCTGCCCTCCTTCACAACGGGCCTCGTCTCGTCCCCTTGGCGCGGTGTGCGGGGCAGGTCGCGTCGGCATCAGATGCCGGGTGGAGGGATTCGGGTGTAGATCAGGGCCGGGCTGGTGCCGCCGGGGGTGATGACGGAGACGTTGACCTGTCCGGCGGCTCCGGGCGGGGCCACGGCAGTGAGTTGACTGTCGGAAATGACGGTGAACGCGACGGGCACCGAACCGAACAGCACCGCAGTGGTTGCGGTGAGGCTGGTGCCGGTCAGGGTGACGGCGTTCCCGCCCGAGAGCGGACCTTGGTTGGGGCTGAGGGCGATGAGAGTGGGTGCCGCGAGGTAGGTATAGGAGACCGGGTTGCTGGTTCCCCCCGCGGTGGTGACGGTGATCTGCACCGGGCCCGCGGCCCCGGGCGGGGCCAGCGCGGTGAGCTGGGTGTCCGAAACCGGCGTGAAGGCACTGGCCGCCGTGGCGCCGAAGTGCACTGCGGTGGCGCTGGTGAGATTGGACCCGGTCAGGGTGACTGTGTCCCCTCCCGAGACCGGGCCCGAGATGGGGGCGACGCCGGTGAGGGCCGGGGCGTTGAGGTAGAAGTAGGTAGTGCCTGGGGCGCTGGTGCCGCCGGGTGTGGTGACGGTGACGTTGACCGGCCCGGCGACTCCCGGTGGGGTGACGGCCGTGATCTGGGTCGGGGAGACGACCGTGAAGGAGGCCGCGGCGACGGTGCCGAAGGTGACCGCGGTGGCTCCCGAGAGACCGGTGCCGGTCACGGTCACCGAAGTCCCACCGGATAGTGGCCCCTGGTTGGGGGTCACGCCGCTGATGATCGGGGCCGTGACGTAGTTGTAGACGATCCCGTTACTGGTGCCCCCGGGCGTGGTGACGGTGACGGGGACGGTTCCGGTACCGGCGGGTGCGACGGCCGTGATCTGGGTCGGCGAGACCACGGTGAAGGAGACCGCCTCCGTGGTTCCGAAGCGCACGGCGGTGGCGCTGGTCAAGCCCGCACCGGTAAGGGTGACTGCGGTGCCGCCGATGGTTGGCCCTGAGGTGGGGTTGATCGAGCTGAGGACCGGCGCGGGCGTGGCGGTGTAGGTGTAGGCGACACCGTTGCTGGTACCGCCGGGAGTGGTGACGGTGACTTGGACCGTGCCCGACCCAGCCGGAGCGACAGCCGTGATCTGAGTGTCGGAGTTGACGGTGAACGAGGTCGCCGCCGTGGGGCCGAACCGTACCGCGGTGGCGCCCGACAAACCCGCACCCGTGAGCGTGACTGCGGTGCCGCCGGTGGTCGGCCCTGAGGTGGGGTTGACCGAGCTGAGGACCGGCGCGGGCGTGGCGGTGTAGGTGTAGGCAACACCGTTGCTGGTACCGCCGGGAGTGGTGACGGTGACTTGGACCGTGCCCGACCCAGCCGGAGCGACAGCCGTGATCTGAGTGTCGGAGTTGACGGTGAACGAGGTCGCCGCCGTGGGGCCGAACCGTACCGCGGTGGCGCCCGACAAACCCGCACCCGTGAGCGTGACTGCGGTGCCGCCGGTGGTCGGCCCTGAGGTGGGGTTGACCGCGGTCAGGGTCGGCCCGGATGTGGCCGTGTAGGTGTAGGTGACGAACTGGGAGCTGGTGCCGCCGGGAGTGGTGACGGTGACTTGAACGGTGCCGGTCCCGGCGGGAGTGGTGGCGATGATCTGGGTGTCGGAGTTGACGGTGAAGGAGGGCGCGGCGGTGGCGCCGAAGCGCACCATGGTGGTGCTGGCAAAGCCGGTACCGCTCACCGTCACGCTGGTGCCGCCCGCAAGGGAACCCGAGGTGGGGGACACGGAACTGACCGTGGGCGCCGCTGCGGTCAGTAGCCCCTCGGTGGAAGTGGTCGGCGAATTCGTGGAGTTGGTCACAGCCGTGTCCCTTCGAGAAGGGGAGTCTCAGCCGACGACACAGGGGGGCGTCGGCCGGAGCTCGTCAGGGTGTGGCAAGGCCCGCCCGGGCAGGGGCATGGGGGAACACCCTGCCCGGGCGGGCGGTCCGCGCGGCTGGTCGCGAAGGACCAGGCCGTCAGCGGCTTGGGCGGCGGGTTAGATGCCGGGCCCGGCGATGTACGTGAAGCCGCCGGTGTCGGTGACGCTGCCCGCGTTGGTGGTGACGACAACGTTCGCGGCACCGGCGGTTCCCGGCGGGGTGACCGCGGAGAGGGTGGTGTCGCTGATGACGGAGAACGGCGCGGGCGCGCCCGCGAAGGTGACCGACTGGGTGGTGGTCAGGTTCGTGCCGGTGATGGTAACCGCGGTTCCCCCGGACGTCGGACCGGAGGCTGGGGCCACCGAGGTGATGGTGGGCACGTCGACGTAGGTGTACGACAGGCCGTTGTTGGTGCCGCCAGCGGTGGTGACGCTGACGCCCACCGGGCCAGCCGCCGTGCCCGCTGGCACCGTGACGGTCAGTTGGCTGTCGTTGACCACGGTCGGGGTCGCGGTGGCGGTGCCGAAGTGCACCGCGGTGGCCGTCGACAGGCCGGTGCCGTTGATGGTGACGGTGTTGCCGCCGGCGGTGACACCGGAGACGGGGCTGATGCTGGACTTGAACGGCGCGCCGACGTAGTAGAACGGCACCGGGTTGCTGGTGCCGCCGGGGGTGGTGACCGTCACCGGGACCGTGCCCGTACCGGACGGCGCGGTCACGGTGATCGAGGTGGCCGTGTTGGCCGTGATGGTGCCCAGGTTGGCGCCGAAGTGCACGGCGGTGGCGCCGCTGAGGTTCGTGCCGGTGATGGTGACCACGGTCCCGCCACCGGTGGAACCCTGGTTCGGGGAAATGGGCATGACTGTCTCCATTCATGAGACGTGGATGAGTGAGGAACGACGAGTTGATCCCCCAGGGGCACTGCGACTCGCTCCCCTCTTGGTCACAAGCCGCAGTACGGCTCCCCCGGCTGACCCCTCCTCCTCGGAGTGGGGACAGCAGACCGCGGCCTTGATAACCGACGGCTGCCGTTCACCATCGCCGCTGGGAAGGCCTACTGTGGGGCCGGTTGCTGGCGCGGACCGCTGCGGGTCAGCCGGAACAGCCGGGCACGCTGTCCGGTGGGGCGCAGTTGTCCGGGGTGTTGCCGTTGACTTTGCTGACCAGCAAGTTCACCGCGCCGGAGTTAACGTAGATGCCGCCGCCGGAGTTGGTGGCGGTGTTGCCGGTGACGCTGCTGGTCATCAGGGTGACGCTGCCGTTGTCGACGTAGATGCCGCCACCGGCGATGGCGGTGTTGCCGGTGACGCTGCCCGCCGTCAGGGACACCGCACCGCCTCGGTCGGCGATGCCTCCGCCGGGGAAGGGAGCCACGGCGTTGCCGCCGCTGATGGTGATCCCGGTCATGTTGAGCTGGCCCTTGGTCCCGGGCACGTTGGCGGTCCCGTCGACCTCCAGGATCCGGAAGGCGGAGGCGGACGGGGCGCGGGTGATGTTGGTTCCCATCCCCAGCATGGTGATCGGGGTGGTGATCGGCGGCAGTCCCACCGGCCCGTCCGACGCGCTGCCGTGCGCGCTGGTCAGCGTGTACGTGCAGCCCGGAGTCAGGAGCAGGGTGTCTCCGCCGTTCGCGTTCGCCCCGTTGATCGCGTTCACCAACGCGGTCTCGCTGCACAACACCGGGACCTGGGCGTGTGCGGTGGTCGGGGCCGCGGCCAGCGCCGCAGATAGGGCACCGACACCCATGACGGACCATAGCTTGCGGGCAGTTGGCATGACACGCTCCCTGCGTGAGGTTGCGAGCCACCACACCAACCAGCACCAACGAACAGCAATGGCTGGTCGATCCATGTCGCCCTCATCCGGGGAGCCCATCGTGGCACTACGTCCGCCACTGTGGTCAGGCTCGCGGCGGGTAGACAGGCAGGTCGTCTGCCACTCCCCCGGAGAGGATGGGCGGCCCACCCGGATTAGATGCATCCAGTAATCCACTGGAGTGAGCACGTGGGCAACACGGTTGACGCCGTGTCACCCGAATGGAGGGGCGTACTACGGAACTTGTAGTTGTGTTGTCGCAGGGGGTGACTTGCTGTGATCGGCGCGGTATGCCGTTTGCATGAGGTATCCGCAGGGTGGGGGCTCACAGCAGAGCGGCGGGCCTTTCGCGAGCAGATCCGGCTGTACGACGAGGTGGTGGCGGAGCCCTCATCGGCGGCGCGGTCGCCGCGGTGGTGGTGCTCGTTCGCAGGCGTACCGAGGACCCGGTGCTGGAGACGGTCATCGCACTGGTCACTCCGTACGCGTCGTACGTGCTGGCCGAGGACCTGCACACCTCCGGGGTGACCGCGGTCATCGTCGCCGGGGTCATACTCGGCAGCACCGGCCACAAACCCACCAACGCCCCCATACGGCTGCAGATCCACGCCGTCTACGACACCGTCGTCTTCCCGCTGGAGAGCGTCGTCTTCGCCGTCCCGATGGTCAGGCGACGCTGCGGACAGGCATGGCCACGCGAGCACACCCGCCAGGCCACCGACCACCAGAGCAGGTGACGGGCCTTCGGCGCTGGCCCAGCCGCGCGAACAGCCACATGTTTTGCCTTATGCCAATTTTACCTACGCCAATAATGGGCTCATCCGATGGGTGTCGTGTGGGGCTCGAAGCCGCCGGAGGGGGACGCATGGATGTCGAGAAGGGAGTTGACCTCGTCGAGTTCATCTGCCCGAAGTGTGGTCACCAGTGGGAATTGGTGCAGTGGCACGGGCCTGGATGACAGGGCCTGGGGCCTATGGAGAAGGTGGACGTCTCCAGCCTCGACGAGGCGAACCTGGACCTCCGAGTGTGTAGCCGATGTTCCGGCCCGATGTGCTGGAGCGCGCGGAGGCCGCGTTCGACGCCGCACGGGCCACGGCCGCGGCGGACCAGCGCGGATGGTCGGCTGGAGCGGTACGAGCCGGTGCTGGACGCGCTGGGGACCTCGCCGGCAGCGTACAAGGTCGGCCACTCGGCGACCGCGCTTTCGCTCGGCATACTTCTCGCCGTGCTCGAGCGCCACCTGGATTCTGGCCGACGGCTGGTACGACCCGGCGAGTGGTGCGAAACGGGCGGGCCTGCAGCGGAGGCAGTCGCAGGGGCACGGCGGTAGCATGTGGATCATGGGTAGGCGGTCGTACGCACCCTTCCCGCCCGAGTTGCTTGTTGAGAGCGAAGGCGACTCGCAGGTGATGAAGCCGGGCAGGTCCTACACCATCGGCCGCGACCCGCTCAGCGACATCGTGTGTACCGACCCCAGGGTCTCCTGGCAGCACGCCGTGCTACGGCCCGGCGAGCACAGCTGGGTGCTGGAGGACACCGGCAGCACCAACGGAACCTATGCCGACGGTCAGCGCGCACGTCTGGTGGGGCCGGTGTCGGTCGGGCCCGGGAGTGTGCTGCGGTTCGCCAACCCCGATGACGGACCGCAGGCGAGGCTCAGCGGTGCCCCGTCACAGCCGGAGCGGGCCGTCCCCGCCTCGGCCGAAACCCCGTCCGCGACCGGGGCGTTCCGCCAGCCCACCGCCGTACGGCCGCTGCCGGTCAGGACCCTCAGGATCGGCCGAGCCCTCGGAAACGACCTGGTCGTCGATGACCTCGTGGTCTCCCGCGCCCACGCGGAGCTGCGCACCCTGCCGGGCGGCGGATACGAGATCGTTGACATGGGCAGCCACAACGGAACGTACCTCAACGGCCAGCGCATCCAGCGGTCCCAGGTCCGGCCCGGAGACATCATCGGCGTCGGCCACTCGGCCTTCCGGCTGGTGGGCGACGAGTTGCAGGAGTTCGTCGACACCGGCGAGGTCTCGCTGACCGTCCAGGAGCTGACGGTGGCGGTGGACGGCGGACGCAGGACCCTCCTCGACCATGTCTCGTTCCCGGTGGGCGAGAAGTGCCTGCTGGCCGTGGTCGGGCCGAGTGGTGCGGGTAAGTCCACGCTACTGGGCGCCCTCACTGGCCTGCGCCCCGCCGACCACGGCACGGTGCTGTACGACGGCCGGGATTTGTACCGGAATTACGCGGAGCTGCGGCAGCGCATCGGCCTGGTGCCGCAGGAGGACATCCTGCACACGCAGTTGTCCGTCCGGCGCGCCCTCGAATACGCCGCCGAGCTGCGCTTTCCGGGGGACACCGGCAAGGCCGAGCGGCTCGCCCGGGTGACCGAGGTGGTGGCCGACCTCGGCCTGCGGGCGAGGGTCGACCAGCCGATCAGCAGCCTCTCCGGCGGCCAGCGCAAACGGGTCAGCGTGGCGCTGGAACTGCTCACCAAGCCCTCACTGCTCTTCCTGGACGAGCCGACCTCGGGACTGGACCCGGGAATGGACCGTTCGGTCATGCACATGCTGCGCGCCCTGGCTGACGACGGCCGCACGGTCATCGTGGTCACGCACAGCGTGCTCAGCCTCGATGCCTGCGACCGGCTGCTGGTACTCGCCCCCGGCGGCCGGATCGCCTACTACGGACCGCCGCGGGAGGCACTGCCGTTCTTCGGTTTCGCCCAGTGGCCCGAGGCCTTCGAGGCGTTCGAGAGCGACACTCGCCGCGACTGGGCGGCGCAGTACCGCGCTTCGCCTCTGTGTCGGGTGTACATCACCGACGCCATGGAGGTACGTCGTCCGGCCGCCAGCCCGGCGCGGGCGATCGCCGCGCCGCGGAAACCGCAGAGTTGGGCCAGCCAACTGCGTACCCTGGTCCGCCGCTACACCGCGGTCCTCAGCGTCGACCGCACCTTCCTGGTGATCATGGTGGTGCTGCCCTTCGTGATGGGCACGATGGCCCGGGCCCTCGCGGGCGGCCGACTCACCCCGACCACGGCTATGAACGCGCTGCTCATCCTGTGTGTCGGGGGCGTGCTGACCGGGGCGGCCAACGCGGTACGGGAACTGGTCAAGGAGCGGGTGATCTATCAGCGGGAGCGGGCCGTCGGCCTGTCCCGCTCCGCGTACCTCTTCTCCAAGATCGTCGTGCTGGGCGCGGTGACCGTGGTCCAGGCGGTGGTGCTCACCATGGTCGGTCTGGTCGGGGTCACGCTGGGCGTCAAGGGCGGTGCGGCGGGGCTGCCGCCGCTCGCCGAGCTCACCGTCACGGTCGCGCTGCTGTCCTTCACCGCCATGATGTTCGGCCTGCTGATCTCGGCACTGGTGCGCAGGGAGGAGGTCACCATGCCGCTCCTGGTGATGGTCACCATCGTGCAGGTCGTCTTCTGCGGGGCCCTGCTCACCCTCCACGGAGTGCCCGGCCTCGACCAGTTCTCCTGGCTCGTCCCCGCGCGCTGGGCGCTTGGCGCGATGGCCGGGACCGTGGACCTGCACCGGATCGTTCCCGGCGCCCTGACCGCGGATCCGCTCTTTCGACACTCGCCCGGGACCTGGGTACTCGACGTCATCATGTTGGTCGTTCTGTCGGCCGCCGCGGGGTTCGTCGTCCGCGCCCTGCTGCGCGGCCATGAGCCCGCCACTATGCGCGGCTAGCTGCGGCGGAAGAGTAGCGGGAGCACCGCCATGTACGAGAGCGAGTTCCGTCCGACACATGTCACCCCGAGGCACGCCGTACCCGCCTGGGCGGAGACCAGCCGGGGCCAGGAGGCCCCGTCGGCATGGCTCGATCCGCTGCTGCCGGTGCGGGTTACCGACCGCAGGGGCGACTGGTGCCGGATCGAGTGCTCCAACGGATGGATCGCGTGGGTGGACGGTCGCCCCTTGATCTCCATCCCGGACGAACCGCCCACCGCCGGACCCCCGCTCGGCCGTACCAGTGACCCGCGTCCGCTGCTGGCGCGGGTGGACCAAGCGGTCGGGGGCTACCGCCGAAAGCTGGAGGAGCTGATGGCGGGCCGTACGGACGACGCGACCTTCCGGGCCAGCACCAGGGGCGTGCGTCTCGGGGTGGTCCTCAACGGCGACGAGGTGTGGCTGTTCGACGCGGAAACCGACCGCTGGTACTACTGCGACGGACCCGCCCTGGCGACCTTCGCGGCCACCAGTGGACCCTCGGCCGCCGAACCCCCCGCGTCGGACCAGCCCACCCGGCAGGACGGCGGACCGTGATGGCGCCCGGCCACCCGCAGCCGCGAAGGGGCCGCCGTGGCCGATGACCGGGGTCCGACGGCGGAGCGCCCGTCCGGGATGGTCGGGCGGGAGATCGCCGCGTACCGGATAGAGGCCGAGATCGGGCGTGGTGGGATGGCGGCCGTCTACCGGGCCAGGGATCTGCGTCTCGACCGTACGGTGGCACTCAAACTCCTGTCCCCCGGGCTCACGCGCAACGCGGTCTTCCGTGAACGGTTCATCCGCGAGTCACGGCTTGCCGCCGGGCTCGACCATCCGCATATCGTCCCGGTCTTCGAGGCCGGGGAAGCCGACGGGGTCCTCTACATCGCCATGCGGTACGTGCCCGGAGGGGACCTGCGGGCACTGCTCGACCGCCAGGGCCAGCTCTCCGTCGATGCCACCGCGCGCATCGCCGCACAGGTGGCCTCCGCACTGGACACCGCCCATGCCCACGGCCTGGTCCACCGGGATGTCAAGCCGGGCAACATCCTGGTGGGCCAGGGCATCGACACGGACCATCCCGAGCATGTGTACCTCGCCGACTTCGGACTGATGAAGAGGTCACTGTCGCTGACCGGGCTGACCTCGGCCGGACAGTTCGTCGGAACCGTGGACTACGTGGCCCCCGAACAGATCTCAGGCAAGCCAGTGGACGGGCGCTGCGACGTGTACAGCCTGGCGTGCGTGGTGTACGAGGCGCTCGCCGGCACGCCGCCCTTCCGGCGCGATGACGACCTGGCGCAGCTGTGGGCACATCTCAACGAGCCCGCGCCACCGCTGAGTTCACACCGTACGGACCTGTCCACGACGGTCGACGACGTGCTGGCGAAGGGGCTCGCCAAGTCGCCGGACGACCGCTACGGCAGCTGTGTGGCGTTCGTGGCGGCGCTACGGGACGCGGGCGAGGTGGTACAGGAGGTCGTAGCGCACCCCGCGACCCAGGTGGACCACGGCCTGCCGGCGCCCGCGACGCGGCCGCCCATGCCCCCGGCGTGGGCCATGCCGGTGTTCGCGCCACGCGTGCGGTAGCCACCGGCGCCGGACGCCTGCGCCGAGTTGCGGAAGGTACGGAGCACCCGCACACAATGCGGGAAGGGGCGGACACGAAACGTAGACCCTCGACGCCGTACGGGAGGAAGCGCCGGTGAGTTCGCCCCCTCCGTCCGACCGCTCAGGCGGACCCCCGACCGGGCCGCCCGCAGGCCCGCTGTCCGGGCAGCCTTCCGGCCCACGCCCCCCGGGGCCTCCTCCGCCGCCCGCCCCGCCCGGCGGTGGTGGTGCGGGGGGTCGCCCAGGGCCGCCAGGACCGTGGTGGCGGTCGCCCCGGAAGGTGGGGCTGGCGGCCGGTGTCGCGGTGCTGGCCGCGGTGGTGGGGTTGGTGCTCAGCAGTGTGCTGGGGGCATCGCCCCACAAGGAGGTGCTGCTCCAGTCGGCCGCGTCGACCGGCCCCGACCCGTTCACTCCATCGGCGGGCCAGGCTGCCACCGCGACCCCGTCTCCGGCCGCCACCATGCCGTCGCCCACCGCGAACGGCATCCGGGGCGTCCCCGGATCGACCGCGGGGCTGTACGGCGGCTCGATGCACACCTCAAGCTGCGATGTCGGCCGGCTGGTCAGGTTTCTGACCGCGAACCGGGACAAGGAGCGCGCGTGGGCCGGGGTGGAAGGCATCGACGCCGCCGCGGTGCCGTCGTACATCCACTCGCTCACCCCCGTGCTGCTGCGGGCCGACACCCGGGTGACCAACCACGGCTACCGGAACGGGGCCGCCACCAGCTTCCAATCCGTCCTCCAGGCGGGCACCGCCGTCCTGGTCGACGACCGAGGGCTGCCCCGGGTGCGCTGCGCCTGCGGCAACCCGCTCACGCCCCCGGCGCTGGTGGCCAACCCCCGGTACACCGGCCAGGCCTGGCCTTCCTACCAGCCCTCGAACCTCGTCGTGGTCACCGCGGCCCCGCGGCCCATGGTCACGATCATCGTCGTCAACATCCAGGACGGCAGCTGGTTCGAACGGTTCGTCGGCGACAAAGGAGGCCAGGACAAGCCGGTCCCGCCGCCAACCAACCAGCCGTCCGGGTCACCGTCGCCGTCCCCCAGCGCTTCCGCCTCATCCTCGGCCTCCTCGTCGCCGCCCCCTCCGCCATCGACGGCCACCACCTCTCCGAGCAGCGGACCGTCCACCCCGACCACACCTGTGACCAGCCCACCGGCCTCCTCGCCCCCGCCTCCGTAAGCCCGGCCGCTGACGGCGGACCGCGTATCCTGGCACCGTCAACTCATCTCCCGTAAGCGGACGTTGTGGGGGTGCCGAGAAGTTCATTCGTGCAGGTCAGAAAGCAATCGTCCTGTTCACCACCGGCTGTCGGCGTTGCCGGGCATGATGATCTATCGTGCTGCTTCGCTTGGCCCACGTGACGATGACGAACGCCTTCGCCGCGCTGCGGCTGCTGCCGATGAGCGACCGGGACAAGGACATCGAGATCCTGGCGCTGCGGCACCAACTCGCCGAGCTGGAAATCCAGTTCCACGGAACGCGCCCCCGCTTCGTGCCCGCAGACCGGGCCTTCCTGGCCGCACTCCTCCACCCCCTCCTCCAGCAAACACTGCGCAGAATGCGACTGCTGGTGAGACCGGACACCGTGCTGCGCTGGCACCGCAAGCTCCTCGGCCGCCCGCACGCCGAACGCTCACGCCCCTAGCGCATGGGGTGTGTGAGTGCCCGAAACTCGGCCACCGCTGTTGGCCTGGGACTTGCCGTCGGGGGGAGATGGGGCGGGATGCTTACGCATGACTCTACGACTGCTGTACCTGACCCTCCTGAAGGTCATGGAGTGGATTGCGTTGCTGGCGCGATCGGAGGCTTCAAATAACGCCGAGATTCTCGTACTACGACACCAACTCGCCGTGTTGCGTCGTCAGATCGGCCGGCCACGATGGCAAGGTCGTGGCGATCTGGGACTTCAACATCGAGCTGGACTGACGGGATGGACCCGCCCGGTGGCGTCCGTTGCCCCTCAAGGTGAGGCGGATTCGGGTGAGCTGACGCGGTACGGTCGCATCATCTCGTTGTCCTCGTGGTCGAGCATGTGGCAGTGCCACACGTACCGCCCGGCTTGGTCGAATTTCGCCTTGACCCGAGTGACGGCGTGAGGGTACGCGACCGCGGTGTCCTTGAAGCCACTTTCCCACGGCTCGGGAGGCGCGGCCTTTTGCCCGGCAGCCTGCCGTTCGACGACCTGGAACTGCACTTCGTGGATGTGGATCGGGTGGGCATCCCCTGTGGTGTTGTGGATTTCCCAGATCTCCGTCGCGCCCACGGCCGGGTTCTCCGTGATGGGATCACCCCATCCCATGGGGACCGGATTCCCCTTCGGGCCCAGCGTGCCGAGCAGCACTGTGCGCGGCCCGATGCCTGGCAGGACCGCGGAGGCCTTCTCGTTCAAAGAAACCCGCCGGATGCGGCTCGCTGCACCCAATGGCTCGAAAGGGGGGAGCCTGAGGTGCTCAGGCGGTATCGTGGCGTCGGGCGTGGTCAGTGGCTGTACCACGAACTTCATGACCTGCCCGGTAGTGCCAGGATCGGCGGGCTGGAAGTCCTTGCCCGCTACGCCGCCTCCGAACGCCGTGTCAGGGCCCTCGTTGATGAGGTACAGCTCGGTGCCGACCGCGACCGAGGTGAAGTCGACGATGACGTCGGCGCGTTCGGCAGGTGCGGTAAGCATCTGGTCAAGTCGCACGGGTGCTGGTAGGAAGCCTCCTTCGGAGCCGACCTGCCAGAAAGGAAGTGCGGAAGGCGCCGGTCGGGGCGCCAGCGGATCGGTGACGATCTTCAGGATCAAAAAGCGCACGTTACAGCCATTGAGGAACCGGAACCGGTAGCGGCGCGGCTCGACCGGCAGAACCGGCCAGGTTCTGCCGTTGGCCACCATTGTGTTGCCGAAGAACTCCGGATTCGCAATCGGGGAGATGTCGCTGTCCGGAATGTACGGCCCGGTGAACCCGTCGAAGAACGCGCGGCTCGCGGGGAAGAAGAGGCTGCCGTCGGTGTTGAACGACCGGTCCTGGATGACAACGGGTACCTCGTAGTACCTCTTCCCCGGTCGGTCGCCCAGTTTCGGCGCGGGGCCCGGCAGCATGCCCTCCGCAAGGTCCGCTGGGCCGCCGCGCATGAGGTAGAAGCCCGCCAGCCCGGCGTAGACGTTCAGCCGGGTGATCCCCAGGGCGTGGTCGTGGAACCAGAAGGTGGAGGCCCGGTCGCGGTTGGCGTACTGGAACACGGCGCTGCCCTTGCTCCAAGACGTGGCGTAGCGCGTCTCGAACTTGTCCTTGAACTCCTGATAGAAGGATCCAACCTCCGCGTAGTGCACGGGGATATCGGCAGCTGCGGGCAGGTACCACGCCTCGGGGTAGCCGTCGCTCTCCTCCGCGTTATGCCCGCCGTGCAGGTGGGTCACGATCGGCACCGGTCCGGCGTAGGGACCAGGCGTGGCGGCGAAGGCGGGGCGAGAGTCCCGACCCGATATTCCGCCCGCAGGGTTGGCCCAGTGCAGTGTGGGGTCCAACGGCAGCAGGTGGGGTAGGTGGTTGCCCCGGCGGTCGAGCAGTTGGTTCACCCACCTGACCCGCACCGCTCGGCCGAACTCCGCCTCGATGGTGAATGCCGGGTAGCTGAAGGTTCCGTGATGCCGGGTCGAGCCGTATCCCCACACCGTGGTGGCTGGCCTGTCGGGGGGCAGAACCTGCTGCCGGAACTGCCGAACCCCGACCGTGTAATGGTCCAGGCCCTTCCCCTCGTCCCGCTCGTCCCATGGCATCACCGGGGGAATCGGGAGCTGGGTGACGTACTTGTCGATCGTCCTGGGGTCCAGGGTGCCGCCACGGATCGCGGCCCAAACGCGACTGGCGGCAACTTCAGGGGGCAAGAGGAGCGAGCCTGCGCCGATGACCCCGGCCGCTATGAGACGCCGCCTTGAGACCATGTAGGTCCTCCCGCGTATCGCCCCCAAGGAGTGGAGATCCACGGAAGGTTTCCAAGACGCGATGGAACATACTCTCGCGAGCCCCGTCGACCACTCAATCGACGGCTGAAAACCACTCGACTGACGCAACAGCGAGGGCCGTCATGACCACTGCGTCACGCGCCGGTCGAAAACGGATACCTAGCACGTCCCTCATACTCGGGGGCCGGTCGACCACCGGCGCCACGACCAGATGCCAGGCAGAAGCGCAGACCACTGTGCCGAAGACGGTTGACATGCCCGGCGCGCCGCCGATCATCGAGCTGCCGAACTCCGGGGTAAGGCCCTGCGGCTTCCCAGCGCGTCCGGCCGGTGGAACTTCATCCACGAGTACATGCCGTCCGCCGACCAGCGTCTGTGTCGCTCGTAGAGGGTCTTCCGTGGCCCGAAACGCGCAGGTAGATCCCGTCACGGGACGCCCGTCCGCTCGCGGAAGGAGATCCCGTTGATCACCCTGCGATGGCTGGCCCAACGTCCGCCCCGCTGCCCGCTCTTGGGTAGATGCGGCTTCAGTCGAGCCCCCTCGGCATTCGTCAGATCGCCTCGGCCCATGCCCAACACACGGCCACGAGTACCGAACGGCTCAAAGATCCGCCCGACAGACCCTAGGCCCACCACAGAGCAGGGGTGGCGGGTCACCGCCGACCCTGTGACCTCAGCAATAAGCCCCAACCCGCCGGAGGTTCTCGGCTCGAACCCCCCTCGGAGTCCTTGACGACGTCGAAGATCACCCTGTCGCCGGCCGTCGGTCCACGGACGCGGCAGCACCCCTTGACAGCCAAGGAGTCCACGATGGCGTCCGGCTCTCCGTCGTCGTCTCGCGTGATGACGCCATGCCCCTTCTCCGGGCTGAACCACTTCACAGTGCCACTGGGCACTCCCTCTCCCCTCTCAAGAGCAGGATGTGAATCGTGCCGTGCCTTGGACAAGCTGTTTCCGGGCTGCGGCTGCAGGAGATGTCGGCCTGGGTGGTTGCGTGGGGTCAGGGTGCGGGAGGGACGGCGCGGGCCAGGGGTTCCAGGTCTCCGTACAGGGCGGCGTGGAGTGCGGCGGCGAGTTCGCGGGCTCGTTCTTCGCTCCGCACGCCGTGCATCATGAAGTAGATCGGTCCCGTGTAGGCGTCCAGGTCGACCTCGCGGCTTTGGATCAGGCGGGTGATCGCGTCCCGGAGTGCGTCGTTGACGGTGTCGGCGACAGCGTGGCCGGGGCCGGCGGTGAGCGTGTCCGCCTTCACGCTCCACAGTCGGCGTTTTTCGGATTCGATGGCGACGAATACAGCGTTGTGCGCCATGGCGTTGCGGTAGACGTCGTGGAAAGCGTCGGTCCCGGTGGCGTCCGGGATGAGGTGGGCGGGGCAGGGAACCGGCAGTGGTTGCACCGGTGCATTCTGCCAAGAGGTGACGTCAATGCGCGCCCGCGACGCGATGGCGGGTCACCTTGAATGATCATTTCTGCTTCGAACCAGCGGCTTTCGCCTTCTTGCGGCCCCTGACGCGACGCCGGTGCACGGTCAGGGGCCGCTCCGTGAGCGCCATGTCGCCTCCTCCAACGTCACCGCGACGGGCAGGACACGCTGCCGTCAACCGCGTCACGCTGCCGGGGAGGCAGTCTCCACAGCCGGAGCCTGCGGCAGGCACCCCGTTGTTCCTCCGACCGCGGCACATCACGCTGATCAGCCGCGGCCGGGAGCGGTCAGGAGCGGTCAGGATGCGGCGACGACCGCCGCATCGAGGCCACGAGAGGCGACGAGCTGTGCACTGCCGTCGGCCAGGCGGTAGCACAGGCCCACCACGGCAGCCTGGCCGGCGGCGACCTTCTCGGCGAGGACCCGGGAGCGATCCAGCAGCAGGTCGACGGTGTGCCTTATGTGCTCGGCGAGGATCTCCTCGGGCTCGACCTGTCCGGCGGCCCGTGCTGCCAGCACGCTGGGAGTCACCCGTTCGACGACATCCCGGATGTATCCGGCCGGTGTCATGCCGTTCTCCAAAGCGGCGCACGCTGCGCCGACCGCGCCGCACGAGTCGTGGCCGAGGACCACGACCAGCGGGCAGCCCAGGACGTCCACGCCGTACTCGATGCTGCCCAGCACCTCCGGGCCCATGACGTGGCCGGCGGTGCGGACCACGAACAGGTCGCCCAGGCCGCGGTCGAAGATGATCTCGGCCGCCAGCCGGGAGTCGGAGCACCCGAACAGCACGGCGAAGGGCTGCTGGGCCGGTGCGATCTCAGCGCGGCGGGTGGCGTCCTGGTTGGGGTGCTCGGGGGCGCCGGCGACGAAGCGCTGGTTACCGGCCAGCAGCAGCTCGAAGGCGTCGCGCGGCGAGGGGGTCTTGATCTCGGTCATGCCCGCAGCCTAGAACCCGGCGCCAGTCGTGGCACCGCCTGGTCCCGGCACATCGAGCCACGCTGACGGCCTTACACGCCCAGGCCCTCGGCCCAGCAGTCTGAGACAGGGCAATGTGCCTTTCCATCCACAGACCATGAGTGGTTGATCACGCATGGAGTGTGTTGTGTTGCGTCGAATCGCATCGGAACTACGCGAAGTCCCAGGCCGCGCTGGCGGCTCTGGTCGGGGTCCAGTTCACCGTCATGCTGGCCACATCAATCGTGCACATCGCCCTCCCGCAGACCCCTCGCGTTTCGCAGTCCTTGATGTTCATGTTCCGGCGGCTGCCCAGGCGGTGAGGGCGGCCTGGGTTTCTTCGGGTTGTGCCTCTGATGGAGCGGGGCCTGCCCGACCAGGCATGCCTGTCCCAGCATGCCCTTCGGGCGCCCGATGGGCGCTGGTCCGACATAGTGCGCCGCAACAGGATGTCTACCGAGCGCCACCCCGAAGCTCAAGGAAGGGAGACGCCATGAAGGCCGCCCGGGCAGCGGACAGCACCTCCGCCGTGATCGCCCAGGAGATGGGGCACATCCTGTCCAGCGACCCGCCGGAGGGGGACAGGGACTTCTTCCTCTGCGGCGGCGACTCCGTACGGGCCGTGGATCTCATCACCCGTCTCGTCGAGCGGTACGGGGGTTCGACGGACGACGGCGGTACACGGCTCGGCGCCGACCTGTTGCTGGCCCTTTTCGACGATGCCACCCCGCAGGCACTCGCCGCCGTGGTACATGAA
The DNA here is from genome assembly GCF_029269905.1 of Streptomyces silvisoli. Lineage (NCBI taxonomy): Bacteria > Bacillati > Actinomycetota > Actinomycetes > Kitasatosporales > Streptomycetaceae > Streptomyces > Streptomyces silvisoli. The sequence continues at coordinate 106,303 of NZ_JARJBC010000019.1, read as the reverse complement.
CACATCTGACGGCTTGACAGGCCGCTGTGATCGACCGGCGAGATCGCGCAGGCAGTACGGACCCGGAAGATCCCCGCACGGGAGCTTCTGGCCGTCATTTCGGGTGGCGAGGGGCCCTGGCGGAGCTGTCAACCACGGTGCGGCGGCTCATGGTGCCCGTGACCGGCGTCCTCCCCGCACGCATGCCGCGCCGCACTGTCCCCCCTGGACATTTCACGTAATTGCTCGATAGCGTCCCAACGTTCCTCTCGAACGAAATACCGGAGAAATTCTACGGAGGCCCGCGTGAGGTTCTCCCGCGACAGCCGCAGGGCAGAAATGCGGCGGACTATTGGCGCGTTGGCGATTCCCATCTTCGCTGCCGAGGCAGTGAATTTTCTGGCGCAGCTCATCGTGGTGGCGATCCTCGGACACATGGGCGGAAACGCCATCTACGTGCGATCGGTGTACCAGCCGGTCGGCTTGATGATGCTGGCGCTCACCGTCGCGTTCTCCGTCACCAATCAGGTCGGCGCCGCGATCAGCAAGGGAGCGGTCCGGCCACGGGATGTCATGGCGTACGCCGTGAGCCTGGCCCGGATCTGGCTCGTTTGCGGCACGGGGTTCTGCGCCGTCCTGGTGGTCACGGCGCCCTGGCTCGCCGACCTGTTCGACGTCGGCTCGAGTGCGCGCGGCACGTTCGTCTCGTTCCTGCGCTGGACCTGTCTGTCCGGCCTGATGGCCATCGGCCCGGAACTCTGTGCGTCCGGTCTGCGGGGGTACGGGCATGCGCGGCGGGCCACCGTGCTCGTCATCTGCACCGCCGTCCTCCAGACCGGGACCGTGGCCTGGCTCGGGTTCGGTGCCGGGCTCGGCGTCGCCGCGGTCCCGATCGCGCAGGCGGCAACCGGGATCATCGGCACCGTCGCCGGGCTCGCCATGCTGCGCGGGACCGCGCTGTGGCATCCGCCGGATCTCAGGTCCTGGCAGCCCGAGGCGTTGTCGGGATTACGTCGCATCGGTCTGCCGGTGGCGGCATCGCTCCTGGTGATAGCCGGCTACAACTTCGCGGTACTGGGGGTGCTCGGGCGGTACGGCCACGAGGTGGTGGCCGGGTTCTCGGCGGCCTCCACGCTGCAGAACCTCGTCCTTCTGCCGGGCACGGTGATCGGCACGGCCACCGCGATCATCATCAACCAGCAGCGCGGGGCGCACGATTGGCGCCACATGGCGGACTCGGTGGGCCGGGGCCTGGAGATCTCGGCGGGGCTCTACGTGCTCATCGCCGTGATGGTGTGGGCGTTCGCCCATCCGATGGCGCACTCGCTCAGCAGCGACTCCCAGGTGTCCGCCTCCGCGCAGTCGTACCTGGGCATCGTGGCGTTCAGCTTCTTCTTCCAGGGGCCGGTGCTGACGGCGCTGACCGTCATGGAGCAGACCGGAGGCGGTCTACGCGTCATCGTCCTGAACGCGGTGTACTTCGGCCTCATCGTGGTCGCCGGTGGCCTTCTCGCCGGGCCCCTGGGCGGCGTGCACGGATTCTACGAAGTGGTGGCCTGGTGCAACGTCATCGGCATCTCGGTGCCGTTCCTGGCAGTGCGCTACGTGCGGCAGATGTCTGCGGCAGGGCTCGCATGAGTGTCCGCCACCTGGAGCTGATGCTGGATCAGGTCTGGTCGGAGCGGCGGTCGACGAGGGGCGCCTCGCCGGGCGGGCCTGGACGGACTTTCCCCGCACCGCGCTCGCCCGCCCCGCGAACCCCCGTGCCCATCGTGTCAAGGCCCGAAGCCCGCCCAGGCACCGTGGACGAAGCTCTGCCCAGGCACCGTGGACGAAGCTCCATACCCGAATCGGTTGATTGTCAAGTCAGAAAGCCTTCGATTATGGTCGATGTCATGCGCCATAAGGCACCCGCCTTTCTGTCCCGACTACGAACGGCGCTCGCAGTGCCGCCTGATTCACCGTTGGTGTTTCTCGGAAACTTCGAGGTGGAGCGGGAATGGGGTAAGGGCGAGCCAGGTCTGCCGAAATTCAACTCGCCATCCTCCGACCTGCTGGTGAACCGCATGGACGAGTTCGCGTTGACTTTGGCCGGGCCGGGCGATCTCGTCATTCTCAAGAAGAAGCCGGACCCCGCCTACGTCGAATATCTCACCGCGCTGGGCCGGCCGGCGCCGCGCACCCTGGTGCCCGTCGAAAGCGAGCCCGCTCGCGATGTCACGGGCGACGCGCTGGCGGACAAGGGCTTGCTGGAGCAACTGGCCGCCCTGCGGGATCAGGGGGCGGTGATCGTCGCACATGGCGTCTCTGAGCGGGTGGAGCGGCTCTCCCAGGAGAGCGGGCTCCCACTGGCCGCGCCCCCGGCGGCCGTCTGCAAGTCCGTCAACAGCAAGGTCTACAGCAGGCGGTTGGCGGAACGGTTGGGACTGCGACAACCGGAGGGATGGTGGTGCGACAGCCTGGAACGCTGGGGCGAGGCGGTGCTGTGGGCCCGTGGCGTGCTGCGCGGTGGCGGCAGGGTCGCCGTGAAGGACGCCTTCGGCGTCTCCGGCAAGGGCATCCTCCAGATCGGTGAGGAGAGTCGGCTCGACCAGTTGGACCGGCTGTTCACCAACCGGCGCAAGGGGCAGGCTGACAGCCGGCTCGGTGTGGTGGTCGAGGAGTGGGTGGCGAAGTCCGGCGATCTCAACTACCAGTTCACGCTGGGCCGCGACGGCTCCGTGCACCTCGACTTCGTCAAGGAGGCCCTGACGCGCAACGGCGTGCACATGGGTCACCTCGTGCCTGCCCGGTTGTCGGCCGACGTCCGCGAAGGGATAGCCGCCGCTGCCATGGACCTGGGAGCGGCGCTGGCGACGGACGGTTACCACGGAGTCGTCGGCGTCGATGCCATGCTTGACCCCGAGGGGGGCCTCTATCCCCTCACGGAGATCAACGCACGCAACAACATGTCCACTTACCAGGAGCCTCTCCTGGAGCTGCTCCACTCCCCCGGCGCCACCGCCCTCGCCCGGTACTACCCCGTCGTGCGGCGCCGGCCCGCGTCCTTCGCCGAGCTGCGCGCGCTCCTCGGCGACGCGCTGCTCACCTCCCCGGGTGACGGGTGCGGAGTGGTGGTCAACAACTTCGCGACGGTCAACTCGGGGATCGCCGCAGGTGGCGCCGGGCGGTTGTACGGCATCCTGCTCGGCCCCGACGCGGAGACGGTGAGCGCGCTGGACAAGCAGGTGACGGAGCTGCTGGCCCAGTGGCGGGAGGACGGAGCACATGAGTGAGACGCCGGATGCGGCGGAAACCCCGTACCAGATGAGCACGACGCTGGGGACGGCCGACGGCTTCCAACTCCCGAGTCTTCCCGCCTCCGAGTTGGCCCAACAGTACGGGACCCCGCTCTTCGTCTACGAGGCGGATGTGCTGACCGCGCAGTACCAGGGCCTCAGATCTCGACTCGACGACTCGGTCGAGATCTTCTACTCGCTGAAGGCCAACCCGAACGTCGCTGTCTGCCAGTTGTTGTACCGGCTCGGAGCCGGCGCGGAGGTCTCCTCGCTGGCGGAGCTGGCCATCGCGCAGCGGGCCGGGGTGGCGGCCGATCGCACCATATTCCTCGGGCCCGGCAAGAGCGAGGCGGAACTCTCGGCCTGCGCCCGCGGCGAGGTCGGCCTCCTCATCGCCGAGTCCCTCGCCGAGCTCGACCACTACGACGAACTGGTGGCCGCCGCAGGGCGCAACGCGCATGTGCTGCTGCGGGTGAATCCCGAGTTCTCGGTCAAGGGCGCCGGCCTGACCATGGGCGGCAAGCCGCGGCAGTTCGGCATCGACGAGGCGGAACTGCTGGCCTGCGGGCCGGTGGCCGGGCGATGGCCACATCTGCGCGTCGTCGGCATCCAGGCGTACATGGGCACCCGCATTCTGACGGAGTCCGTCGTGGCGGCCAACACCGAGCGCATCCTGGCACTGAGCGAGCGGATCACCGAGCGGCTCGGCTGCCCGCTGGACGTCGTCGACATCGGCGGTGGGCTCGGCGTGGCCTACTTCGACGGGGAGCGGGACCTCGACCCGACCGTACTGACCGACGAGGTCAACGCGATCGTGAGGGCGTTTCACGCACGTCATCCCGACACCCGCGTGCTGATGGAACTCGGCCGGTACCTGACCGCGACGGCGGGCACCTACATCGTGACGGTGCGGTACGTGAAGGAGTCCTTCGGCGAGCCGTTCGCGATCGCCGACGGCGGTACCAACCACCACATGGCCGCGGTGGGCACCGGCTCGTTCGCACGCCGGAACTTCCCCGTCGCCCTGCTGAACCGCGCGGCTCCGCTGGACAACCGTCCCTGGAACGTGTCAGGGCCGCTGTGCACGCCCAACGACCTGCTGGTCAAGAAGGCCGCGTTGCCCCGGCTACGGCCGGGAGACCTCGTGGGCATCGCGAGATCGGGTGCCTACGGACCGTCCGCCTCCCCGGGGCTGTTTCTCAGCCACGGGTTCCCGGCGGAAGTCATGGTGCTCGACGGCACCCCCCACCTCGTGCGACTACGCGACGGCGTCGACGACCTGGTGAGCAAGCAACTGACGATCGAGGATTTCTAGGAGCAGCAATGACACAGGACGTGCGGAATATACAGGACAGGGACCTTATCAACGTGCTGGAACAGGTCCTCGCCACGGATCTGCCGGACGCCACCGGGGAGACGAAGCTGTTCGAGGAACTGAGCCTCGACTCCACGGCCGTTCTGGAGGTGCTCATGGCGATCGAAGAGGAACTGGGTGTCTCCTTCGATCCGGATTCGCTCGAACCGGAACACCTCATCTCCGTCAGCGCGCTCACCGAGTTCATCCGCTCTCAGAGCTGACGCCGGACCGTCCCGTGCGGGAGCCACCTCCGGCGGCCCGGCCCGGGGCTGACGTCGCGCGGCACCATGGAGATCACCTCGTACTGACGGGAAGCAGGATGGACCACTATGTGACGGTCTCCGACGGATGCTGGCTGTGGACGGCGTCCGAAGGCACGGGCGCGCCGATCATCTTCGTGCACGGTGGTCCAGGCTTGTGGGACATGTTCGGCGAACTGGCGGGGACACTGTCCTCGGCGTTCACCACCCACCGCTGGGATCAGCGTGGGTGCGGCCGCTCCCCGTGGCCGGGCCCGTACAGCCTGGACCGGACCCTGGCCGACCTGGACGAACTGCGCCAGCACCTCGGGCATGAGCGGGTCACCCTGATCGGCCACTCCTGGGGCGCGAACCTGGCGCTGCGCTACGCCTTGGCCCACCCGGAACGCGTGGCCCGTCTCGTCTACCTGTCCGGCACCGGCCTCGGGCGCCCGCAGAGCACCAACTGGCGCCTGATGCGCGAGACCATGGCCCCCTACCTGGACCGCATCGACAGTGTGCTGCGGTCCGCCCAGTCGTCGGAGCGCGACCGGCAACTGCTGCTGTGGCGCCTGTCGTTCGGCTTCGCCGACCGGGAGGCCGGACAGGTCCTCGCCGCCCGGTTGACCGACCCGTGCTTCGCGCTGAACCGGGACTACGCCGGCGCCCTGGCCAGCCAGACGGCGGAGTTCACCGAGGAGCAAGGGGTGCTCGCTTGCTCCGCGTTGCGGGTGCCCACGCTGGTGCTGCACGGCACGCACGACGGCCAGCCCCCCGCGGTGACCGACAGTCTGGTGGCGGCGCTGCCGCTGGTGCGCCGGGTGCTGATCGACAACGCCGGGCACTATCCGTGGCTGGAACAGCCGTCGGCGACCGAGAAGGCCCTGTGGTCCTTTCTGACGGAAACTGCTCCGTCCGACTCCTCCGCGACCGAGCCCGCCTGACCGCGGGGCGGCGCACCCCTCTTCTACGCCCGTCCCGGGAGCGAGATTCATTGTCCACTCAGCGCAAACCCCGACTCGGCATCCTCTATGACGGCGGGTCAGCCAGCCCGGTCGACATCTACAAAGCGAGCCGAAAGCTCTGCGAACCGGTCTTCGTGGTCGACCGAGACCCGGCGGCCCCGGGCACCGTCACGGTTCCCGACGACTTCCTCGACATCGCGGACGCCGACCCCGCGAGCGCGGCCCAGGCCCTGCGGGACCTGGGGATCGAACACATCATCACCTTCAGTGATCGCCAGCTGGTGCGCACCGCGCAGATCGCCGCCGAGGCCGGCTTCCGGTTCCTGTCGGTGGCGGCGGCCACCGCGTGCCGGGACAAGCTCGTGCAGCGGCGGACCCTGGCCGAGGCCGCCGTCGACGCGGTGAGTTCGCGCGCCCTGGACGATCTGGCGGAGCTGCCCTCGCTGGCGAAGGACATAGGACTGCCCGTGGTCGTCAAACCTCGCCAGGGTGCGGGCAGCGTCGACACCGTGCGCATCGACACCGTGGCCCAGGCGGAGCAGTGGAGCGCTGAGCAGGCCGATCGCATCAAGACGGTGCACGGCGCGTTCGACGAGTTCGTGGTGGAGGAGTTGCTGGAGGGCGACAGCACGTACGCGGGGCCCGGCTTCGGCGACTTCCTGTCGGTGGAATCGGTGGTGGAAGGCACGGGCATCCGTCACCTTTGCGTCACGGGGAAGTTCCCGCTCACCCCGCCGTTCCGGGAGTGCGGCCTGCTCGTGCCCAGCACGGTGAGCGCCGACACCGAGCAGCAGTGCCGAGAACTGGCCGAGGCGGCGATTCAAGCGCTCGGCATCGACCTCGGCATCGTCCACACCGAGTTGAAGCTGACGGCCACGGGTCCCAGGGTGATCGAGGTGAACGGTCGGCCTCCCGGCTATATGACGGAGCTCCTCCGCCGGGCGACGGGAGGGCAGTACGACATGACTGCCACCGCCTTGCGTATGGCGCTGGGCCTGCCGGCTGGTGAGATGCCGACGCTCCTCGACCAGGTCACGTACGTCTACTTCGTCCAACCGCCGCAGTACGCCACGCGGCTCGCCTCGATCGCCGGGCCGGACGCGGTCGCCCCGATCCCCAACGTGCGCCGGTATCAGCCGTACGTGCAGGCGGGGTCGCCGATCGACTGGCGGTGGGGCACCAGCGGGCACGTCGGACTGCTTCTCGGTGAGGCGGCCGACCACCAGGCCGTCCTCACCGACATCGAGTCCGCCCTACAGGCACTGGAGATCACGTACGAGTAGTCACAGCGCGTCCTCACTGTCAGCACCGGCCGCCGACAGCGTGGCGAGGGCGCGGAAGTCGGTTTTGCCGTTCGCCGTCACGGGCAGGGCCGAGTGGGTGTGCCAGCGACGCGGAACCAACGCCGACGGTAGCTGTGTACGGAGGAACGAGAGCAGTTCCGCCGCGGCGGGCGCCCCGCCCTGCCGCGGCACCACGTGTCCCACCAGTTGTCGCCCGTCGCCGTCGGCCGTGTCGACCGCGATCACCGCGCAGTCGACGATCGCATCGTGCCGCCGCAGTGCCGCCTCGATCTCCCCCAGTTCCATGCGGACCCCGGAGACCTTGACCTGGCGGTCCAGCCGACCGACGTAGCGCAGCAGCCCGTCGGCGACGGTCACCACGTCGCCGCTGCGGTACAGTCGGCCGGAGGGTGAAGCGGGATCGAGGGTGTCGCGGAAGAAGGCCGACCTGGTGGCGCGTTCGTCATCGAGGTAGCCGCAGCCAGGCGGAAGTCCACCGACGAACAGTTCCCCGTTCTCGCCCGGCCGGGCGGCGCGCCACCCGTCGCCGTCGGCGACCAGCACGTACAGCACGGTGTTGATGACAGGTGAACCCACCGGCAGCCGGGCGTCGCTGAGGTCGTCCTTCACCACCACGTGGTGGGTCACGTCGTCCGAAGTCTCGGTGAATCCATAGGCGTTGACCACCATCGCCCCGGGGAACCGGGCCAGCAGGCGGCCGGCCAGCTGCGGGGTGAGTTCCTCGCCGGTGGACACGAGGCAGCGTAGCCGCGACAGGTTCCTGTCCGGGCGGTCCTCGGCCTCGTTCGCGAGCCATTCCAGAACGGTCGGCACCAACTCCACCACCGTGACGTCCCGTTCCTGAAGGTACCTGACCAGGGGCCGGGGGAAGGCCGTCTCGCCTTCGTTGAGCGCCACGATCCGCCCACCGACCAGGAGGGGCGCGAGCATCTGCCAGATGGCGATGTCGAAGGTGAGCGGCGCGGTGAGTCCGACGCGGTCAGCGGGGCCAAGGCCCAAGTCCAGTACCTTTGCCCACAGGTGGTTGATCATGCCCTGGTGGTCGACCAGGGCGCCCTTGGGGACACCGGTGGTGCCGGAGGTGTAGTACACGTACCTGGGCTCACCGGGATCCTCGCACCGGCCGCGCAGGTCGACCGGGTGGTCACCAGTGGGCAGTTCGGCCGGGTTCGGCAGGTCCAGCACGGGCACGCCGACTGCGTCGGCCGCGGCGGCCAGGCCGTCGGACTTCGCATCCCGGTGGTAGGAGACCAGGTGACACGCACGGCTCTGGCGCAGTACACGGGCCAACCGGTCGTGCGGCCATGCCGCGTCCACCGGCAGATAGGTGAGCGCCATGCTCTCCAGCGCCAGGAGTAGGACGACCGACTCCGCGCCCCGTGGTCCGGCGGCGGCGATAACAGCTCCCGGACGGCACTCCATGGTGGTCAGGACGTCGCGGACCGCGGCCACCCGGCGCTCCAGTTCCCGGTAGGTGGCGCTTCCGCTCCGGTCTGTCACAGCCACGGCGTCGGGCGTGTGCTGCGCCCAGTGCGCCACGTGGCCGACAACGGTCCGCGACACGTCGACAGGGCGCTCCCGGCGCAGGCTCGAAGCGACCGCGAGCTGTGCCTCCGCCGTGGAGATCGGCAGCGCCCCCAGAGCGGGGACGAGCCGACGTGCGTCGACCCCGAATTCCTCGACCACGTGGTGTCCTTCGCTCATATCGTGCTGCACTCTCACGTCAGGCCTCTTCTGTCTCGGGCCGGGTGACGGTACCGTGGGTCTCCAGTTCGCTGAAGAAGCCGTCGATCGTGGACAACTCACCGGCCGACAGGCACTCCTGGTACACGAACGAGCCCAGTACCAGGTCCAGCACGCCCAGGCCGAAGGGCGAGAACAGCACCGTCCTGTCGGTCGACGGCGTGACCTCGCCGGTCAGCGCGTCGTACAGCGTTCCGTCGAGGAAGTCCCGCCCACCGGTGCGCTGTTCGGTCAGGTGCACCGAAGTGTCGGCTTTCAGGCAGTGTTCGACGTCATCGACGAAGTTCGCAGCGCAGAGCACCACTTCGGGTGACACATCCCGCAGGGAGACGTGCAGCACCAGCGGGGCATGGGCGAACCACTTGGGGTCATCGACGTGCGGGGTACCGGCGGTCGTCGCGAAAACGATGACGTCGCTGGCGCGGATGATGTCCTCGGCACTGGTGAACGCCTCGATCGGGATCCGACTGGTCTGCCGCAACTGCATGCTGAACCCGCGGACGCGGTCCGCCGAGGTGTCGTACACACCGATGCGTTCGAACGGCCAGTCAGCGGCGGCCAGGTACGTGTGGATGTACTTCGCGATCAGCCCGGTACCGACGAAACCGACCCGGCCGAGCCGGGACCGGCCACGCGTCAGAGTGACCGCGGCCAGGGCGGCGGATGCCGCCGTACGGCTCGCGCTGATGACCGAGCCCTCGAGGCAGGCGTAGGGGTAGCCGGTGTCGAGGTCGTTGAGCAGCAGGACGGCGGAGGCCCGGGGCAGGCCCACGCCGATGTTGTCCGGGAAGCTGGAGATCCACTTGAGTCCTGCGGTCCTCACATCGCCGCCCACTGCGGCGGGCAGCGCGATGATGCGCTCCTTCGGGCGGTCCGGGAACCGTAGGAAATAGGAGGGCGGGTTCACCGTGTCACCGGACCCATGCTGCCGGTAGGCGGACTCGACCAGGTCGATGACCTCACGTTCCCGCCCGGCGAGAACCCGTTGAACGAAGCGGCCGGGTACCACGGCGAACGAAGGGGATGCGGAATGGTTCAGCACCAGCGGTTACCTTCCTCAGGTAGGGGGCCCAGCGCCTGCTCGCCGAAGTGGTCGAGAACCCACGGGTCGTCATAGATCGTCGCGACGTACCGGTCTCCCAGGTCGGGGGCGAGGGTCACCGACGTCAGCCGGCGCTCCGGATCGTTGCGGGCCAGCCAGTCCAGCGAGCCGCTCAGGACCGTGCCGCTGGACCCCCCGAGCAGGAACCCGTGGCGGGCCAGCATCCGGCAGGTCCTGATGGTGTCGACCTCGGTGACGTGGACCACCTCGTCGATCACCGTCCGGTCGACGAGCGGTGGGCGTACCCCGGCTCCCAGGCCGGGGATGAAACGAGGTGCCGCGGGCAGCCCGAAGGTCACCGAGCCCACGGCGTCCACCGCGACGACCCGCGCCGGTAGGGCGTTGTCGCGGAAGTAGCGCGAGCAGCCCATGATGGTGCCACCGGTGCCGACACCGATGAAGAGCACGTCCAGGTCGGGAAAGCGCTTCACGATCTCCGGAGCCGTCGTCTCGTAGTGTGCCCGCCAGTTCGCCTCATTGACGTACTGGTTCAGCCAGAGGTGACGTGGGTCCTCGGCGCACAGGGCGCGCACGTAGTCCTGCCTGCTGCGAAGATAGCCACCCGTGGGATGCGCGTCGTCGACCACCGTCACCACGGTCCCGAGGGCGCGCATGATCTGCACGGACGCCTCGTTGCACCGCGGGTCGGTGACACAGATGAACCGCAGCCCCTTGCTCGCGGCGACCACGCTGAGCGCGATTCCGAGGTTTCCGGAGGAGGACTCCACCAGGATGGAGTCCTCCTTGAGCAGGCCGTCCCGCCCAGCCGCCGCGACCATGGAGACGGCTGCGCGGAGCTTGATCGACCCGCCGAAGTTGAAGCCCTCGCATTTGACGTACAGCTGGCGCCCCAGGGTCTGCTGGAGATCGATGTACACCTCGGATTCGATGAGTTCTGGCGCGGTGGATATCACGGGCATCCCACAATTTCCCCTTCTGGCAGAGCGACTCGGCTGTCCCCCACCGGGACGTCGACCCGGACGGACGGTCGACGGACGCGGGCGTCCCGGGCCGGGCACGGTCAGTCGGCGACTGGTGCCGCGAAGAGCTGGAACGCCTCCCACAGCGAGTCGACCGTCTGGAACGTCGACTCGTGCAGGGCCTCTTCTGGCAGTTCCTTGCCGAACGTGTCCTCCAGCTCCGCCAACAGGCGGACCGTGCCCAGGGAGTCCAGGCCCAGGTCCTCCAGGACGCTGCCACCGCTCAGTGGCGCCTCGCCAACCTGCGGAAGGTGGCGACGGACAAGGGCTATATACGCAGCGTAATCTGACGACGCATTCATATTGCTTCCTAACCGCACGTGTGGTGCCACACCACAGTGATCGCTTGAATCGAGCCCGGCGGACACCCCCTAGGGCCGGGGCACGGCGCTGAAGACGCTCATCCGCTGGATGGCGCCTGCGCCTTCCATGAACTCGATGCCGCGGGCGTCCCGCAGCAGCTTCTCCAGATACGGGTGGTCCAGGAGCCCTCCGGGCCCGAAGCACCGGGCCGCGTACCGCGTCGCCTCCTCGGCCAGCGCCGCCGCCCGCACCTTCGCCGCTGAGCTCAGCTCCCCCTTCGACGGGTCGAGGTCGGCCTCGGCCGCGGCGCGCAAGGTGAGCCGGCGCACCGACTGGATCTCCAGCCTCAGCCGCTCCAAGCCGTCCCGCAGGGGCGCCGGCAGCCCGGGCCGGTGCTCCGCGACATAGTCGTGTGCGGCCTGCGCGACGCCCACGCCCATGGCGGCTACAACCGGACGCAGCAGGTTGAAGGTACGCAGCCAGCCCCACAACCCGCCCCGGGTAGCGGGCATATGGGAGCCCAGAACCCGCTCCGGCGCGATCGGCACGGAGTCGAAGGTGAGCTCGCTCAGCTGGGCACCCCGCAGCCCCAGAGTGGGCACCGGGACCGCCGAGAAGCCCGGGTCGCCTGCGTTGACGAGCACTGCGGTCGCCGACAGCGGTCCGCCGCGGCCTCGCTTGGCGAAGGCCACGCCGACCTGGGCGCGCGTCCCGTTGCCGATGTACCGCTTGGTGCCGTCCAGCCTGAACTCGTCCGTGTCGGGGTCCCGGGTCAGGCGGGTCCGCATCCCGCTGGCGTCCGAACCGCCCCGTGGCTCGGACAGCGCGAAGAAGGCCCACGTGGGCTCCGAGACCACCCGGCTGAAGAACCACTCCTGCTGATGCTCGTCACCGAGCATCGCGACGGCCGCGCCGGCCATCGGCGCTCCCGGCGCAGCGAGCAGGAAACCGAGGTCGCCGCGAGCGGCCTCCATCATGAACACCACCCGTTCCAGGGTGGTCATCAGGTGGAACCGGTACCGGCCCACCACAAGCGGCTCGGTCTGGTAGGCAGGCGGCACCTGAAGGGCACCCAGCTTGAGCACGAGCGGCACGTCGAGCCGCCGGTGGATAGCCGACGGGTCGCCGTCCAGCTCCAGGCCGAACGGACGGATCGCGGTGGCGAATTCCGCCGCCAGTCCCCTCAGCGCCATCAGCCGGTCGTCCAACGTGATCACTGTTCGCCCCTCAGGTACAGGTGGGAGAGAAGCTCGGAGAGATGGACGGTGCGGCCCGGCCCCTCCGCGGTGAAGCCGTACGCACCGGCAAGCCTCAGCAGCACGCGGTCGACCTCGGTGATCCGGTCGTGGAGCAGGCGGAGATCGTCTGGCTCGGCGTCAGCCGCGGCCAGCAGGGTTTCGTTCTCCCGCTGCCCGATGACGGCGTCGGCCAGCGCACCCTTCACCAGTTGATGGTCCAGCAGGGTTCCGTCGCCGCTCGTGCGCCCGCCCAGGTGGACGACGACTGCCCGCAACAGCCCCTGGGACCAGGCGTGGCGCAGCCTGCCCAGCTCGGCAAGGCATCCGGCATCGGGCTCGGCGCCGCCCGCCAGGCCGGAGCTGAGGGCGACGACGTCGTCCAGCGCCGGCAGGTCGAAGACCGTCTCGCTGTCCTGGTTCCGGGGCAGCCGTCGCCCGTCCACCACGAGGTGGCTCACCGAGTCGAGGGTGTCCGCGGGCACCAGAGCGTGCCCGCCCGGCCCGACCAGAGCGGCGCCGGGTCCGGCCATGCGCAGATGGAAGGCGGCCAGGGCTCCCACCGCGGGCCCCTCCTGCGGCACCGCGGTATCTCCCGTGCCCGTCGTTCCAGGCCGAAGTTCCGTGGTCATCGCGGCGCTCCCATGTCGAACCCGCAGACGCTGAGGTATTTCAGACGTGCGTCGTAGTCGGCGAGGACCACCCGCTCCGACTGCACCTTCTGTGCGGTGGCGCGGTACTTGGCCAGTGCGGCCCAGGGCCCGGTGCACGGCAGACCGCCGGGCACCGGTACGAGGTCCGCGGCCACATCGGCCTTCGCCCAGTAGGGTGCGAGCTCTGGTCGGCAGATGGCGGTCACCCGGTCGGCCTGCCCGGCGGCCGCGCTGAGGTGTCCCACGATCTCGCTCGTCGGCACGCCCACGTGCTGGCTGATCTCCGGCACGCCGAGCCTCCCGTCACCCTCGAGAACCAGTGCCACGGCGGAGTCGCACAACGGCCGTATGTCGTCCGGCATCGGCGGCCCCGACAGGACCCTGGCCTGGTCCATGACGACCACGAGCGCTCGCCCGTTGGCGCCCGGTGGCAGGGTGTGTGCGGCTAGCCGCAGGGCGGTGAACGTGGCGGCCGCACCCTGGTCGGAGACGGCGAAAACGGTGCCGATGCCGCCGAGGGCATGCTCGATGTACGGCATGGGGAAGCCCGGTTCCGCGTCCGGTGTCGCGTTGGCCAGGACCGCTGCGTCGAGCCCCTGCACCAGCGGCCCCAGTCGCTCCAGCACGGTCTCGATCATGTCGTGGAAGGTGGTGCGGCCCGCAGTGAGGTACGTGTCGTCCCAAGGCAGCCCGAACAGCCGCCACAGATCTCTGAAGTACGTGTAGTCCAGTTCGTGGAAGCGCCCGCCCTGGCCGAATACCAAATGATCGACGTGGGCTAGGCGCAGTCCTGCCCTGGCGGTGTCGGGCTGCGGTCCGATGTACAACGTGGCTCGTCCCTTCCGGCTCAGTGCTCGAAGACCATGGCGGAGAACGTGGCGCCGAGACCGACCGCGGTCATGACGTATCGGTCACCGGGCTTGAGCCGTCCGGTGTCCCGGGCGGAGCAGTAGTTGATGAAGGCGTCGGCGCCGAAGCAGTGGCCGACCACGGGCAGGTTGTCCATGAAGATGCGGTCCTTCTGGTTGAGCTGAAGGGCTCGCAACACCTTGAGCCAGGAAAGCCGGTTCACGTGGTGCGGCAGGATCAGATCGATGTCCGCGGGCCGCATACCGGCACGGTCGAGCGCGCATGAGATCACCTCGCTCAGCCCGTCCGCGTAGTCAGCCGCCCATCGTTCGTGGTCCTCCGCGGTCATCCGGGAACCACGGTGGAATTCGCCCCGGATGCGGGAGGCGAAACCCAGCAGCCGATCGCGGCCCGCCCCCGCGCGGACCAGAACGGCCGCCACACCCTCGCCCATCACGGCGGTGATGCCCAGCACATGGGCGTCCGTGGTGAAGGTCTTCTCGCCCACGAAGACCAGGGCCAACGCGTCCGGGTCACCGTCCTCGGCCAGCATCCGCCCGGCGAGTTCCACGGACATGAGGGCGGAGGCGCAGGCCTGCTGGTTGAGCGAGAACGCCAACGCGTTCCTCAGCCCCAGGGCCTCGCACGCCTCATGCAGGGGATTGAGCGGATACGGAGCCGCGACCGGCATGGTCCTCGCTTGCAGCACATACCGCACGCGGCGTTCCTGGCCGATGAGTTCCTTCAACTGGCGGCCAGCGGCGATGAGTTGTCCGGCCATGCCCAAGTCGGGGTCTGTCCGGATCTCGGAAAAGCCATAGTACTGCTTATATATTTTCACCTCGCGGTCGCTGAGTCCGTATGCCTGCAAAAAATCGGCTATCGATTCGCTGCGCGCGGGCAGATAGCCCGATATTTCAACGAGCGATGTCAAGGTGACCTCCCGACACGGGCATGCAGTCACCAAGCATCCGAAGGTCACTCGTGGGCTGGAAGCGTCCCCCGGGCGCCCGAAGCACCTGCCTGTTCGGGCAGGTACGAAGAGACCGGCGGCATTGACGATGCGACTCACCAGGCGAAACTCGGTCGAGCGGAGATCCCGCGGGGCACCGCGGGACTCACGCCGACGCACACCTCGCCCGGCTTCTGGTACACAGGTACGGTTATCGGTTCGCGGGCCCTGATGGCGTTCTTCCGCCGATCGCGCCTCGCAGGGAGCGTATTCCGGCGAAGTGGAAACGAGGGTTGATGACCATTCCCATGACTGCAGGCGGGCGGCCGCTCACCATCGGACAGACGATTCCCGTGGTCGATCCGGCCACCGGAAAGGTCGCGGCCCAGGCTCCCGCATGCTCCGCGGAGCAGCTCGCGTCCACGGTCCGGGCCGCCGTTTCGGCTTTTGCGCCGTGGGCCGCACGGCCCCTGGAGGAGCGCGCGGAATATTTGCGCAGATGCAGCGAGTTGCTCGGCGAGCACACCGACGAGATCGCCGAACTCCTCACCACGGAGCAGGGAAAACCCCTCGCCCAGGCCCGGGCAGAAGCGAATCTCTCGGCTTCCTGGTTCGCGGACACGGCCGCGCTACGCCTGAGCGCGGAGTCGCTCGTGGACGAAGACGCGACGTCAGTCATGATGCGACGCACACCACTTGGCGTGGTCGCGGCGATCGCGCCTTTCAACTTCCCCCTCATTCTGTCCGCCTGCAAAATCGCGCCCGCTCTGCTTGCGGGAAACACCGTGGTGGTGAAGCCCTCGCCCCTCACTCCGCTCGCCACACTGCGAATGGTGCAGGTCTTGGCGGAGGTGCTGCCTGGCGGAGTACTGAACGCCGTTTCCGGGCGCCCGGAACTCGGCCCCGCACTGACGGGGCATCCGGAGATCGCCTTGATCTCCTTCACCGGTTCCATTCCTGTGGGACGCGCCATTGCCGCGTCCGCCGGGCTCCGGCGGGTGGTCCTGGAACTGGGAGGCAACGACCCGGCCATCGTGCTTCCCGGGGCCGACCCGGAAATCGTCGCACCGGAACTCTTCGCCCGCTCCATGGTGAACAGCGGCCAGTTCTGTGCGGCGATCAAACGGGTCTACGTGCCGCGCCGGCAGCATGACGAGTTGGCGGAGAGGCTGGGCGAGCTCGCCCGCCGGGCGCGTATGGGCGATGGCCACGATCCGCTGACCGAATACGGCCCGTTGACCTCCGAGGCCCAGGTGTCGCGGGTGGCGGCCATGGTGGAGGAGGCCGTCTCGGGCGGGGCCCGGGTGGTAGCGCAGAGCGGCGCCCCCCTCGACACCGGCTTCTTCTTCCCAGCGACGGTCGTCAGCGACCTGCCGCCGGCGACCCGGCTGGAGCGGGAGGAGCAGTTCGCGCCGGTCATCCCGGTGCTCGCCTACGACGACCCCGCTGAGGCGGTCCACAGCGCCAACGCCACCGAGTACGGACTGGGCGCGTCGCTATGGGGCGACCCGGAGCTTGCCGAGGACCTCGCGAGCGGCATCGACGCCGGCACGGTGTGGATCAACACCCACGGGGACCTGCGACATGACGTACCGTTCGGCGGGAGCCGGAACTCGGGGCTGGGTGTGGAGTACGGCTACTGGGGACTGCTGGAGTACACCCGGATAGCAGTCACCCACCGGGCCAGGACAGCCCGCTGACGCGGGCGGCGGTGGCTGGTCCGCAGCCGCCCCGTCCGCTCCGGGGCATGGTCAGCGGCCGGTGGCCGTCGGCGGCGAGTCGGTCGTGGTCAGGACCACCTTGGTGGCCTCGCGGGCGTCGAAGAGGGCATACGCCTCAGCGGCCGACGACAGTGGGAGGCGGTGGCTGATCACCATGGTGGGGTCGATCAGCCCGGCGCGGATCAGGGCGAGTACCGGTTCGCGGACCACCAGCGGATCGCCGACGACGAAGCGCAGCGTGGCCTCCTTCGCGAAGGCGGTGTTCGAAGGAAAAGGTGCGGCGTCAGCGTGGTGTACGCCGATCGCCGCGACGGTCCCCTTCGGGGCCACCGCGTCGATGGCTCCGCGCAATGCGGAAGGACTGCCGACAGCCTCGATGACGGCGTGTGCGCCCCACCCGTCGGTGAGCTCCCGGGCCGCCTGGGAGAGTTGGTGCGGCTCGACGACCCGGCCGACCGGGCTGTTCCGGCGACGTGGGTCAGGGTCGGCCAGCACCACCTCAGCCGCCCCCGCGACCCTTGCGCAGGCCGCCGCGAGAACACCGACCGGGCCGGCCCCCACCACCGCGACCGTGTCCCCCGGCCGTATCCCGGCGGCTCGGACTCCCGCGTACGCGGTGCTCAGGATGTCCCCGACGAAGAGCGCCTGCTCGTCGGAGACGTCCTCGGGCGTGGGGTGGAGGACGACATCGGCGAACGGGACGCGGACGTACTCGGCTTGGCCACCGTCAACTGCCGCCCCCACCAGGGTGGAAGAGCCGAAGAGTCCCGCCGAGGCACAGTGGTAGTGCATCCCGCGCGCGCAGGCGGCGCAGCGTCCGCAGGCGATGACGTCGGAGGCGAAGACCCGCTGACCGACCACATAGGGCACCTGCTCACCGGTTTCGACGACAGTACCGGCGAATTCGTGCCCGAGGACGGTCCCCGCCTCGAACTGCGGCAACTCCCCGCGGTACGGGTGGAGATCGGTGCCGCACACCGCGGTGGCGGTCACCTTGACGATCGCGTCACGCGGCCCGGCGAGAGCGGGGATCGGACGGTCCTCGATGGCTATCGTCGCGGGTCCGCGGTAGACGACCGCCTTCACGAGATCGCCCCCTCGACGCGGACCGGGGCGTTGGCCGAGACGGTTTCCCGCCCCGGCCCGCGGGCCGGGGCGCGCGTGGTGTCGTGCGGGAGCACGGTCCAGTCCTTGGGATTCAGCGAGACGCGATGGCAGGCGGCCACCAGCCGGATGTCAGAGGTGACCGGGCGGTCGCCGTGGTTGATCACGACGGTGCCGCTCCGGCCCCAAACGACTTCGAGGTCGGGTTCCGAGCAGGTGACGCCGGGGCGCACCCCGGCCAACTCGGCCAGTCGCAGGTAGAACTTGTGCCAGGCGGTCGCCGTGAGCGAGCCCGGTCGGCGGAACTGCGACTCCACCGGCAGATTGGTGAAGACGACACGGCCACGGCCGACGCGTTGGACCGCCATCGCGGGTGATCCGTCCGGGTAGACGGCCAGGACGTCGCCGGTGGTGACGGCCATCGACGTGGGCTTCATGACGTCGTGGTGCCACATGACGGGCCATCGCAGGTCGCCCCAGCACAGGGCCTGTTTGCCCCGGTCGTCTAGTTGGTAGTCGGTGATCTCGGCGCCGACCATGTCCGCGCCGGGCAGGCCGTGCAGATGGTCGCCGAGGGACAGGTAGACGGTGGCCCCGCCTTCCGCGTACCGCCGCAACGCGTCCAGGTCGTCCAGCGTCAGTTGTGCGGGTGCCGGGCAGATCACCAGGTCGACGCCGGTCCGCGGAGTATCGCCGACTGTCGCCGCCACCACCTCGAAGTCCAGGTGGGCGCGCTTCAACAACAGGTAGGAGTGGAAGGTGGGGACGGTGCTCCCGGCCGCGTCCAGGTAGGAGTCGCCCTGCCCGCGCATCCGCCGAGGCAGGAACAGCGCGACGGGTGCCGGCGGACGGTCGATCGACAGTGCCGCCGCCTCGTCGAGCACGCGCCGGTACACGGCCATCGCGGGTTTCGCAGTGCCGTCCAGCGTGTGCAGCCCCGCGAAACGCTCGGCAGGGCGCTCGCGGTACGGCTCTGCAGTCGAGGCGATGTCCTGCCAGCACCAGACGAACAGGCCGTTGGCGCCCGCCGCCAGCGCGGAAGCGGCCGCGGCTCCCAGATAGCTCGCGGCGGTTCCGGAGCTGACGCCGTAACTGCCCAACTCGTCGAGCAGCGCTGGGCGGTAGGCCGAAGCCACGCTGACTAGGAAGGCCGGGAGACTGGTGGCCTTGTACGACAGGGTTGACTCGATGCCGCCGGGGGTCCACGGTGGGAATCCGTGCACGCCGGCCAGGTCGAGCTCCGCCTGGTTGTCGCAGCCGTACGGGCCGTTGCCGAAGACGGCCGAAGAGTCGTTCGCCTGTAGGACCAGTGCGTCCGGCGACTCGTCGCGGATCGCTGCGGCAAGTCGGCCCTGCCACGATGCCACCTGGTCAGGGGTCAGGGTCGCCGCCCCGGCCGGATCGATGTTCCACAGCTCGTCGCCGAGATCGTAGGCCAGCACGTTGTCGTGTCCGCGAAGGGTGCGGGCGACGGCGCGGACGTAAGCGTCCTCGGCGGCCAGCATGGCTGGATCCCGCCAGATGCTGCGGCCTTCGCGCCACGGGAGGTCCAGGCGCTGCCCGTTCATCCAGATCGTCAACAGCGAGAGGACGCAGGCGAGTCCAGCCTCCCCGGCCGCGGCGACGGCGGCCTCCAGCCGGGCCAGGACGGCGTGGGACACCGTCTGCTCATCGGGCATGAAGTCGCGCCAGAACAGGAAGAACCGCACGGAGTTCAGCCCCGCGGCAGCCATCCGGTGGAAATCGTCGCGCACCGCCGACTCGTTCCAGTCGCTCCACCAACGGCAACCGGCGTCCGAAGGGTGGTAGTCGACGCCGAACGCCACGAAGGGCGCTCCGTCGCGGCGCAGCCGGCCCCCCGACACGGTGAAGGTCACTGGTGGACCCTTTCTGTTGCGGGCCCCAGTTGGGCGCTCGTGGTTAGATGCCGGTGAGAGCCGGGGTGACGGCCCGTGGTGGTCGCCCTTTCAGGGCCCGCATGACACTGCCGCCCCCGGCTCTTCCGGAGCTGTCGACCGGCAACAGAGGGACGCGCCACAGAGCGCCAGTCAGTGACCGCCCGGTGATCAGCTTCGTCACCGGCCTGTCGCTGATAGGCACGAGGAGAGCTGTGGCACTTCCCGAGAGCGAGCACTATGTCGGCATCGACTGGGGATCGGCCGAGCACGCGGTCTGCGTGTTGGACGAGTCCGGCCGGGCCCGCGCCGAGTTCACGATCGCCCATACCGCGGTCGGCTTTGCCGAACTGGCCCGCAGGCTGGTGAAGTTCGGCGAGGCGGAGAACATGCCCGTGGCGATCGAGCGACCGGACGGGCGCCTGGTGGACGTGCTGCTGGAGGCCGGACACCCGGTGGTGCCGGTGAAGTCCAATGCCATCAAGGCATGGCGGGACGCCGAGGTCCTCTCCGGCGCGAAGTCCGACCCGGGTGACGCGCTGGTCATCGCCGAGTACCTGCGGCTGCGGCACCACAAGCTCAGCGCCGCCCGCCCGTTCTCCCCGCAGACCAAGGCCCTGCGCACGGTAGTCCGCACCCGCGATGACCTGGTCCGGCTGCGGGTGATGGCCACCAACATGCTCAGCTCGCTGCTGGATGTCTTCTGGCCCGGCGCCAAGCACGTCTTCGCCGACGTCGAATCGCCGATCGCGCTGGACTTCCTCACCCGCTACCCGACCCCGGCCTCCGCCGCGAAGCTGGGCGAGAAGCGCATGGCCGCTTTCTGCATCAAGCACGGCTACTGCGGACGTCGCAGCCCGCTCCAGCTGCTGGAACGCCTGCGGGCGGCACCGCCCGGCGTGACCAGCGATCCGGAGACCGACGCCGGACGCGACGCCGTGATCGCCCTGGTCACCGTGCTGCGCACGCTCGGGGCGGTCAGGAAGGACCTCGACCGGTCGGTCGACGCCCACCTCGCCCAGCATCCCGACGGGCATACCTTCGCCTCGCTGCCGAGGGCCGGACGCGTCAACGCCGCGCAGATCCTGGCCGAGTGGGGCGACTCGCGCACCGCTTACGACGGCCCGGACGCCATCGCCGCCTTCGCCGGTGTCGCCCCGGTCACCAAGGCGTCCGGGCGCCATCGGAGCGTGTCCTACCGCTGGGCATGCAACAAGCGCCTGCGTACAGCCATGACCAACTTCGCGCACAACAGCCGTTTCGACAGCCCCTGGGCCGCCGACATCTACCAGCGCGCCCGCAAACGGGGCATGGATCATCCTCAGGCGGTCCGCGTCCTGGCTCGCGCCTGGATCCGCGTGATCTACCGATGCTGGCTCAACTACGAGCCCTACGACCCCGCCAAACACGGCGGAGCCTCGCGCTTCACAACCTCCCCACCGCCCACTCAAGCGGCGTGAGGTTGACACAGGGGGTGTCATGCGCCGGCCTCTTCCGCCGCGAGGGCCTCGGCGAGCCGGTCCGCCACGTACCCGGCGTCCGACGTATCGAGCTTGGCGTGCAGCGGCAGGGAGAGCAGGCGGTCCGCAACGGCCTCTGTGTGCGGCAGGTGTTCCAGCCCGACCGTGGCCTCGCGCAGGCCGTGCGCCTCGGGCGCGCCGTGGCGGTAGTACGTCATCAGGTGCGTCGGCGGGTAGTGCACGGAGGTCGGCACGCCGACCGAGCGCAGCCGGTTTCTGACCCGGTCCCGGTGGTGGCCGCGTGGCAGCAGGACCGGGAGCAGGTGGTGGGCCGCGGAGTCGTCCGCGCGGCTGGCGAACGGCACTTCGAGCTCCGCGATGCCGACGAGGGCGCGGTGATAGGTCGACACGAGGTCGCGGCGCCGTGCCCGATCCTTGTCGAGCTTGGCGAGTTGGACCCGGCCGATGGCCGCGGCCAGTTCGGTGGGGCGGTAGTTGAGGCCGGCCGAGGCGATGTCGTAGCCGGCCGAGCCGGACGCCGTTCGGCTTCGGGACGAGCCGTCGATGCAGTGCGAGCGCATGCTCCGTACCCGGGCGAGTACCGCGGGCTGCTTGGCGAGGACCATTCCTCCCTCGCCAGTGGTCATGTTCTTGGTCGCGAAGAAACTGAAGCACCCGATGTCGCCGATGGTGCCGAGCATGCCGCCGGGCCGGGAGACCAGCGGGGCGTGCGCGGCGTCCTCGATGACGCGCAGACCGTGCCGCCGTGCCAGGGCCACGAACTCCTCGATGTGCGCCGGATGACCGCCGTAGTGCATCACGACGATGGCCCTGGTCCGAGGGGTGATGAGCCGTTCGACATCGGATACGGAGACGGTCAGGTCCGCCACTGACTCGATGTCGGCGAACACCGGAACGACGCCGTGCAGCGCGCAGACCGCCGCAGCCGAGACGAAGCTGAGGGAGGGCATGATCACCTCGTCGCCGGACCGCAGGTCCAGCGCCAGGACGGCCAGGTGCAGCGCGGCCGTGCCGCTGCTGACGAATACGGCGTCCGCCGATCCCGCGGCCGCGGCGAACTCCTCCTCGAACGCACGGACTTCGCGGTCCGCGGACAGCCACCCGGACCGGAGGACGGCGGACACGGCGGCGGCCTCCTCCTCGCCGATCGTGTTGTCCGCGAACGCCACGTCGCGTCTGGTGTCATCGGGTGCCATGGAACATCGCCTCCGGTGTGCGTGGGATCGCATGCGTGATCACATCGGCAACGCGGGACCAGGTCATCTCGGTGTGCACGCGCCGCAGGCCCGCCGCGCCGAGCCGCTCCCGCGACCGCGAGTCGGTGAACAACCGGATCAGCGCGGCCGCTACCGCGGTCGGCTCGGGGTCGACGATCAGGCCGTCGACCCCGTCCCGGACGACCCCGTGCGCGCCCGGGAAGGCACCGCTGACCACTGGGCGCCCGCATGCCCACGCCTCGACGAACACCAGCGGGAACACGTCCGCGCTGGTCGGCAGGCACACCACGGACGCGGCAGCGAGGGCGTCGTGCTTGGTCTGGCCGTCGACCAGACCGAGGTCGCAAACGTTCGGATGGTCCCACGGCGGGGCGTCCCCCTGGGGCCCGGCCACCACGAAGGTCGTGTCCGGGTGCTCGCGCCAGACCGCCGTCGCGGCGTCGCGCAGCACGTCGTATCCCTTGGTGGGTATCCGGCGGCCCAGGAACAGCGCCATGTCCCCCGTGATGCCGTGACGTTCGCGGAAGCCCGCGGGGTCGGCGACGCCGACCAGGTCAGGGGCCTGCGGAATCAGACGGAGGCGGTCGGGCTCGACGCCGCGGTCGCGCAGCATGGCCGCTTCGTGGTCGGTCAGCGCGAAGACGCGGTCGGCGGCGCGGCAGAGCATCGCGCCCACCGCCGCGTCAGGCCAGAGCTGGGGCGTGGATGCGGGGGTGAGCAGGAACGGTGTGCCCGTGTCGGTCGCGTACCGGTGGGCCATCACGACCGGTTCGGGCGTGGCGAGGTCGTAGGCGTGGACCACGTCCGGCGGTGTGGCGGGCCAGTCGGCCGAGGTCTCCACGAGGAACACCTCGTGGCCGGCTGCGGTCAACGCCTCGGCGGTGCGCACCGCCATGGTCTCCGAGCCGCAGGTTCGTCCAGGGCCACAACGGTGCGAGACGGTGGCGATGCGGCTCACCGGGACTCCGCCCGGTACCAGTCCAGCATCTCCCGCAGCCCCTGTTCCAGCGGCACGGTCTCACGCCTGCCGAGGGCGCCGTGCAACACGGCGACGTCCGGGAGCCGGCGCTCGGGGGAGCCGCTGGGCGAATCGAGGATCTCCACCTGCGGGGAGACACCCGCGAGTTCGAACAGCAGCCGGGCGAGGTCGACGATCTGGATTTCGCGGGTGTTGTCGCCGATGTTGGCGACCACCGGCTCGTCACCGGGCAACCGGGTCAGCGCCCGGGTGGCCGCCACCGCGTCGTCGACATGGCAGAAGGCACGGGACTGGTAGGCGCCGTAGATGCGGAAGGGGTCCTCACCTTGCTGAATCCGCCCGATGAACTGGGGGATCACGTGCGAGTGGCCCATACGGGGGCCGTACACGTTGAAGTAGCGGCCGATCCGCACCCGTGTCTGCCCCGCCCTGTACCACAACATGCTCTCGGCGACCGCCTTGCTCAGCGCGTAGCTGGCACGCGTCGAACGCGGCTGGGCCAGTACGAAGGGAACGTCCTCGGGGGTGGGGAATGGCGCCAGGCCCGACTGCGCGGCGCCGTCCGCGAACTCGCTGGTGGAGCTGAGGAAGACAGTGTCGGGACCGGCCTTGTCGCACCAGTCGAGGAGGTTGCTGGCAGCCAGCACGTTGGTGCGCAGCACCCGCTGCGGGCTGTCGGCGGTGCGCTGCACGCCGACCACCGCCGCGAGGTGGTAGACGGTGTCCACGTGCCGGGGAAGCAGCCCAGGTGGGATCGGCTGCGTCAGGTCGTGGCGAACGAGCGTGGCCCGCCGCGCGAGCCGCGCCAGGGTCTCGTCCTGCCTGCCGCGCGAGAAGTCGTCGAGCAGCGTGACCTCGACGCCCTCTTCCAGCAGCCTGCGGGCGAGATGCGCGCCGATGAAGCCGGCTCCGCCAGTGATGAGTGCGTGCTCAGCCACGGCCCAACCTCAAGTACTCGACGCCGGCGGTGCTGGCTAGCGAGTGCTGCCACATGCCCCACATGTCGAACACGACGGGGGACGAGGCCAGCAGTCCGGCCACATCGGGTCTGTCGTAGCCGGGATGGTCCGACAGGAGCAGCACGGCGTCCGCCTTGCTGAGGCCGTCTGCGAGTTCGGACGGCTCGAAGCCCATGGCGGCGATCCGGTCGTCGCCGACCACGAAGTCGTGCCCGATCAGGCGGGCGACTCGGCCGGCGAGGATCGCCTGGGTCGGTGTCGCGGCTGAGCCGCGGACGTCGTCGGTCTCGGGTGTGCCTTTGTAGGCGATGCCGCAGATCATGACGGTGGCCTCGGCGAGGTCGCGCCCGCGCGCGGCCAGCGCCCTGAGAACCCGGTGCACGGCGTGCTCGGGAACGCGTTCGTTCAGCGCGCGGGCCGAGGCCACCATGTCGGCCTGGTGCCCGGCCCGGCGGGCTGCCGCAAGCAGCATGTAAGGGTCCTTCACCAGGCAGCTGCCACCGACGAACCCCGGCCGGGAGATGTCCGGACGGGGATAGCGGAGGTTGGCGGAGGCGATCACCTCGTTCGCGTCCAGCCCGAGCCCCTCTGCGATCATGGCGACCTCGTTGCCGAAGCCGTAGATCACGTCGGTGTGCGCGTTGCACACCAGCTTGGCCATCTCGGCGGCTTCCATGCTGGAGACCGTGATCTGGTCCGGCATGACTGGGGCGAGCAGTTGGCGGGCGGCGGCCGTGGAGCGCTCGTCGAGACCGCCGATGATCTGCGGTAGGGAACGTATCTCGGCCAGCGCGGTGCCCTGGATGGTGCGTTCGGGGCAGAAGGCGAGCAGCGGCGCGGGCTGGTGCGCGGTGAGCCGGGGCAGTACGACGTCGCGGCACGTGCCGACGGGCACCGTGCTGCGGATGATCACCGGACAGTTCTCGTCGACGAGATGCGCGAACATGTCGACGGCGGCCCGCAGATGGGCCAGGTTGGCCTGGTGGGTCTTCGGCTCGGGCGGGGTGCCGACACACACGATCACCGCTCCGGGCCGCGCGTCGGGCAGCGCGTCGACCACGCTGAACCGGTCGACGGTGTCGGCCAGGAGCTCGGGCAGCCCCGGTTCCCGGAAGAGGGGGGCGCCGGCCTGGATCGCGGCCCGTACCGTGGGGTCGTTGTCGATGCCGACCACCCGGGAGCCGGCGGTGGCAAGGGCGGCCGCCAGCGGCAGCCCCACGTATCCCAGACCGATGACCGCGGTATAACCGTCATCCGTGTGTCGTTCGGTGACCACGGTGGTCCTCGCTTTCCTAGTTCTCAGGGCGTCTCAGGCAAACGGGATGGAGCAGCGGATGGCAGTTCCGCGAGCAGCCGGGAGAGGTCGACCTTGCCCAGTGCCGAGCGGGGCAGCCGGGTCACGAAGTGCACCCGCGGCACCTCGTAGCGGGCGAGCCTGTCCCGGCAGTGGGCGGTAATCCGCGCGGCGTCTTCGGCCGGGGCCACAACGGCGGCGTGTACCTCCTGCTCACCGGAAGGACTGTCCAGCGCGAACACGTGTACGTCCCGCACCGCCGGATGCGCGAGCACGATGCGCCCTACGCGCGCCGGGTTGACCTTGCGGCCACCGACGTTGATGAACGTGTCCTTACGCCCCGTCAGGTACAGGACGCCTTCGTCGATCCGCGCCAGGTCACCGATGGCGTAGCCGTCGGCCGCGCCGGACGGTGTCACACCACCGGGTTCGAGGTAGCCGGTGAACATTGTCGAGGTCGTGACCACCAGCCCCTCCGGGCGGGCCTGCCAGGTGACACCGGGGGCGGCGATGCCGACGGCCTGTGCGGGCCACGGCTCGGCCCGGGGTGGCTGGAAGGCGATGATGCCGGTCTCGGTGCTTCCGTACACCTGGCTGACCCGCAGCCCGAGGGTCCGCTCGGCCGCGTCGGCAAGGTCCGCGGACAGCGGGCCGCCGGAGGAAAGCGCAAGTCGTAACTGGTGGTCCGGGGGCGGCGGCGCGGCGGCCAGGAGCCGGTAGACCAGGGGCGTGCCGAGCATCACGGTGACGCCGTCCGCGAGGGCACTGTGGACCGCGGTGAGGCTGAACGTGTCGAGCAGGACGATGCCCGCGCCGGACAGCAAACCGGCCACGACTCCCCCGACCATGCCGAAGGAGTGCGCCTGAGGCACCGTCAGGAGGATCCGGTCGACCGGCTGGTAGTCGAAGATCTCTTGGTAGATGGCGCCGCCCCGGCCGATCGACGCGGCTGTGTGGCGCACGATGCGCGGCTCGCCCGTGGACCCGGAGGTCAACTGGTGGACGGTCGCCGTGCCCGCGGTGGCGGGCCTGGACGTCTCCTCCTGCGGGCCCGACAGCAGATCGGCGTAGCTGTACCGGGCGAACGGCAGGTCCGCGGACGCGCTGCCCGTGGGGTGACCGGCATCGTCACACATGATCAGCGCGCCCACGTCCACCTGTCGCAGGACCGAACGGGGGTCGCCCAGGTGCGAGTTGTCCCGCTCAACGCAGATCACGTCCGCGCCGGCGCGGAGCAGTCCGAGTAGTACCGCGACGGCGTGGGCGGAGTTGTCCAGGACGAGGAGGACACGAGCATGCTCCCGCGGCAACCGCACGCCGCTCGCCGCCTTCTGCACCAGGGTGACGAGCTGACGCCAGGAGGTGTCGGTCCACGCCCCCCGGGAGAAAGCGCGCACGGCCACCGCGTCCGGTCGTTCCGCCGCATGCCGCTCCATGGCGACCAGCAGGTCGTTCATGTCCCTTCGCCCGTGATGCCGACGGGTTCCGGCGCGAGAAAGGCGTGGGGATCCGCGAGGTACTCGTTCCGTGCGGCCTGGTAGCTGTCCGGCGTGCCGATGTCGTGCCACCGTTCGGTGAACGGGTACGTGCCTACGGAGCTGCCCCGCTCGAGGAGGGCCCGTATAAGCGATGGCATATCGGCCGGTTCGTCGGCGGGGATCGACGAGTGCACCTCTGGATTCACCACGTAGATGCCGGCGGAGACATCGAACGACAGGGTCGGCTTCTC
Source organism: Streptomyces silvisoli (assembly GCF_029269905.1). Classification (NCBI taxonomy): domain Bacteria; kingdom Bacillati; phylum Actinomycetota; class Actinomycetes; order Kitasatosporales; family Streptomycetaceae; genus Streptomyces; species Streptomyces silvisoli. The sequence goes on along the minus strand of NZ_JARJBC010000019.1, from coordinate 78,985 downwards.
GCGGATGGCCCGTACGGTGCCCTGGTCCGCCACGTCCAGCACGCCGAAGGGCACGGCGATTTCACGGCGCTTGGTGGCGATCGTGAGCGTCCGGTCGCTCTCCCGGTGCGTCCGGTAAAGGCGAGCGAAGTCCAGCGAGGTGAGGATGTCGCAGTTCACGACGAGCGCCGGCACGCTCCAGTCGGGCACGAGGCGCAGCGGACCCGCCGTGCCCAACAGACCTGGGTCACGGCAGTAGTCGACACGCAGCCCGAACTGCTCACCGTTGGTGATTTCACGCTCGATCGCATGGCCGAGGTGTGAAACGCAGAGGGTGACCCGAGTGGCACCCGCCTGACGCAGTTGCAGGAGATTGATCTCCAACAACGGGCGATCGCCAAACCGCATCAGAGCTTTGGGGGTGTTGGCGGTCAGGGCCCCCAGCCGGGTGCCCTTGCCGCCAGCGATGACAATCGCGTGCATGTCCCTCCGATCCGGTGGGCCTGCTGATCTTCGGGATCAATCTCACGCCGTCGCTTCCCGGCATCCAACCACCAGGAGTTCGATCGAACGGCCTGGACAAATTGCCAGGGCCGAACCGGTCGATTGCCCATGCTCGGGCGGGGATCTAACGTGGCCGAAATGACGGCTGCCGACCATGTCGAAATCTGGACCATCGCCCTGCGTCCGGCAGCGGCTGCCTTCCCCCGGCTCACGGCTCTGCTGGATGACAGGGAACGAGCACGGTGCGAGCGGCTGCTCGACCCGGTGAGCCGCAGCCGGTACACGATGACTCACGCCGCAGCCCGGCTGATACTCGCCGACCTGTTGAACGTCCCACCCGAGCAGGTGCGTTGGCGCTTCGGGCCGCGCGGCAAACCCGAGTTGGCCGGCCTGGCGGACAGGCGGCACGTCAGCCTGAGCCATTCGGGCGGCCTGGCGCTGCTGGCGGTCGCCGATCGCGAGGTCGGCGTGGACATCGAGCGGATCACCGGCCGATGGGACCTCAAGCCCCCGGTCCGGCTCTTCCCCGCCGCAGAGGCGGCCGCCGTCAGGGCGGCGCCCCCGGCTGCCCGCGCCCGGCTCTTCGTGCGCCTGTTCACGCGTAAGGAAGCGTGTGTGAAGGCCGCCGGTGCCAACCTCCTGCCGCACGGCATCCGACTCCCCACCCTGGGCGAGGCACCCCTGCTGGTCTCCGGTCCGCAGGGAGCGGGTTGGCGGGTGCGGGACCTCTCCGTCGCCCCCGGCTACGGCAGCGCCGTCGCGCTCTGCGGACCCGGTGGCTTCACGGTCGGCCTACGCCGGTGGTCCTTCGGATAACCGCACCTTTCGGCGTCCTTGCGGAACCCTCCAAACACCCGGCCGCACGCACAGCCGACCGCCGTCGAGCGGGCCCAGGTGACGGCGGCCGCGTGCGCTCTTCCAGCGACCGAGTACGCGCCGGGACGCGCTCACACCAGGCCCTCGTTCATCGCCATGATCACTGCCGTGGTGCGGTTGGGCGCACCCAACTTGAGCAGTATGGCCCCCACCAATCGCTTCACTCCGTGCGCGGAGATCCCTAGCGACTTGGCGATCTGCTTGTTGCTGTAGCCCTGGGCCAGCAGGCTGAGGGTCTCCTTCTCCCTGCTCGTGAACGCGACGGAATGCCCGTTGCACTGGCGCAGTTTCCCTCGACTCGCCGCCAGCAGTTCGCGGGCCAGACCGGCGGGCATGGGCATCTCGCCCAGAACGGCACGCCGCAACGTGTCGTCCAGTGTGGGCACGGTGGTCTCAGCCAGCGAAATGACGCCGTCGCAGGGCAGGTCGCCGGGGAGCGATATGTCCCTGCTGTGGATGTCCTCTCCGATGAGCAAAACGAGCGGCCGACTGCCTCCGCACGTCAAGTCGTTGGCCGCAATGCGTTTCCACTCGGGCAGTGTGGCGATTATCAGGCGCGCGGGGTCATGGTCACGCTCCGGCCACACGGAGGGCAACTCGCGTTGACCCACGATGGTTACGCGTGAGATTTGCGTCAGCAGTGAGGTGAGCCCCCGCAACAACACCTCAGTCTCCACGAGAATGGCAACGTCGAGCTGTACGGCTGCCTTGAGGTGACTGGAGCTTTGCACATTCATGTCCTTTGGTCCTACTGGTGTGTTCGGGCCGGATCGAAGAACTTGGCTTTCACCGCGACGCAGGCTTGCGCGACATGACGATTCCGTTCTCCTCGGAGACGGTCCGATAGCCGAAGTCGCGGTAGGCGGCGAGCATGCGCGAGGTCTCGCCCTTGACGCACGGCGACTTGATGGTCGGGTCCCTGCGCTCGACGACGACCCAGGCGGGCAGTTGCCGGGGCAGGTTGGCCGGAGAGGTTCCCGCGACGCCGGATCCCTGGCAGACCAGACTCACCGCGGACGCGATCGGTCAACAGTGGAGCGAGCCGGTTGGTCAGGGCGGCCGTGCCCACGTCCGGGCTCCGGTCGAGGAGCCGAGCTGGGGCGCCGAGTGCGCCCCCATATCCGATCAGATCGCCCACCACTTCCCCACTTCCACTAGGTATCTAGTTGAATAGTGGCCATGGCCCTGCTGATGTTGTCAAGCGGCGCCGGACCTACGGACGCGACAGCGGACTAGAGTTCACTAGATGACTAGGGAAAATGGGCGGGCAGAGCAGACGAAAGGGGCGTGATGGAGTACCTCATCGACCGGCACAGCGGAGTCGCCACCTATCTGCAGATCGTCGAGCAGACGAAGCGGGCGCTGCGGCTGGGATTCCTGCACCCCGGGGAACAGCTCCCCACCGCCCGCGAGGTGGTCGAGGCAACCGCCGTCAACCCCAACACCGTGCTGAAGGCGTACCGCGAGCTCGAACGCGAAGGACTGGTGGAGAGCCGCCGCGGGGTCGGCACGTTCGTGCGGCAATCGCTCGGCAAGCCGCAGGCGACCGCGGACTCGGCCCTGCACGCCGAACTGACGGACTGGATGCGGCGAGCACGTGCGGCAGGGCTCGACCGGGAGGACGCGGCAGCGCTCATCGCCTCCGCGCTGGACAGCTGGTTCCCCGTCACGCCCGCCACCGCGGCGGGACACCGGGCGGGGGACGCTGGATGAGCGAGGCGTCCCACGCCGCCGAGGACTCGTTCGGTCACCCGCCCGGGACGCCGACGCCGCTTACCTCGTACGACGGCGTCCCGGCCCTGGAAGCCATCGGGCTGGGCAGGTTGTACCGTCGCCGTCGCGCGCTGTGGGACTGCTCGTTCCGGATACCCACGGGGCGCATCTGCGGCCTCGTGGGACCCAACGGCGCGGGCAAGAGCACGCTCATGGCGCTGGCGGCGGGTCTGATCCGGCCGACAAGCGGAAGCATCACGGTCCTTGGTGAGCCTCCCGGCACCCCGTCGTCGCGTCGGCGCGTCGCCTACCTGGCGCAGGACAAGCCGCTCTACCCGCGTCTCACCGTCGCAGAGACCCTGCGGCTGGGCCGGGAACTCAACCCGGGATGGCGCCAGTCGACCGCCGAGCACGTGGTGCGTCAGGGCGACTTACCCCTGACCGCACGCGTCGGCTCCCTGTCCGGCGGCCAGCGCACCCGGGTCGCGCTCGCGCTGGCTCTGGCCAAGCAACCGGAACTGCTGCTGCTCGACGAGCCGATGTCCGACGTCGACCCTGTCTCCCGGCGTCAGCTCACCGGTGCCCTGATGGCCGAGGCCGCCGAACACGGCACCACCGTGCTCATCTCCTCTCATGTGCTGCGTGAACTGGAAGGCATCTGCGACTTCGTGCTCCTCCTCGGCGCGGGCAGGACGCTGCTGGCCGGTGAGGTGGACGAGATACTCGACCGTCACCGGCTGCTGGTGGGGACACACGACGCCGAGGATCCGCTGCCTGAGCCGGAACTGCACGACGCGGTGGAGGTGCGGCGGTCAGGGCGACAGCTGACCGCCCTGGTGCGCCCGCTGGTCGGGGTCGCCGACGGGTGGGAGGTGGCGGCGCCATCCCTGGAGGACGTCCTCATGTCCTACCTGCGCTCACCCGAGGCGCCCCCTTTAATCACCGCAAGTGCACGCGCGGCCACCATCCGCGACACAGCGAGGAGGGGTCGGTGAGCCTCAGTGCACTGAGCTCGTCCGGCGGCGGATTCGGCGGTTGGGCGCGGCGGCTCTGGCGCGGCTGCGGCGCCCGGCTGTCGGGCGTGGTCTGGGTGAGCGCTCGCCAGGGCCGGACGGTCTTCGGTGCAACCCTGGCGACGCTCACCGTGGTCTGCGGCTGGCTGACCTATCAGGGCCACGAGGTCAGCTCCTACGTGACCGCACACCACCTTCAGGGCTGCACCATCGGCTACGAGCCCTGGCGTTGCGAAGGGACTTCGGCTGCGGTCTCGGCTTTGGACGACGCCTACGGCAGCACCGTGGAGAGCACCGGTCTCGTGCTGATAGCGCTACCGCCCGCGCTGGGGCTCTTCTGCGGGGCGCCCCTGCTGGCGAAGGAACTCGAAAGTGGCACATACCAGTTTGCATGGAGTCAGTCGATCTCCCGCACTCGCTGGCTGGCCGGGCGGCTGGGCGTGCTGTTCGCCGTCACCCTGGTAGGCGCCACCATCCTGGCGGTGGTCTCTACCTGGTGGGTGAACACCGTCCTCGGCCGGTTCCCGGCCTACTACCACTGGTACACGGGGATGTCCCGATCGACCTCCGGACCAGTCGTGGTGGGCTTCTGTCTACTCGGGGTCGCGCTGGGCGCGGCCATCGGCCTGCTCGTGCGGCGGACGGTGACTTCCATCGCGGTGACCGCGGTCGTCATGAGCGGCTTGCGGGTGCTGATCGACCGGCTACGGTTGGCGTTCGTGCGGCCGGAGACGATCAGCGCGCCGGTACATCTCGTAGCGGTCGGCCCGGAGTCACCGACCGGACTGTCCGCACTCCTCGCCCCGGCGCTGCCCCCCGACGCCACCTTGGTGGACAACGGCTTCCTGACCGCGGGCGGACTACGTATCCCGCAACCGACCGACATGAACAGCACGAGCGGCAGCGACCAGCTGTCCTGCCCATCGAACGAGCCGTTGTGCCTGGCCCACCAGCACGAGGTCGTCCGGGCCTACGCCGACATCCACTCTGCCGCTGCCAACTGGCCCATGATGGTCACGGAAACCGCGATGTGCCTGGTCCTGACGATGCTGCTCACCGCGTTCTGCTTCGTCTGGATCCGCCGCGTGCCCTGACGGCCGGGCTCCGGCCCGTGGGTCGGCGCCACAGTCAGACGAGCCGTTGGCGGCTGCGCAGGAGGACGAACGCCATGACGGCGCAGGCCATCGCCAGCAGTACCGCCGCCCCGGACCACTGCACCGTGAACATCCGTGAGAGCGGGAGGTATTCCACTGACCAGCCGACGACGTGGTCCTTGGCCAGGCAGGCGGCGTGGGCCTTGCCTGGCGGTTCGGAAGTACAGGTGCTCCAACCTATGGTCCTGCCCGAGCTGGTCAGGAAGGACTGGTCGGTCAGGTACGCCCCGGGCGGCAGCCGCAGGGTGGGCGCTGCAACGCCGTCGTGAGTGGTCACCGTGGCCACAGTGCCGAGGCTGAGCCGGAAGTAGCCCCACAGGAATTGCACGACGACGGCGAGGCCGAAGGTAACCACCATGGCCATCAGCACCCGACGCAGCAGCATGCCGATCGCGACGCCCGCGACCACGGTGAACAGCGTCAGCGAAGTGGGCATCGGGCCGGTGCTGTCAATCACCGGATCGTCGGCCCACGATAGGACCGGGGTCGCCTTGACCGGTCCACACCACCAGCCGAACGCAAGGGAGAGGACCATGGTGCAGACCACCACCACGCAAAGGGTGATGCCGAGTTTGGCGGAGAGCCAGCGGACACGGCTCACGGACTGAGAGGTGACGAGCTTCACCGTGCCGTTCTCCAGGTCGCCCGCGAGCAGCGGCGCACCCACGAAGACGCCAAGCAGGCCGGGGACGAGAGCGACGGCGTAGCCGCTCTGGTGCAACGACTGGATGTGCGGTGTGAAGCCCTGGATCCAGTCGTCCGACTTCGGATGAGGCCAGCTGTACAGGTCGAGGTACTCCATCATCCGGGCTCGTTGGAAAGCGATCCAGGCGACGCCCGCAGCGGTGGCGGCGATCATCGTCCAGAACGTCGCCCGGTGCTGACGCCAGATGAGCCAGGTCACGCCCCGCAGTCGCAGGCCACGGGCCGCCCGGAGGGAAGCGGTTGTCGTGCTGCCGGTCCGGATGGTCATGCCGCCACCACCCTTGCGCCGCTCGGGTCGGCGACCCGGGCGCTCCAGGTCAACAGGGTCGGCGCCTCCGCGGAGCGCAGATATGCGAGGACCGGCTCCTTCAGGTTGGGTGTGCCCGTCTGCCAGTCACCGCCGATCGGCCCTTCACGATGCACGACTGCGGTCAACTGCCGTGCGCTGGTGCGCCCTTCGACGGCGGCATGACGACCGAGCTCGGCGAGGATGCCTTCGTCGGTCCGAAGGCCGGTGAGTAGAGATTCGTCCAGCAGGAGCAGGCCCGGGCGCTTGCCGAAGGCGACCGCGAAGGCGACCCGGGTACGCTGCCCCCTGACAGGGCGCCGACCTTCGCGTTGAACAGCACGTTGCCCGCCCGGACGAACTCCTCGGCGGCCCGCTGGTCCCAGCCCGGGGTCAACTCGCGGCCGAGGCGCAGCGTCTCCTCCACGGTGAAGCGGCGGAAGTGCGGCTTTCCCTGGTTGAGGAAAGTGGTGCGGCGGTCGGCCGCCGCCGACTCGGGCGCCGCGCCTGAGACCCGAACCGCACCGACGGTCGGCTCCAGCAGGTTGGTCGTGAGTCTCCAGCAACGTTGTCCTCCCAGCCCCGTTGAGGCCGACCAGCCCGCAGGTCCGGCCGGCAGGCCCCTGGCGACCCGTTCCATCGCTCACTGTGCTCCTCTTTCCCCGAGGTCATGTCCGCCACCCCCATTCAACTGCTTCATTAGTGCAATAGGGAGGTTCTTTCAACCTGGGGTTTTCGTGGGCAAGTTGGACGGCTGCGCAACGGACAAAGCTCCTGGCAGATGGGTTCTCGACCAAGATCACCCCTGTCGGCCCGGAGCTTCGGTGCTTGTCCACCCGTCGTCGATCGATCTGTCCAGCCGCACCCTGCGTACCTGACCGGGCAGCTCCGTGCCCGGCACCGCGAGATCGGAACACGCTGGCGCAGACTGCCGGTTGGCCGTCAAGCCATGCTCGCCCTGGCCCTATGCCGTTCGGAAACCGAGGGCTTTGCGGCGGGGTCGGGATGACGGTTGTGTCGTTGCCAGCGAAGACGGCGCCGAAGGCGGCGGTGAACTTCGCGTCGCGGTCGCGGATGAGGAACCGGCCATGGACAGAGTGCGGACGCAACCGACACGGTCGGGTGCTTGTACGTCCGACAGGACACAATCGGCGACGGCCGGCTGCCAGATGGCCAGGCCACCGAAGTCGCGGACCACGCACCACACCTTGGCGACCTGGGCCGGGACGACAGCGCTGGCGAATGCTCCGGGCATGAAGGAACTCCGGTTCCGAGGTCGAGGAAGCTGTCACGCTGCCGTGACGGCTTCCTTGACGTGCCCGGGATGAGGACGGCAGAGACGACATCGGAGTGCGTCGGCAGCGCGGTGACTGGAGACAGCACCGACGCTACGAGCGCGGGCCGCGGGCGTGGGAGGGTGTGCTGCGGCTATCCGTGGATGCGTGCTCGGCTGTCATGTTCGGATGGGTGCAGCGCACCCACGCCCCGGCGTCCGTCCGCGATTAGCGTGGCTGTCATGGAAAGCGTGAACGAACTCGGCGACTACCTGCGAGCCCGCCGGGCGGCGGTCGCGCCAGCCGATGTCGGCCTGCCCGACGACGGGTCGCGGCGGGTGCCGGGGCTGCGGCGGGATGAAGTGGCGCTGCTGGCCGGGATGAGCACGGACTACTACATCCGGCTGGAGCAGGGCCGTGAGCGGCACCCGTCCGAGCAGGTGCTGCGGGCGATCGCCGGGGCCCTGCGGCTGAGCGACGCGGCGGCCACCCATCTCTTCCGGTTGGGCCTGTCCGTCTTCGAGACGGCGGCTGCCACGACCAGCGTCGCTCCGCAGTTGCTGCGGCTGATGGACGGCATGCGTGAAGTGCCGGCCTTCGTGGTCGGGGCGGCGCAGGACGTGCTGGCGGCCAACGCGATGGCGCGGGAGCTGTACGGAGGTTTCGCCCGGTACGACAACCTGCTGCGAATGATCTTCCTCGATCCCTTCGCGCGCGAGTTCTACGCCGACTGGGACCACGCCGCGCGGATCGCGGTGGGCAACCTGCGGGCGTCCTCCTCGCAGTTCCCGCAGGACGAGCGGATCGAGCGGGTCGTCGGCGAACTGAGCATGCGCAGCCCCGCGTTCGCGGGCCTGTGGGCGCACTACGAGGTCCGTCCCCGTACGCACGAAGACAAGCACTTGCGGCACCCACAGGTGGGTGAGATGCGTCTGCACTTCGAGGCACTCGCCGTCACCAGCGCCCCCGGACAGCACCTGTCCGTGTACAGCGCGGAACCCGGCAGCGCCAGCGCCGACGCCCTGGTCCTGCTCGGCCAGCTGTCCGAGCAGGAAGTGGTCCTGACGGACCACGCCACGCCCGCAGAAGAAGGAGAACCCCGATCATGACTGCGTCGCTCTCCGACGCCGCCGGCACCTTCGAGATCGCGGGCAAGAAGGTCGCCCGTCTCGGTTTCGGCGCCATGCGCCTGACCGGACTCGGGGTGTGGGGTGAGCCCGACGACCGTCAGGAGTGCGTGCGTGTGGTGCGCCGCGCCGTCGAACTCGGCGTACAGCTGATCGACACCGCGGACTCCTACGGCCCGTATGTGAGCGAGGAGATCATCCGGGAGGCGATCCATCCCTACCGCGACGACGTGCTGATCGCGACCAAGGCCGGGCTGACCCGCAACGGACCCGACGTGATCAGAACCGACGAGGGACTGGTGCGCCTCGGTCCAGCCGCGTGGCCGCCGGTGGGCCGCCCCGAATACCTGCGCCAGCAGGCCCTGATGAGTCTGCGCCGACTCGGCGTGGATCACATCGACCTGTTCCAGTTGCACCGCATCGATCCGAAGGTCCCGTTGGAGGACCAGGTCGGCGAACTGAAGAGGCTCCAGGACGAGGGCAAGATCGTCGCGATCGGACTGTCCCAGGTCACTGTCGACCAGATCCAGCAGGCCCGCACGATCGTGGAAATAGCCACCGTGCAGAACCGCTACAACCTCACCGACCGCAGCTCCGCTGACGTCCTGGAGTACTGCACCCGCCACGGCATCGGCTTCATTCCCTGGGCACCGGTAGCCGCGGGCGAGCTGGCCCGCCCCGGCGGCCCGGTCGACCGGATCGCGACCGCCCACCACGCCGGCCCGTCGCAGGTGGCGCTGGCCTGGCTGCTGGCCCGCTCCGGCGTCGTCCTGCCCATCCCCGGGACCTCCAAGGTCGCGCACCTTGAGGAGAACCTGGCGGCGGCGTCCCTGAGGCTGAGCGACGCGGAGGCCGACGAACTGACTGCCGCAGCGTGACAGCCGCCCCAGGAAGGCAGATCTCCTGCTCCTTCACACCGTGAGCCGGCTGTTTCCCCGCCTCCTTCTCCCCCTCCCTGTCCCCACCGAAGAAAAGACGCTTGCCATGCTGCTGCCCTCCGACGAAGCGGGCCGAGGCCGCCCCGTCGTCCTGCTGCACGCCCGACCCACCGACCGCACCATGTGGGGCGCCCACCTTCCCCTGCTCGCCGATGCGGGCCTGCGGGCTATCGCCCTGGACCTGCCCGGCCACGGCGACGCGCTCGTGCCCGCCGACCGCGAGGTATCCCCCTGGACGGACGTACTCGACACCCTCGACCACCTCGGGGCCGACCGCTTCGTCCTAGCCGGGAACTCCCTCGGTGCCCTGGTGGCACTCCAGGCCACCGTCACAGCGCCCGAGCGGGTCGAAGGCTTGGTGCTCGTCGGGTATCGGCCCCACGACCAGCCAGCCTCTCCCCGTCTGCAAGCCGCCTGGAACGCCGAAAGAACGGCGCTCGCCGCCGGCGACCTCGACGCAGCCGTGACAGCCGGCGTCGAAGCGTGGACCTCGGCCGGCGCGACCGACGACGTACGCGCGCACGCGGCCCGCATGCTCCGCGGCCAACTCACCGAACAACTCGCACACGGCGAGCCGTCTCAGGCGGCGGACCCGCTCGTAGAGGGAACGGCGGGGCTGCGCACGCTGACCGTCCCCGCCTTGGTCGGTGTCGGTGAACACGACATGCCCGACTTCTTCGAGGGTGGCGAAGGACTGGCCCGGGACCTGGGCGCAGGCGAAACCGTGGTCATCCCCGCCGCGGGGCACCTCGCGCCGCTGGAACAGCCCTCTGCGTTCTGCACCCTGCTACTGGACTTCGTCCGCCATCTCCCGGAGCAGTAACGCTGAACCGCGCACTCCGAGGTGGAACCCCCTCTGCCGAAGGACCAGGTGGCCCCACCATCCCAGGACCCTCTCGGCAGGCCGGGAGGCTCGATGCGGTCTGTGCCGGGTAAGTGAGGAGGTCCACTGAGCAGGCGTGGGGACATCCCCGAGCAGGGAGTGGCCGCTTTGAGCTTTCCGGGTCTCGCCTCGCTGACAGGCGCCCGAGTCCTGGCGGAAATCGGCGATGACCGGGCCCGATTCGCCCAAGGCCCGGCGCATCCACATCCTCGGCATCACCGCCCAACCCACGGGCGAGTGGGTGGCCCAACTTGCCCGAAACCTGCTGATGGACCTGGGAGACAGAGCCGGGTGCTTCCGGTTCCTCATCCGTGATCGCGACGCCACGTTCACCGCCACCTTCGACGCCGTCTTCGCCTGCAACGACACAACTGTCATCCCGACCCCACCGCAGAGCCCACGATCGAACGCATTCGCCGAACGGTGGACAGGCACAGCACGCGCCGAATGCACCGACCGACTCCTCATCACCGGCGAACGACACCTGCGCACTGTCCTCGGCGATTACACCGAGCACCGCGGCGCCCGGACCGTTCTCTGCGTGCAATGATCGTTACCATTGCGAATGGTCACCTGTGTGCGGAGAAGGGGTCGATCAATGGCAGCAGACCGGACCAACAACTCCCACCAGCCGCAGACGCTCGCGCAGCTCACCGCAGTGGACCTAGTGGGCCCAGTCAGCGCGACCATCCGAGACGACGCGACGCTGTGGGAGGCGTTGGAGCGCTTCTTGCTCCACCACACCCGGCACCTGGCCGTAGTGGACTCGTACGGCCGTCATCGCGGGGTCCTGTCGGACGGGAACCTACTGCTGGACGAGTCTCTCGACGTCCCATCCCTACGGCATCGCCGGGTCAGCGACGTGAACTGGCTGGACCGGCCCACGGTGGGACCGGACACGGGGATCACCAGGATCGCGGAGCTGCTCACTCTGTATGAGTGTGACGCCCTGCCGGTCATCGACCACCACGGACAGATGCTCGGTGTTGTCACGCGCGCCGACGTTGTTCGAGCCCTCGCCGATCACGGCCCCCTGGCTCCAATTGAACAGCGGTGTTGAGCCTGTGGCGCTTGGGGCTTGCCAGTAGAAGGATCTGAAAGGAACCGCGATGACGGCGGCCGTCACCCTTCGCCGACCCCGACCGTTTCGTTCCGGAGCGTCCCGACAACCAGCACCTGGGCTTCGGCAGCGGTGTGCACTACTGCTTCGGCGCCCCCCTTGCTCGCTTGGAGACACAGATCGCGCTCACCGAACTCGTGCACCGGCTTGACAATCCGCGCCTGGTCGAGGATCCACCTCCGTACCGCCGAAGCGCGGTTCTCCGAGGGCCCCGGCGTCTCGATATCGCCTTCGACGGCCTCAGGGGATAGCCCCGCCTCGGATCGCCCACTGTGACGTGCCGTGTCAGCGCGGGCGCTCAGGGCGGCGCCCTGGGGGTTGGGAGGGCTCTGGCAAGGCGGTCGGCGGTTTGAGGGGACGGCTTTCCACGGTGCCGCGGGAGACGGTCACGATCTGTCCGTAGTGCTGGATCTTGATCGGTTCTCCCTCTGCCAAGGTGTATGAGGCGTGGGAGCCGGTGATCTCAACGCGCAGGCATCGCTGCCGGACGTGCACGGAGAAGGCGAGGCGGTTGAGTTTCTCAGGCAGCCGGGGGGTGAAGTGCAGGGTGCCGGCGCGCCAGCGGACGCCGCCGAATCCGCATACCAGGGTGATCCAGCTCCCGGCGAGCGAGGCGATGTGCAGGCCGTCCCGGGTGTTGTTCTCCAGGTCCGCCAGGTCCATCAACGCTGCCTCGCCCAGGTAGTCGTAGGCCAGTCGCAGATGGCCGACCTCGGCCGCCAGGGCGGCCTGGACGCAGGCGGACAGGGAGGAGTCACGGACCGTCAGCGGTTCGTAGTAGGCGAAGTTACGGGCCTTTTGTTCCTCGTCGAAGGCGTCGCTGAAGATGTACATGGCCAGCACCAGGTCCGCTTGCTTGATCACCTGTTTGCGGTACAGGTCGAAGTACGGGAAGTGCTGCATCAGCGGGTAGTCGTCGGGACCGGTGTCAGCGAAGTTCCACGCCTGGAGGTCGGTGAAGCCCCGGGACTGCTCGTGCACTCCCAGTGCGTGGTTGTACGGCAGGGTCATCGCGTTCGCGGCATCTCGCCATACCCTGGTCTCCTCTTCGTCAACGCCAAGTGCTGCCCCCTGTTGCAGGTGGCGTTCGGCTGTGTCGGCGGCGGCGCGTAGGTTCGCCTGGGCCTGGATGTTGGTGTAGAGGCTGTCGTTGGCGAGCGCACTGTACTCGTCGGGCCCGGTTACGCCGTTGATGTGGAAGCCGCCGTGCGGGTCGTAGTGGCCCAGGGAGAGCCACAGCCGGGCCGTCTCCACCAGGAGCTCCACACCCGTCGCTCGCTCGAACTCCTCGTCACCGGTGATCGAGACGTAACGGACCACGGCATTTGCGATGTCGGCGTTGACGTGGAAGGCGGCGGTTCCCGCTGGCCAGTAGCCGGAGCACTCGGCGCCGTCGATGGTCCGCCACGGGAACGCGGCGCCCTTCAGGCCGAGTTGCCGGGCGCGGGCACGCGCGGCGGGCAGGGTGAGCTGGCGCCAGCGCAGTGCCTCGGCGACGCAGCGTGGATAGGTGAAGGTGAGCATCGGTAGGACGAAGATCTCCGTGTCCCAGAACGCGTGCCCGTCGTAGCCGGAGCCGGTCAGGCCCTTGGCTGGGATCGCGCGATGTTCGGCCCGGGCGGCGGCCTGCAACACGTGGAAGAGCGCGAAGCGGACGGCCTGCTGGATCTCCGGGTCGCCGTCGACCTCGACGTCCGCGTGGTTCCAGAAGTCGTCCAGGAACTCGCGCTGTTGGCGGACCAGTCCTTGCGAACCGGCGCTGCGCGCTCCGGCGAGTGCGGCGTCTACTTGATCACGGAGGGCTGGCAGGGAGCGCGTTGCCGACCAACCGTAGGAGACCAGCTTCTCCAGCCGGAGGGTCTCGCCGGGCTTGAGGGTACTGATGACGGTGAGCCGGGCGACATCGTCGATGCTCTCGCTGAAGGTCTGGGTGTTCGCCGGTCCCTGCACCATGTGTTCGGCGGCAGCGGCGATCAGCAGGCCGCTGCGGGCGGTTCGGTGCACCAAGCACAGTTGCATGCCGCGGGTGGCGTTCTCTTCCGGCCGCAACGGGGATTCCAGTGCAGCGGCGACCCGCGGGTCGCCGCTTAGATGAGGCACAGGCTCGTTCGCGACGAGTTCGGACTGGACGACGAGTTGTACCTCGTCGTCCAGCGGTTCCACCTCGTAGGCGATCGCAGCGATGGCCCGATGGGTGAAGGAGATCAGACGGGTGGAGCGGACGCGGATGGTCTTGCCCGTCGGCGAGGTCCACTCGCACATCCGGTGCAACAGTCCGCTTCGCAGATCGAGCACCCGCTCGTGGGCGTGGAGCTGCCCGTACCGCAGGTCCAACTGCTCGTCGTCGACCATGACGCGGATGAGCTTGCCGTCGGTGACGTTGATGACCGTCTGCCCGGACTCCGGGTACCCGTAGCCAGCCTCCGCGTACGGCAGTGGATGCAGTTCGTGGACGCCGTTGAGATAGCACCCCGGCAGGCCGTGCGGCTCGCCCTCCTCGAGGTTGCCTCGCCATCCTATGTATCCGTTGGACAACGCGAACAGCGATTCGCTCTGCGCCAGGACGTCCCAGTGGAGAGTGGTCTCGCGCAGGCACCAGGGCTCGACCACGTAGGCGGAATGGTTGATCATGTTCGGTCCTCCGGCAACCGAGCCCGGTCCTTGCGGCCATCTCGACACGAAGTGGCATCGCTGATGCCTGTCAGGCGCGAGGCGATGGCCGGCTGAGTTTCGTCAGGGGTGGTCCGTTTCAGCGCGGTGCGGCGGGATCGCTCCCGCGCGGCGCAGGTTCTCGATTCCGGTTGCGTCGAAGCCGAGATCGCGGAGAACGGACTCGGTGTGTTCGCCCAGGCCCGGGGCGGGACGCGGGCTGACTTTCGGTTCCTGCTCCAGCCGCACGGGACTGTCTATGGTCAGGTGCGCCCCGCCGCTGCCGTCATCGATGGGAACGAGGATCCGGTTGGCGATGAGCTGGGGGTCTTCGGCGCATTCTTCGAGCGTCTGGACCGTTCCGTAGGTGATGTCGGCGGCGTCGAGCAACGCACGCCAGTCGGCGAGGGGTCGGGTGGCGAACGTCTTGTCCAGCAGGGCGGCGATCTCGGCCGCGTGGGCGCGGCGGCTCGGGGTGTCGGCGTAGTGTGGGTTCTGCGCCGCCTCGGGGTGGCCGATGGCTTTGAGGAACAAGGGAACCTGCTTGTCCTCGTTGACGAAGGCCAACAGCAGCCAGCGGTCGTCTGCGGTGCGATACGCGTGGGCGAGCGCGTTGGGCGGGTTCAGGCGGTCGATGGGGCGGGGGTCCTCCGCGCCGTCGAGCACGGCCTGGAGCCACACACCTTCCGCCCATGCGCCTTCGGCGATGAGGGAAGCGGTCACGTGTGCGCCCTCGCCGGTCTTCTCGCGGCGGTACAGCGCCGTGACGATCCCGGCGTACAAGGTGATCGACGTGGCGTGGTCGCCAGAGCCCGCCACGTTGAGCGCTGGAGGTGCGCCACGCTGGCGGGTCACGTCCATCAGGCCGGTCCGTGCCCAGTACGCGGTCGCGTCGAAGCCGGGCAGGTGTGCGTCCGGTCCGGTTTCACCGAAGCCGGTGACGTCCGCGTAGATCAGCCGGGGGTTGAGGGGGGCGAGATCTGCGTACTCCAGGCCCAGCTTGGCCCGTGTTGGTGGCGGAAAGTTCGTCACCAACACGTCGGCCCACCGCACCAGTTGCTCGACCACGGCTCGCGCCTGTGGGCACTTGAGGTTCAGCTCGATGCTGCGTTTGTTGCGATTGGTCAGCTGCCATGCGTAATTGCTGCCTTCGACCTTCGGATTGGGCGGCATACGGCTGAAGGCCCGGTAGGTGTCCCCGGCGTGTGGTGGTTCAACCTTGACGACGTCGGCTCCGAAGTCACCGAGGACGGTGGCCGCAGCGGGGGCGGCGATGAAGCTGGCGATATCGACGACGTGCACTCCCTCGAACAAGGGCGTGTTCCCCATGGGTGCCTCCTCCTTCCTGGTTTTCGACGTTGCGCTCGTGAACTTCCCTCCGTACGGAGGGAGTCGGGGCCGCGAACCGACCGTCTGCGGCCACGTGGCCGGGAACGCGCACTCATTTCCTCAAGGGGCATGGGAGATCTCTCCTGGCCAGTCGGCCAGCGTGTCGAGGAAGCGCTGGCGGACGTATGCGACGTGGTCGTTGAGGTCGTCGGGGTTCCAGCCTGACGTCGGGACGGGCTCCAGTACCGCGACGTCCACGGTGCCGGGGTGCAGCCAAACCGAGTTGCGCCACATGAGCTCACCGGTGTTGCGGATGACGATCGGTACGATGGGCACGCCCGCTTGTAGGGCGATGTGGAATCCGCCCTTTTTGAACGGGGCGAGCGTCGAGGTGGGAGAGCGGGTGCCCTCCGGCGCGATGGCGATGGAGATGCCCTCGCGTAGCTTGCTGACCGCTGGCTGCAGGGCTTCTTTGGCGTGCTGGGTGTGTGCCCGGTCGACGTAGACGATGTCCATGACCCAGCCGATGGGGGCGAATCGTGGGTCGCGGGCCAGTTCCTTCTTCGCGATCCCGGTGCAGTCGCGGCGAAGGAGGTCGCCGACCACCAGCATGTCCAGGCTGCTTTGGTGGTTGAACATGAACACCGCCGGGCGATGGCTCCACAGGTTGTTCTCACCGGTGACCTTGAGTGTTATGCCGCCGAGGGCCAGGGCGAGGCCGCAGCCCGCTGCGGTGGGAACGTTGGCGCCGGCCTGCCGGTTGCGGTTGAGCAGTCCGATGGCGGCTCCCAGCGTCGCCGATGTGCTCAAGGCGGTGAGTGCCGCACCGGTGCGCAGGGCCGCGGTGAGCGTGAGACCGCGGCGGGGTGGTTCGAGCCGGGCAATCGGCCAGCCGCGCATGTGTGCGATGTCAGCGAGTCCTGGCTCGGGGTTCAGCGGCCGTGGGTGGCCGACCGCTTTGAGCATCGGGACATCCTCGGTGCCGTTGCTGTAGGCGAAGCTGTCGGACAGGTGGATGCCCTCTTGTTGGGCGTAGTCGGTGATCGCCCGCGCCTTGCCGGGGCCCCAGAGGATGTCGCCGTCCACATCGCCGGTGAGCGTCCCGGCCCGCACCTTCGGGCGCGTGCACAGCACGGTGTCGAAACCCATGTCGGTGGCGACGGGGTCGGCCTGGAACGGTGTCGCGGACGTCGCCATCACGATCCGGTGCCCGGCCTTGCGGTGCGCGTGGACCAACTGGCGCGCCTGCGGATAGATCCGGCTGGCGATATCCTGGCGGAACAGCCGCTCGCCGAGTTCGCTGAGCTCGTCCTCCGTACGCCCGGCCAGCGCCTCGAAGGCCACGCCGATGAGCTTGTCGAGGGGAGCCTGCCGGAACCGCATGTCCAGCGCGGCCAGCGCCAAACGGTTGAACTGCCCCGGGGTGATGTCGGCATGGCTCAACTGGTCGCGGTAGACGGTCTTCACCGTGTAGCCCTGGACGATCGTTCCGTCGAGATCGAAGACGGCAGCCGTCGACGGACCCGGTGGCGCATCGGCGATGGACGCGAGGAGCGCGGCGACGCTGGTCATGGCTGCCCCCCGACTGCCGGCGACGGTGGGGGCACCGCGCTGATGTCCCTCAGCGCAAGCGAACGAGAGCTGTGCACCCGGCTCACGAGCGTCTCCAACTCGCGTGCGAACGCGGCCCGGAGCTCCGCGACCCGCTCGCCGCCTGGCTCGACCAGTCCGCGGTGGCGGGCGAGTCGCAGCCCGGTGGAGAACAGCTCGACGGACAGTGATTCACCGCTGCTGATGCGATGTTGCAAGAGCAACTGACGCCCGACAGCAAGGCATTCGTTCAAGAACGGCTTTTCTTCGACCGGCTCGTGTGACGAGCGAGCGGCGAGCCGGTCGGCGACGACGAGGTACGCCTCCAGATACGACGCCAGAATCCGGTGGGCCAGGTGTGGCCGGGCCCGTTCCAGCAACTCGACGGCAGCCCGCGGTGACCGCAACCGCTCGGCCCACCGCTCGTCGATGACAGCGAGTTCCGATCGGATCTCGTTACGGAAGGTCCGCTTGTCGCTGAAGAAGAACTCGAACTTCAGCAACTCCCGCAGTCGCAGCGCCTCTTTCCAGCCATCCGCAACGGGGGCCTGGTAGTGCTCCTCAGCCGCGGCCTGAAGCACCAGCTCCGCCACAGCCCGGTTGACCAGGAAGTGGATGATGTTGTTCCGGTAGAAAGCGGCGACCAGATCCTGGCCCTCGGCGACCTGGTACACCGGTTCGGTGCCCCTGTCGTAACGGGTGATCGCCCCACTGGAGATCAGCACCTCCAGCACGCGTGTGACGCCGTCGGCATCCCGTAGAGGCAGTCCGCCGGTGCTGGGCAGGTCACGGCGCAGGACATAGCGGAGTAGCGGACCGAGCTCGGCTTCGATCTCCGCGACCGACAGGGCCCGGCCTTCCAGGCCCAGCAGGCACAGCGCGACAAGTCCCGTCGCCGTGACCGGGGTGACGGAATCGATGCGATGCATGACCTCGATTCCCAGCTTCTGAACGGCGAGGCGTCGCTGCGCCGGAGGACGCGCGGGCCAGTCGCCTCCCACCTCGCCCGCGAGCGACAGCGGCTCACCGAAGGCCAGGTGCACCTGACCACGCTGCCTGCCCTGGGCTCGGAGATACCGCACCATCCAGGACAGGCTCTCAGGCTTCTTCGTCCCCCCGCGCGCCTCCGCCTCCATGGCGCCGACCTCGTACAGCTGGTCATAGATGATGGAGACCGGTACGAGATAGACGTCGTCCACACCACCGTCGCAGAACGCCTCGGTCAGGTAGGTCAGCAGACCGTAGCGGGGAGGCCGCAGCTTGCCCGTACGGCTGCGACCGCCCTCGACGTACCACTCGAGGTTGGCGCCCTTCCGCAACAGGTAGCCGAAGTACTCGCGCAGCACCCACTTGTAGACCTCGTCCCCGGCGAGACTGCGGCGGATGAACACATATCCGCTGCGCCGGGCCAGTGGGCCCAGCGGCCAGAAGGACAGGTTGATCCCGGACAGGACGTGGTTCGGCGGGAAGCCGTTTTGCAGCAGCGCCGGGCGCAGCACCAGTGGATCGAGATAGGAACGGTGGCTGGGGAGGAAAACCAGGGGGTGGTGCTGACCGAGCCGCCGCACTTCGTCCAGGCGCGCAGGAGCGATGTCGATCCTGTAGGCGCGAGCGACGTAGGAGCCGAACCGTCCCCAGCTGTCGACGGCAAGCCTGTTCTGACTGGCCACCATCTCCCGCAGGTACGCACGGGCACGTCGGGCGACGGCGGCGGGCGGAAGGTCCAGCCTGGAGGCCAGTTCCCGAAGCCCACAGCGGTATCGGGCGCTTCTGGTGACGTCCTCGCACACCAAGGACGGAAAATTGCCCTGCTCGGTGAGCATGGAATGTTCGGCGCGGTCGCGCACCCGCGCGGCGCGCTTGCGCAGGACACCCGGAAGCGCTCCAGGCTTGAGTCCGGCCAGACGGCCTCGTAGCTCACCCGGACCGATGATCACGAGGATTCCTCCCATGCCTTCCGCCAGGCGGTAAGGCTTCGGGGCGCGGTCCCGCCGCCTAGGCGAAGCACCTCGTCCAAACCCGCCTGCATGCAGTGCAGGAACAGGTCAGGCTCGGTGACCGCGGCCGGGTCCGCGTTGATCCCGATGCAGCACACGCCGCAGTGCGAGGCCAGTACGACCATGACCGCACACCCGGGTAGCGGCCCGAAGGGGAACATGCGCTCGATGCGGGCTCCGGCGACGTAGACGGGCACCGGTATTCCCCGGAAGTTGCTGGCTTGCAGGTCAAGGCGGGTGGACTGGCTGGCGTACCAGTCGGTGAACAGCGGCGTTGGAATCCTGCTCAGCGCGGGCGCGAGCATCTGGAGGGCGTCGAGCGCCGGCTCGTGGCGCACCGACAGGATGATTTCGCGGATGGCTGCGATCCGCTCGGCCGGATCTTCGATGTCGACCGGGGCCGCGAAGCGCGCACCGGAGAAGCGGTTGCCGCCCATAGGGTTGCCCCCGGTACGCATGCTCACCGGCATCGCCATCGGTACTTGCCCGATGGGGCAGCCCAATGCCTCGTGATATCGGCGGAAGCCGCCCAGGAGCGCTGCGACGTAGGCGTCGTTGAGTGAACCGCCGCCTGCCTTGCCTGCCCGTTTGAGGGCGTCCACCGTGGTCTCCAGTACCGAGAACCGGTAGGACAGGCTGCGGCCGCGCAGCAGCGGCGACGGCGGGCAGGTGGGCGGGGCCAGCAGGTGGTTCAGCGAGCGCAGCCAGCGGATGGCGGCTGCCGCGCTGGCCGGGTGGGTGGCGAGGGCCAGCGTCCTGGGCGCGCGCAGCGCCGTGGCCACCAGTCGGGTGGGCGCGGCACGCGCGCCCCTGGTCACCTGCTCGCTCAGCGCACCCCACGGCCCAATCGGCTCGCCCGCGGGCGGCTCGCACTGCCACTTGTGGGGGTTGTGCCTGCGTCGACGACTGTGCAGCAGAGCCAGCATCTGCATGCCGCCGAGCCCGTCGGTGAGGCTGTGATGCGTCTTGATCAGGTAGACGGCCGGTCCCCCTTGCATGCCTTCGACGAGCAATGCCTGCCACGGCGGGCGAGCCGGGTCGAAGGGCTCGCTGACGACTGCCTGGCACACCTGCAGAGCCTGATCGAATGTCGCTGGTGACGGCAGGTGCTGCCGCCGCACATGGAAGCTCAGGTCGAAGTTGGGGTCCACCGCCCAGACCGGGTTGCCCAGGTGCAGGGGCGTGTCAACGACCCGCATCCGGGCCCGGGGCAGTACCCGGGTGGCCCACTCGTGCGCGGCCAGGAACCGGTCCCAGTCCGGAGTGCGGTCGAGGACTTCCACCGCGGCCACCGGCGACCGCAGCCGAGGGTCGGCCTCCAAGCGCCACATCGTGGCCTCGAAGTCCGTCATCGTTCGCTCGATGCCCCACTCGAGCGGCATGCCGGTCTCCACCGCGCTGGCCGGCAGGTCGATCGCGCCCATGTCAGCCGGCCTCGCTTTCTGTCGCGGGCTTGACGTGCAGCAGCCCGCGGAAGGCTTCTTGGGGAGTCCTTCCCTCGTTCACCACGGCATTGATCTCCCGGATGATGGGAGCGTCCACACCGAGCTTCTCCGCGAGCTCATGCGATGCCCGCGAGGCGCGCACGCCTTCCGTCACCATGTGCGAGCCGTGAGTCGCCTCTTCCACCGTCTTGCCCCGGGCGATCTGCATCCCGAGACTGCGGTTGCGGCTGAGCGGGCTGATGCTGGTCGCGATGGCGTCACCGAGGCCGGTCAGCCCGGCGCAGGTGGCCGGGTTCCCGCCCATGGCGACCCCCAGGCGGGTCATCTCGGCCACCCCACGGCAGATGACCATGGCCCGGGTGTTGTCGCCGGTTCCCAGCCCGTCCGCCATCCCCGCGGCGATCGCGACGACGTTCTTCACGGCCCCTCCGACCTCCACACCGATCACGTCGGTGGCCGTGTACACCCGGAACAGTCTGGTCCGCATCAGGCCCTGCAGGCGCTGTGCAACGGAAAGGTCGGGCATGGCGATGACGGCCGCCGCCGCCAGGCCGGTAAGGACTTCCACCGCCAGGTTCGGACCGGACAGGACACCTGCGGGGTGACCGGGAAGCTCCTCCGCGATCACCTCGCTCATCCGCTTGTTGGTGCCCTCCTCGAACCCCTTCGCGGCACTCACCACAGGGACCCATGGACGAACGTGGGGCGCCAGTTCCGCCAGGACCTGCCGGAACGCGTGTGTCGGCACAGCCATCACGACCACATCCGCCTGGTCGGCAGCTGCGGCCAGCGACGCGGTCGCCTTCAGCTCCGGATGCAACGGATGACCCGCCAGATAGTCCGGATTCTCGTGAGTGGCAGTGATCCGCTCAGCCAGTCCCGGCTCGCGCGCCCACAGCAGGACCGGCACATTGCGGGCGGCTAGCGACGCGATCGTGGTTCCCCACGAACCAGCGCCGACGACCGTCATCCGCGGCGTGCGCACGTAAAAAGGCTAAGTGAGTGCGCGGGATACCTCAAAAAGAGGAGGCAACCCAGCGCCCACGCGCGTCAGGCGGCGGCGTGAGACCACCCACCACGCACGTTGGGGAGACCGAGGACACAGGCTCTGACGGTGCGGGAGGTCGCGTCAGGGACCCGTTTCTCGTTGAGCGGCTGGGTTGCGGGCGGCGCGGGCTGCCGCTCGTTCCGATATCCGTGATCTACGCACGCAGCTGAGCCCCCTTCCGATGGCCGTGAGCGGCCGCCAGCAGGGGTCGTGCGGACGTCCGCCATGTTCGCCATCCGCAACAGATGCTCGGCACCGCGGCCGCGTCTCATCCGCAAAGACCGTCACGGTTCGACAGGTTACGCGCGGTACGCCGCGGCGCGGGGGTCTTGTCCAGTGGCGATCCATTGCAGGAGGGGTGGGGTGCGCAGGGTTACGGCCGGTGTGACGGGGTGGTGCGAGGTTGCGCCCAGGCGGGTTGGGCTGGCGGACGGTTGCGACCAGGCGTTTCGTTGCTTACTCGGCGGTAGGCGGCGGCACGAGAGGCGACGGGGCATCGGATTTCCAACTTGTGTGAGTTTTATGGTGTTTTGCTTGTATATGTCGGCCGAGTGGGCACACCATGGACTTGAGGAGCGGCAATCCGCCGCCCCCGTAAGAGGTTAGGAGAGCGCCATGCGCAAGCCGATACGGCGCCTCGCCGTGGCTGCGGCCACCGGGGTGCTCACTGCCGGTGCGTTCGCGACCGTCGGCGGCCTGTCCACCGCATCAGCTACACCGCAACACCCGACCCACGTCGCCACTGTCAGCGTCCGCGGCGGAGGCGGCGGCTGGGGCGGGGGCTGGTACTGACCACGGCGCCCGTTACGGCCCAGGCACTCTGCCTTGAGCAACGCTGGTGAGCGGTTGGCAGGTGCGGGAAGCGGCAAGGCGACCCGCATCGCCAGCCGCTCCACCGTGCATACGGCCCGGGCGTCGCACCAAGCCCGTGCCACGGCTGCTGATCCACCACGGTTGTCCGTCAGCCCTGGATCTGGTGCCAAGGTGTTCCCGCCCGTGGCGGCTGTGATGGTGTGTGGCTGCGGAAAGGTACCGGCGTCCTCGTCGGGCTTCTAGTGCCACCACAGGTTGGCATCAGTACCAAAGTCCTGCCGATGCTGGTCGCATGACCCAATCCGTCACAGCGCCCAGCGTGTCACCCTGAAACCACGTCCCTTTCGACGTTGTCGGAGGTGGCTGAGACTCGGAACTGCCGCCGGCAAGCGGTGGGGATCCTCCGTATCGCCAGGGGGACTGTCCGGATCGGCTTCGGCTGTCCCAAGGGCACGTTATCCGCAAACACCCCTCCACGACGAGAGGAGAAGTGACGATGAGCCGCTCCTCTGACGAACCGCGTTCCACCACCGAGCCGGACGCGCAAGCCCATGGCGCGCTACCGCACGGCGGCCCACTCGGCGCCCTGGCCGATGCCGCCTGGCAGGCGGTGCTTGCCGCCGGGGTTGCCGCGGTCGCGGTCGGCGTGGTGGTGCTGGTGTGGCCAGGCGCCACGCTGCGCGTGGTCGGCGTGGTGTTCGGCATCTACCTGCTGGCCACCGGTGTCTTCCACCTCGCCGCGACCTTCGGTAGCCACATTCCGGGGCACCTACGAGCCCTGCACTTCGTGGGTGGTGCGTTGCTGGTGCTGCTGGGCCTCTTGTGCTTCCGCGGCGCGGCGGAGTCGATCCTGCTGCTGGCCCTGTGGATCGGGTTCGGCTGGCTGCTGCGCGGCATGCTGACCACCGCCTCGGCGGCATCGGCCCCAGCCATGCCCGCGCGGGGCTGGCAGATCTTCCTGGGCATCCTCACGCTGCTCGCCGGGGTGGTGCTGATCATTTTCCCGTTCGCCTCGATCGCGGTGCTCACCGAGGTGGTCGGCATCGTGCTGGTGGTGCTCGGGCTGAGCGAGGTCGTCCACGGCTTCCAGCTACGTCACCAGTTGCGGCGCCTCACGGCGGCTGGCCGGACGGCCGCTGCTGGCCACACCTGGCGCCCGCATCTCGGCCACTCCTGAACCGACTATCCGCCGCCAGGCTGCGGCACGGCTGGGTTGCCGGAGCCCACGCCGAGGAGAGCCGTCGGCTACCGGCCCGAGGTGTGTCCTGCCGATGCGGCTGCGACAGTAGAAGGCACGGTCTTCGGACCGCAGCGTCGTTGTCTCCGATCCGGCTCCCGTCCGGGAGGTCCTTCATGCGTCCCGAAGAGCGGAACGCTACCAACCCGCCCACGGTGCTCAGCGACCAGGAACTCACCGAAGTGGACGCCCAATGGCGGGCCGCGAACTACCTCGCGGTCGGACAGATCTACCTGATGGCCAATCCGCTGCTGTCCGAGCCGCTGCGCCCTGAGCACGTCAAGCCGCGGCTGCTCGGGCACTGGGGCACCTCCCCCGGGCTGAACCTCGTCTACACCCACCTCAACCGGGTGATCAAGGCCCGCGACCTGGACGCGATCTGCATCTGGGGTCCTGGCCACGGCGGGCCTGCCGTGCTCGCCGGTTCCTGGCTCGACGGCAGCTACACCCGGACCTATCCCGACATCACCCGCGACGCAGCTGGTATGGGCCGCCTGTTCCGACAGTTCTCCTTCCCCGGCGGTGTACCCAGCCACGTCGCCCCGGAGACGCCAGGTTCCATCCATGAAGGCGGCGAGCTGGGCTACTCCCTCTCCCACGCCTACGGCGCCGCGCTGGACAACCCACAACTACTGGTCGCCTGCGTGATCGGTGACGGCGAGGCCGAGACCGGCCCGCTGGCCACCTCCTGGCACTCCAACAAGTTCCTTGACCCCGTCCACGATGGCGCGGTGCTCCCGATCCTGCACCTGAACGGCTACAAGATCGCCAACCCCACAGTGCTCGCCCGCCTGCCTGAGCCGGAACTCGATGACCTGCTACGCGGATACGGGCACCATCCCCTCCACGTCACCGGCAGCGACCCGCACGCGGTCCACCAGGCGATGGCCCACGCCATGGACCAGGCACTCGACATGATCGCTGCCATCCAGCGCAGTGCCCGCGAGGAGGGCATCACCGAACGGCCACGCTGGCCCGTGATCGTTTTGCGCACACCCAAGGGGTGGACCGGGCCCGCCGAGGTCGACGGCGTGCCCGTGGAGGGCACCTGGCGCGCCCACCAAGTACCGATGGCGGCGGTACGCGAAAGCCCCGCGCATCTACGTCAGTTGGAGCAGTGGCTGCGCTCCTACCGCCCCGAGGAGCTCTTCGACGAACACGGGCACCCCCGCCCCCACGTGCTCGCCTGCCTGCCCCGAGGCGAGCGGCGGCTGGGCGCCAACCCGCACGCCAACGGCGGACTGCTCACCCGTGAACTGCCCATGCCGCCACTGGAGAAGTACGCCATCGGCCTCGACAAGCCCGGCACCACCCTGAACGAACCCACTCGCATCCTCGGCGGCCTGCTGGAACAGATCATGGAGGACACCACCGAGCGCCGCGACTTCCGGATCGTCGGCCCGGACGAGACCGCCTCCAACCGATTGCAAGCCGTGTACCAGGCCACCGGCAAGGCGTGGGAAGCCGAGGTGCTAGCCACCGACGAGAACCTCGTGCGCGGCGGGCGGGTGATGGAAATCCTGTCCGAGCACACGTGCCAGGGCTGGCTGGAGGGATATCTGCTGACAGGCCGTCATGGCCTGTTCTCCTGCTACGAGGCGTTCGTCCACATCATCGACTCCATGGTCAACCAGCACATCAAGTGGCTGCGCACCACCCGGCGCCTGCCCTGGCGGGCCCCCATCCCCTCGTTGAACTACCTGCTCACCTCGCACGTGTGGCGCCAGGACCACAACGGCTTCTCCCACCAGGACCCCGGCTTCGTCGACCACATCCTCAACAAGAGCCCCGAAGCGGTGCGGGTCTACATGCCGCCGGACACCAACACCCTGCTGGCCACCGCCGACCACGTGCTGCGCAGCCGCAACTACGTCAACGTCGTGGTCGCGGGCAAACAGCCGTGCTTCGACTGGCTGACACTGGACGAGGCCCGGGAGCACTGCGCACGCGGCGCCGGAATCTGGGAGTGGGCAGGTACCGAGGACGGCACCCGGGAACCCGACGTGGTGCTGGCCTGCGCAGGCGACGTACCGACCCAAGAAGTACTGGCCGCCACCGGCCTGCTCCGCCGGCACGTACCCGACCTCGTCGTACGAGTGGTCAACGTCGTCGACATCGCCCGCCTGCTACCGGCCGAGGAGCACCCGCACGGCATGCCCAACAGCGAGTACGACGCGCTGTTCACCCGCGACAAACCCGTCATCTTCGCCTACCACGGCTACCCCTGGCTGATCCACCGCCTGAGCTACCGCCGCGCCGGACACCCGCACCTGCACGTGCGCGGCTACAAGGAGGAGGGCACCACCACGACCCCCTTCGACATGGTGGTCCGCAACGACCTGGACCGATACCGCCTGGTCATGGACGTCATCGACCGCGTCCCCGGACTCGCCGTACGCGCTGCCGCCGTCCGTCAGCGGATGGCGGACGTCCGCACCCGCCACCACGCGTGGATCCGCGAGCACGGCGTCGACCTGCCCGAGGTCGCCAACTGGACCTGGACACACTGATCAGGGCCTGCGGTTGGTCCGGCGAAGGTAAGTGGCCGCGGTCATGTCTTCGGGGAGGCGCCCATTGCCTCGGAGGCAGAAAACTACAGGCGCGCGTTCTCCTTCTTGAACGCCAACGCGAGCAATCGACACCGCGAGCATGTTGGCAACTGCCATTGTTCCCGGCGATGTCCACCGAATCGGTGGCACACGGAGGCGCTGCGGAGAGCTGCGGCGTAGTACTCGTAGCCGTGCCGGAGTGTCACTGTCCTGAACGAGAGCGCGCCCCACCGCTAGAGCCGGTAGGGCGCGCTCCGGAACGACGGGAGGGCTGCGTTACGGGGGCCGCTGGTCCTCCGCTACTCGTCGTCCTCGTCAATGGGTTCCGGTTCGCGGACGAACCACAGATCGAGGACGTATCGCTCGGTGACGGGGCATCGTTGCCAGGCTTGCCCAAATTGGTCCGGGCCCCATTCTTCGTCGGCGCCTTGCGCGATGGTGTCGCCGTAGTAGTCGCCAGTGGCCTGTCGCGCGGTCCACGAGACATGCCCTTCGTAGACACCGGACTTGGGCAGGTCCATGGTGCCAGCCGGTCCCAGTGTGAACTGGTTGACGACGAGCACGCCGGTCTCAGATTCCAAGGTCACCGGGACGCATCCCTCAGCTGCCTCGATCGGGTCCTGCGGCGTTTCCCAGACGCGAATGACGACTTCGACCTCGATGGCCGGCTGCAGGCTGAGGATGTAAAGGTGGTACCCGTTGCCAGCGACCACCTTGGTCTCCGCCTCGTCGAGTGCGTTGCTGTCTCCGAGGTAGGCGTCGGCATCGTAAATCTGGATGACACGACGATCTGGTAGAGCCACAGTTTGGAACTGCGCGATGGGCTCCATGCTTTGCCGCTCCAGCGTGATGGCTAGGAAGTGATCTTCACGTAGAAGGGGTCACCGTCGAGCATACGGTTCATCGTGTAGAGGGCGTTGATGCGCTCACCGCCCTTCCTGTTGTCAGGCCCACTGATCAGACTTGCGGAGAATCGGTTATTTCCGGCGTTAGCCTATGCCATTCGGAAACTCATCGCTGCTGCTCGGAGGCGGTCTGGCGCGCTACTACGGTCTACTGGAAGCTGTCCGGGTGATCGTCTCATTGGTGTACCAGGTGGCTCGGAAGCTGCTCGCGGCTCCGGCGTTGCTGCTGCGGCGGGACGCGGCCAACGACGCGGAACTGCTTGTTCTGCGGCGCGAGAACGCGGTGCTGCGGAGGCAGCTGACGAGGCCAGTGCGGTACGAGCCGACGGATCGCCTGTGGTTTGCGGCGCTGTCCTCGCTGATCCCCCGGCGCCGGTGGGCGCAGGTGTTTGCGGTGACGCCCGCGACGCTGCTCGCGTGGCATCGCAGGCTCATCACGCGAAAGTGGGACTACAGCATGCGACGGAAGCCCGGCAGGCCGTCGACCGCGGGTGCGGTGAAGGCGCTGGTGCTGCGGCCGGCCAAAGAAAATCCTCGTTGGGGCTGCCGTAGGATCCAGGGCGAACTGATTCAGCTTGGACACCCGGTCGGCACGACGACGGTCTGGGAGATCCTCACCGCGGCGGGGATCGACCCAGCCCCACGCCGTGGAGGACCGACGTGGCGCGAATTCCTGACCGCGCAGGCCGAGGGCGTCATCGCCTGCGACTTCGTGCTCTTCGGCGGAGGTTCGGGTGCTGGGCGTTCGTCCAGAATGTGGCGGACCGCCTCGATGCTCGTGCCGAGGACATCGGCTGCGTACTGAACCGGGTTTTTGTGCTGGCGAACGAGTCGGTGCAGACGTGAGATGTCGATGTGTGCCGGGTCGGGACCGGGAAGTTCGAGTCCGCTCAGCAAAGTGGCGGGAGGATGCCAGGTCACGGGCTCGTCGCGGATACGGTGCTCGGCGAGGAAGATTCTGGCTTCGTAGGCCAGCGCTGCGGCCAGCTTGGGGGTTTGCACGGCGGCAAAACGGGCGGCTTGGGCTCGGAACTCTGCTTCGTTGAATCTTTGGTGGTCGGGAGCCGCTTCGAGGGGAGGCCCGCTGATGCGCTGGAACAGGTGGCTGGGGGCAATGCGTTCACGGCGGCCGCTTCCCGGGCTTGTGTCTGTGCAGCGGCAAATCTCCCGCCAGCGTTCGGTCGGCAGCAGATTCGTGTAGTCCAGACCACGGCGTCGCCGGTAGTCGACGGGAACGTGAACAGCATCGAGGTGGTCGGCCAATCGAACCAGAGCTCTAATGCTGCAATCACAGTTATGGGGTTTGGTCTCGGCGTTTGTAGTGGCTGCGGTGGGCGCGGGTCTGGCTGAGTCGTCTCCACCATGACCAGTGCAGGTGGTGGGTCGGGGTGAGATGTTGTGGGTGGAGGAGCAGTCCGATCAGGCGGCGGATTTCCGCGACGGACAGGGGTATCAGGTGGGTTTGTCCAAGGGCGTGGCCACCTTTGACAGTTCGCGGGCGCGGATGGCGGTCAGTGTGGCGGGTGCGGCCATGGACAGGGTGATGTGCCGGTACCAGGCGTCGTAGCGGCGGACCTGGTAGTGGTCCAGGCCGCACTCGTTCTTCGCGGCCTGGAAGCATTCCTCCACCTGCCACCGAGCTCCGGCCACTGGGGCGGGTCCCTCAGCCGGGTGTCGGCCGGGCCGTAGCAGACGTAGTAGGCGATCTCGGTGGGATCGGCGAGGCTGCGGCGGGCCAGTACCCAGTGGCCGAACCCGTTCTCCCACCAGATCCGGATCGGCACCCGGGCCCAGTCGTAGAGCCGCTGCCCGTGGGCACCAGCCCCGGCTGACAGGCGCTTCCATGCCTGCCGCGGCAGGCCGGCCACAAGGCGTCGACCCGGATATCGGCACCCCGGGGGGTGATAACGGTGTCGTTGACCTTGGTCGCCAGCACGTGCGCGACCGCGCGCTGCTCCAGCCAGTACCGCAGTCGCTTGGCTTGCCCGTATGCCTCGTCCGCGGTAACCCACGCGAAGGGCACCTTCGCGTTCAAGGCGCGCTGCGGCATGGCTTGGAAGTGCTCGATCTTCGTGGAAACGGCACGTCGTCCGGGATACCGGCCGCTCGGCACCGCTGCCGGTCGTCGGTCCAGGACTTCGGCAGATACAGTTCCCGGTCGATCAGCGCTCGCCCCCGCTCGGAGGCGTAGGCGCGGAAGGTGCAGTTACTCGAAGTCTCCACCCGCTCCTTCACCCAGTGGAGACCGTCGGCGTCCGTCACGAACCGCACGATCTCGCCCTCCGCGACCCCGTCCTGCAAGAAGGGGGCGTTCTCCACCCGGGCGGTATCCCCGCTCAGCCGTGTGGCCCACAACCCCTCAGTGTCATGGGGAAGCCAGCCTTCACGTGGCACAAGCCGATACCACACCTTGATCCGATTGCGCTCAGCAGCGACGGGCTCGGATGGAGTCGTAGAGGTCACGGTCCAGATGATCGCGCACTTGCCTCTACCCATCGAACGCAGGTCCGGCTGCCCTTCGTCCGGAAAGGGGCCAGCGAGCTGCCAGGGGCCGGCCGGGGCGCAGAAGTAGCCGGGATGTCCGTGGCGACGGTGAATTCGCGGTGGCGGCCCATCTCGCTGTCCAGCCCCCTCCAGCCGCGGACCAGGCTCGGCCGCGGCTGATGTCCGGCAACTATCCGGCGTCGCGGTCGTTCGGAGGCGTGGCACGGGTGTGTTTTTGCGATAGGCGGTGCCCAGACGGTCGGATCATGTGCGCGCGGGCTCGCCCGTGCAGCATCATGACACCCGGCAACTTACCCGAGGCGTAGGAGAGTTGACTGTGTCAAGCTCGCGCGATGATGCGGACACCGGTGTCCCGCAGATCGATCTGGTGACGGCCGTGCAGGCGCTGCGGGCCCAGATTACGGAGGCCGCCGCAACCGATTCTGACTCGGACATCCGCTTCCAGGTCGGGCCCATCGAGCTCGAGTTCACCGTTGCGCTCACCCGCGACCGCAGCGTCAAGGGCGGCGTCAAGGCGTGGGTCGTCACGGCCGACGCCGACGCAAAGCGCTCAACGGCGCAGACACATCGCGTGAAACTCAACCTCACTCCGGTTAACGCCGCCACCGGCACGAGTCCTGAGATCAGCAACACGGACTCCGGTCACCGTCTCGTCCGGTGAGCGTTCCCCGGCACCCTGGCCGCACGCACCTCGTCGCCGTCACCACGGCGAACGATGAGGTACGCGGCAGCGGTTACCTTCTCAACCCTCGCCTGGTACTGACGGCTGGCCATGTCGTCGCGAACGTCCCAGCCACCGAACTGCAGGTCTGTCGTCTGCAGACGTTGCGCAGCACGTCGGCGGAGGTGCTGCGGATCGAGAGCGATGTGGCTCTCCTGCTCACGGCAGAGAGCCTGGCCGATCCGGACGAGCTGCCGTCTGTGGAGATGAGCGAACTGGCGTCAGACGCCCGCTTCGACGACTGCTCTGCTCTCGGTCTACCAGCTGTCATGACCAGGGCGACGGCTGGTGTCGCCCCGCTCGAGGTCTCCTTCCGTATAGCGCCGAACAGCGCCGACATCCACGGCTACCTCTCGCTCGAACTCCTCAGCAACCCTCCCCAGGGCCCAGCACCCTGGCGGGGCATGTCGGGTGCCCCGGTCTTCCATGCCGGGCGCTGGCTGGTGGGCGTGATCGTCCGTGACTCGGCCGACTGGGGCCACTCCCGGCTGGAGGCCGTACCGATCGGAGCCTTCTTCGATGCCTTGCCCCTGGCCGACGCGGTGTTCCGTGTCCCGCAGCCGATCACCGAGTCGGAGGCCCGCGACGTCTCCTTCCTGGATGCGTACCGCAAGGAGGTGATCCGCCGCTACGGGCATATCGAGCTGTTCGGACTGGGGATGCACGGGCATCTCGCCGATGACATCGGCATCGAGCACGCCTATGTCAGCCTCCACGCGGGGCTGCCCACTATAGGCCGGTCGTCTACCGCACAGGAGCGCCCAGTCGAGCAGTTGATCCCGAAGAACACCCGGCTGCTGCTTCGGGGTGACCCCGGGGCTGGCAAGTCCACCCTCCTGGAATGGCTGGCCGTCTCCATCGCACGCCGCTCGTGTGCTGGTCCGCTGGAGCCGTTCAACGAGCGAGTCCCCTTCCTCATACGCCTGCGCGACATGTACGCGCCGCGGTGGAAGCAGGTCGAGGGCCTCGATGGGGTTCCGCCGGAACCAGAGCAGTTCCTCCATTTCAACCGGATGGCGAACGGCTCCACTCCCCCGGACGGCTGGGTTCGTCGCATGCTCGACCAAGACCGTGCGCTGTTGCTGGTGGACGGTTTGGACGAGGTGCTGGAGGCCCACCGCGACCGGGTCCTGCGCTGGATCAACCAGTTACTGAGAGATTTCCCGTCGCTGCACATCATCGTCACGGGACGGCCGGAGGCACTGCACCACTGGAATCCACCGGACCGACTCGGTTTCGTCGAGCTCAAGCTCCTCGAGCTCAACGAGGAGCAGCGTGCCGAGCTCATCCACAAATGGCATCAAGCTGCCATCCTTGGCGTCAGCTCCTCCCGGCTCAGCGATGAGGAGCGTGGGCGCCGCATCGACCGTCTCTCCAGTCTCGAAGCCGCGCTGACGCAGCACATCAACGCCTCGGAGGATCTGTCCGCGCTCGCCGCGACCCCGCTGCTGTGCGCCGTCCTGTGCAAACTGCACGAGGTGCACGGCACCCGGCTCCCCCGTTTCCGGCAGGAGCTGTATGCCCGGACTATCGACATGATGCTTGGCCTGCGCGACGCGGACAGGGAGGTTCCAGACCCGCTTCCCCACCTCGATGTCGATCAACGCCGCGCAATCCTGTCCTGGATCGCCGGGTACCTCACCACCGAGGGAGAACGGGAGATCCCCCCAGAGCGGTTCGACGAGAAGGTCCAGGATCGGCTACGCAGCCTCGGTCGTGAGGCCGGGGCCCATTCGGCAGAGGACATCCGCAAGGCCCTGCAAGAACGCAGCGGGTTGCTCGTCGCCCCCAGCGAGGAGTTGCTGCGATTCAGCCACCGCACCTTCCAGGACTACCTCGCGGCTACCGACATGGTCGCCCAGCGCGCCTTCGGTCAACTGGCAAGCCATGCCGGGGAGGAGGCCTGGGACGACGTCCTGCACTTCGCGATGAGCCAGTGCAACCTGGCGGACACCGGCGAGTTCGTCGCGCAACTGCGCCGGAAACTACGCTTGGTGTCGGACCGAAACCACCGAGCACGCATGCGGATGGCCGCTGCATCGTGCATCCCATACGCCGTGCAGATGTCAGCGGAAGACCGAGAGTCCCTGATCGCCGGGGTCGCAAAGTCCTTCCGTACGATCGCCAAGAAAAGGCGTGGCCGTACCGACTTCAGCCCCGTGCGTCCTGACTTCAGTCAATACGCGGCCGTAGGCCCCGACCTGTTGGCCGCCCTGCAGCGCGACTTCGACTGGCAGGATCCGCAGCTCTGTATCAACGCCGTTTTCCTGGCGGGCGAAGTCGGAGGCCCAGAAGCCCTCCGATTCCTCGCCCGGATCCCGCGCGAGCAGCGCCAGGAGTTGGCCGCCACTCTTGCGGCGATGTGGGACGCCTTCCCGGGTCCCGACTATGTCGATGAGGTGCTGGCGGGACTGGACCTGCGCTTCCTGAGGATCCTCTCCCTCGATCAGTTTGCCCATGCGCGGGCTGTGGGCGAGGTCAAGGCCCTCATAGTGCAGAGGGCCCTCCCCATCGAAGCGACAGCCAAGTTCGCCGAGGAGCACGGCGTCCAGAGCCTGCACCTGCGTGAGTCGACCCTGCGCCACGGCATTTCACTCGCAGCCCTGTCTCACGCGCGCAAGTTGACTGAGCTCGATCTCGGATCCGGCGCCACGGGGGCCATGACCTCGTCCGAGGCCCCTCCGCTTCTTCCCATGGGGTGGGGCTTGGGCTCGGATGAAGCCTTGTTCTCGCTGCCGCCACTCCCAGGGCTCAAGATGTTGACTCTTATGGCCATGCCAGCTGACTGGGCAGCGCAGACGGCCGGATGGACTTCCCTTACCCACCTGTGGCTCTTCGACCGGGCCGCTGGAGCCATTGGCGAACTTCGGGGGCTGCCCGCCCTAACCGAGCTCAGCGTCGCATCCGAGACGGAGTACTCAGTACCATCGGCCCTGGTTCACCCCGGGGTGACCCGCCTGGCCCTGGTGCTCGGCGAAGCTGACTGGGAGTTGGACCTTGCCCACCTTCCCTCCGCTTTTCCAGCACTCACCGACCTGCTGCTCGTATCCGGACAGAGAGGCCGTCAGGCGATAGACCTGGCCCCGTTGCAGCGTGTGTCGGACCTCCGTATCTGGATCTCCGGGGTCTCCCGCGCCGACGGGCGGATCCGCGGAGCTGAAGCCTTCACAAATGGTCAAGTCCAATGGCACAACCACCTCCACCTCCTTCGACGGTCGTATCGGCCGCCGTCCAATTAGATAGCCCCCAGGGAGTCCACCCGCAGGTCGATCGATTGGCACCGAGGTTGCGGCGTCGTCCGAACCACGACGAGCCGCCGCAGCCGACCCAAGCCGCCAGCGGCAGGGTGCCTGTGGGCCTGCGATGCAGACCGGGTTTTGTGCTGCGAGAACACCGGTGGAGGACTACCGGCAGGCGGGTCCGGCCCGCAACGCGTGTGCGGTTCGCTATTACGGCTGAAGGGTGTCTTTACTGCCGTACAGCGGCTGACCAGCGGATGTGTGGGCGGCCGTGCCCCGGGCATGATCTCATTTCGTGGGTCTACGGCTGCTGTACTTGATCTTCTCCCAACTCTTGGGCTGGCTGACACTGCTGGGGCGCTCCTCCGCCGCGTACAAGGCCGAGCTCCTCACCCTGCGCCACGAGGTCGCCGTCCTGCGCCGACAGGTCAAGCGGCCGCGGATGTCATGGGCCGACCGTGCCCTGCTCTCCGCTCTTGCGCGGCATCAGCCGCCCGCCCTGCGACGGCACCGGTTGGTCGCCCCGGGCACGCTACTTGCCTGGCACCGGCGCCTGCTGCGCTGGAAGTGGCGCCAGCCACCGGTCAGGCCCGGTCGCCCCCCCACTGCCCGAAGAGATCGTCGCGCTCATCCTGCGCCTGGCCGAGGAGAATTCCACCTGAGGGTACGTCAGGATCCAAGGTGAGCTGCGGCGGCTCGGCCACCGAGTCGCTGCTGCCACCATCCGCCGGGTGCTACGTCGTTCCGGTCTGCCGCCCGCACCGCAGCGCGACTCGCAACAGACCTGGCGCACCTTCCTCCGCATGCAGGCCCACACCCTCCTGGCCTGCGACTTCATGCACGTGGAGACCGTCTTCCTCAAACGCCTCTACGTCCTCTTCATCATGGAGATCAAGACCCGGCGCGTCCACGTCCTCGGCATCACCGCCCACCCCACGGGCCAGTGGGTGACCCAGCTCCCCCGGAACCTACTGATGGAGTTGGGAGACCGGGCCGACAACTTCCGGTTCCTGATCCGTGATCGCGATGCCAAGTTCACCACCGCATTCGACGCTGTCTTCACCGGCAACGACACAACTGTCATCCCGACCCCACCGCAGTGCCCGCGATCGAACGCAGTCGCCGAACGGTGGATACGCACAGCACGCGCCGAATGCACCGACCGCCTCCCCATCACCGGCGAACGACACCTGCGCACTGCGCTCAGCGATTACGCCGAGCACTACAACACCGGCCGCGCCCACCGCAGCCTCAACCTACGAGCCCCCAACGATGATCCGAACGTCATCGCCTTACCCACTGCCGCAGTCCAACGCCGCCGAGTACTCGGCGGACTGCCCAACGAGTACCACGCCACAACGATTAGACCGCCTCGCGGCCCGCAGGAAGTCCCCAGTTCAGCAGCCTGATCGGAGTTTTGACACCCTTCAGAGGACCGAGGCCAGGCAGGGCCCAGGGCCGGGGGCACAGGCTTCGCTGCCCTTGGAGATCGCGGCGTTCTACCGTCAACAGGGTTACTTCGAGGACTTGTTGGTCGCCTTCCGTGATGCCGAAGTGCTGGCCCCGGTGAGGGGTGAGCGGTCGCGGGCGGTCGACCCGTCGCCGCGAGGAATGGCAGCCCGGGCCCCCGAGCAGCGGTTCTACCGACTGGGATCATCTTCGTCCTGTCCACGCTGTACACCGTCACCCGCCACCTGCTGTCGCTGCCCGCGTTGCTGCTGCGGCATGACATCTCCAAGGACGCAGAACTGCTGGTGCTGCGGCACGAGAACGCGGTGCGGCGCCGTCAGTTGGCTCGCTCGGTTCGCTGCGAGCTGGGGCATCATCCGCCAGGCACCGAGCCGCCTTCGTTCACCGAGGCACCGAGTGGCACGTGATGCGGCTCGGGTGTCAGCCGGTCAACCGTCCATCTGATGGAAACGCGTTTCCGCGAACGAGAACGCTGTCGGGCGCACGGCGAACGGCTGCCGGAAAGGGTGGTTGAGCTGTGCGGTCAAGCAGACGGCGAAGGCCACCGCCGCGCCGACGAAACACAGGCCCACGACGTTGCGCGGGTGGTCCGCCAGGCCCAGGATGGCCGGAAAGGCGATGAGGAAGCAGCCGGCCACCAGCAACGCGAGCCACGTCACCACCGGCATGCCCGCCTGGACCTGGGCCGCGCGGTCGGCGCGTGTCTGGTACACGGTCGCCAGGTTGGACTGGGCCGCGGACTTCGCCGCCACCTCGTCGGCCCGGCTGACCTCGATGGTGTTCAACGCCCCCCGCACGTCGTCCAGCGCTTGCCATGACGCCGGGTCGGTCCTTCCCGTGGCGAGGGTGGGAAACTCCTCCCGGACCACCCTGTCGGTGTACCGCTTCAGCAGCGCACGCACCTTGGTGCGGCCCTCATCCGGCAGCCCGCCCGCCGCCCAGTAGACGTCGGTGAGCGCACGGGCTTCGTCGTAGGTGCGGGCTCGTGCCGTGCTCAACGCGGACCAGCTGCCGGCGACTTGGAATCCGGTGAGCAGGACGAACGAGCTGAGCAGTACGCCTCCGATGAGGGAGAGTGCCTGGCCGCTGAACTCGCCCGTCGACACGCGCTGGCCGCGGCCCAGCAGTTTGCCGATGGCCAGGGCGAAGACGATCCCACCCAGGATGGCGAGGAGGCTGACGAGGTAGGCGGACATGGAAACTCCCGGACTGGCGAAGCGATGTGGGCGGGTTCAGCGAGCGAGGGCTCGATGAGCACGTGATTCAGCGGCCGCGATGGACGATGCGCGGTGCCACCGCGGCGAGGGCCGCGGGCAGCAGGACGGCCATCATGGTGAGCAGCCACCACCGCTGCGATTCATCGGGGGGACCTGGATCGGTTGGCTGCTCCGCCGACGGCACGGTCGGCGTCGGTACTGGGGCGGTGGCGTGCACCGTCGGGGAGGCGGGCGGATGCGACCGAGTCGACGGACTGAGGGGCTGTGGCGGGACCGCTCGCGAAGAGCGGATCGGCGGGGACGGGGGCACGCGAGCCGGGCCAGGGCGAGGGGCAACCCGGGTAGGCGGGACCGGGGCAGGCGGGACCGGAGTGGGCGGGGCCGGGGTGGGCGGGGCCGGGGTGGGCGGGGCCGGGGTGGGCGGGACCGGAGTGGGCGGGACCGGAGTGGGCGGGACCGGAGTGGGCGGGACCGGAGTGGGCGGGACCGGGGATTGTGGCGGTGGTGTCGGGCGTGGCATCAGGCAGTCCTCTCCCACATCGGTGGAGAGGCGTACAGCCAACCAGGGGCCCACCACACCCGCCGGCGACGACAATGACACCTCGATCAAGGAATCGCCATCGCAGACCACGACGGCGAGTGCACACCCGGCCGGGCCGGTGCGGGACACGGCAGGCGCTCCCGCGGGCGTTCGGGTGGAGCAGCCCATCGCGATGTGCACTCCCGACCGGCGTGCGACGGCCCGGCCGTGCCCGGTGTGTTCGGCTCCCAGCCCCGCGGACACAGAGCGGTTCGGCCTTCCTGCATCTCCTTGTGGTCCGGGTGCCGCTTGAACAGCAGGGGCCAGTGCGATCCCCAGGCCGCTGCCGGCGAGGAGCACGGCCATGGCCCGTCGGCGGGTCGAGCCGAGCGGCGCGTTGGCCGACCGGCCAACGCCGGCCGGCTCACACCACGCTGAGGGTCCGTCCTGCCTGGTCATGACCTGTCCCACCCCCTGCTCACCTGGACCGAAGCTTCCGGCGAGCGGCACCCGCGTAGTCATGCGGGATCAGCGATCGTTCAGTTCGAGGCCAACGCGGACTGCGCTCTCCAGGGCGCCTTCGATCCACGCCGGTTTGAGACTGGTGTGTTCTCCGGCGAAGTGGACGCGTCCTTCCACAGTCCGGCCAGCGGCATGATGTTCGTGCAACTGCCCCGGGGTGAAGATGACGGCCTCGCCCAGGGCGTAGCGGGCCCTGGCCCAGGACTGCGTGGCCCCCACCCCCGTGAACTCCGCACGGACCCGCGGGCCGAACAGCCGGGCGAGATTGTCCAGCGCGAACGCATATCGTTCGCCTGGGGTGAGCGAGTCCCAGCGCATGGCGTCGTCCGACCATGTGTAGGACGCGAGTACCACGCCGCCCCTCGCCCCCTCGACCAGGGAGGGGAAATAGGCGAATCGATTGGGGCTGTCGGTGACACAACCACCGCCACTGAACCCTCCCGGGCCCTGCTCCCAGAAGCGGTTCTTGAACTCCAGCAGCACCTTCGTGGCCGAATCGTAGTGGAGTTCGGTGATGGCTCGCTGCTTCGGGTAGGACAGGGCCGGTTCGAACTCGCAGAAGCGTACCGCCGAAAACGGCGCGGTGACGATCGCGTAGTCACCCCGGAACACCTCCACGGGACTTCGCGGGGCGCCATCACATGAGTCCTCCCCGCCAGACTCGGCAGTCGTCTCGATCACGACCCCATGCGTTGTCTGAACGAGTTTGGTCATGCGTCGGTTGAACCGAATCACGCCCTTCAGGGATTCGCTGAGCTTGTCCGTCAGCGACTGGGTCCCCCCTTCGAGTTCCCAGTACCGGGAGGTGGGATTGATGATGGCGCGGTCCATCAGGGCGGGGATCAGCGAGTAGTGCAGCCGCGAGGTCATGTTCTCCAGCGTGCCCGCCGCCTGAACCTGGGCGAGGTTCCAGCCAGCGTGCTCGATGAGGTAGCGGTGCGTCGAGTAGTCGTCGAAGCGGTTGATGACTCTGGTCCACGCCGCGATCTGGTCATCGATCTTCAATCCCGGCGAAACGGTGACGGGTGCGAGCGCCTTGTCCACGGCCACGGACATGGGGGTCGCCACCGAGGCCCCGAACGAACGGTTGACCGCGCCCGGTGCCTTGGCGTACTGCGCCCGCGTCACCTTCACGCCGTTGACCTGGACGAGGGTGTTCAGCGTGGCAGGAGGTGCGGTGAATCGCGTGGGCCCGCCGTTGGTCCACGTCTCACCGGTGAACGCTTTGTAGACCACCGGCGGGACCGCACCGCGGGCACGCGCTCCCGGTGCGACGTCCACGTTGTAGAACAGATGCCGCCTGACACCGAGCCTGTCGGCGAGCGCCAGCACCAACGGGTGGAAATCGGGAAGCCGCATGGCCCCCGCCTCGGCGTGCAGCGACGTGTCGGAGAACACCCCCCGGAACGTCTTGATCCGCCCCCCGGTCCGATTGCCGTTCGCCTCCAGGATGGTGACCGAGTGACCGGCCGCGCGCAGCAGGCTCGCGGCCACCAGACCGGAGATTCCAGCGCCCACGATGAGGATCTTCTTCGGCCGTCTGGTCCTGGGCAGTCCGTGGTCGATGAGGATGTGCAGGTAGTGGAGTTTTAGGTCCTCACCGTTGTCGCCGACCAGCAGCAGCTTGCGCGCCAGGTCTTCGCTGGTGCCCACGGTACGGCTGTCCGCCCGGGCAACGGTGAACGATTCAAGTCCGGTGGTGGCGGCCACAGTACCCGCCGTGAGGGCCGCGGCGACGCCGATGAATCCACGCCGTCCAACGGAACCTGGATTTTCAGTTTTCACACCAAATAGGCTATCCGGCTCATACATGAGCCGTCATCAGAACGGTTCGTTGTAGCTTGATTTCGCGTTCTATCCCCTCGAACAACATTCTTGTTTTTCGGTGACTAATTCGAACTAATTTTCCGGGGTGATTCCACCCCGCAATGCTGCAGAAACGATGCACCGGCCATCTACTCGGGCCGCTCGGCCCCTGCACTCCGTCCGCGGCGGCCACCAACCCCATCCCGCCCCGTCCCCCTGCACAGGCCGGAAAACCGGCGTCCTCGCTACGGGAACCACGCGACGACGGCGATTTCAAGCCACCTTCAGGCGGCTGCGGCGATGTCCGGGGCGAGCGCGCCCCTGTGGGTGCCGAGAAGTCCATCCATGCAGGTGAGAGGCGGATCGCGCCTTCTCACCACCGGCGGTCGGGGACGTCGAACATGGTGATCGATCGTGCTGCTCCGCTTGGCCTGTCTGACGATGCCGAACGCCTTCGCCGCGCTGCGTCCGCTACCGAGCAGCGGTCGGGACAAGGACGTGGAGGTCCTGGCGTTGCGGCACCAACTCGCCGTGCTGGAACGCCAGCTCCAAGGGTGCCCTTGCCGATAACCTCATCCGCCCTGGTGAGGGCCGTTGAGCAAGGATTCGCGGGGTGTCGACCGTGTCGCCGGGTCGGCGCTCTGGCGAGACCGGCGATTGCCCCGGAATGATGATCAGCCGTGCTGCTGCGATTGGCCTATCTGGGTGTGACAAACGCGTTCGCGATTCCGCGACTGCTGCCGACGCGCGACCGCGACAAGGATACGGAGATCCTCACACTGCGCCATCAGATCACCGTGCTGGAGCGGCAGCTGAGCGGACAGCGCGTACGGTTCGAGGCGAGCGACCGAGCCTTTCTAGCAGCCCTACTGCACCGGATGCCCACACACGCGCTGCACCAAATGCGCTTGCTGGTACAACCAGACACCGTTCTTCGATGGCACCGCGACCTGATCGCCCCCCGCCACGCCACTCGCTCCCGGCCCAAGCGCGGCGGCCGACCGCACACCATGCGCTCCATCCAAGCCCTGGTCCTGCGCCTGGCCGCCGAAAACCCGGCATGGGAGTACCGGCGCCTGCACCGGGAGCTACTCGTCCTCGGCATCAAGATGGCCGCCTCCACGGTCTGGCAGATCCTCAAGGAAGCCGGTATCCCCCCGTCGCCCGAACGCACCTCCACCACCTGCACGGACTTCCTGCGCTCCCAGGCCGATGCACTCCTGGCGTGCGACTTCTTCGAGACGAGCACCCTGTCCGGAGCCCGCCTGTACGTACTCGCGGTGACCGAGCACACCAACCGGCGGATCCGAATCCTGGGCCCCACCGAGCATCCGACCGCGTCCTGGGTGACCCAGGCCGCGAAGAACCTGGTCATGGACCTCGAGGACGCCAGCAACCGCGCCCGCTATCTGATCAGGGATCGGGACGGGAAATTCCCCGCGCTGTTCGACGCCGTCCTGCAGGACGCGGGCATCAAGGCCGTGCTCACCGGGGTCCGCATCCCCCGCATGAACTCCATCATGGAAAGGTGGGTACAGACCTGCCGACGCGACCTGCTGGACCGCACGCTCATCTGGAACCAGCCCCACCTGCTTCACACATTGCGCGAGTTCGAGCACTTCTACAACGAGCACCGACCGCACCAGGCCCTCACCAACGCGCGGCCGCTACACCCACTCCCCCAACAGATCACCCACCCCGAGGACATCGCCCACCTCGACATACGCCAAATGAGACGACCTCTAACTGCACCCAGACAAACGACCCGGTCAACAGCCCGAACCGGGATTTTCACGCGGGACAGGCACCGCAAAGAGACGAAGGCTGAGTGTCAGGAGCGATTCAGACCCCACGTCTGCAGTGCATAGGGCCGCCCCTTCTCCTCCCCCTTGATCAGCGGCACGTCGAGCAGGCTGAAGCCCGCCTTGGTGGCCACGGCGACGCTGGCGGCGTTTTCGGCCTCCAGCCCAAGGATCACTTGTTCGACGCCCAGCTGCTCGAAGGCATACGCAGCCATCACCCGCACCGCCCGCGCAGCCAGCCCCCTGCCGCGGTGCGCCGGGCCGATCGCGTAGCCGAGTTCTGTGCCCTCGGGGGTACGCCGCAGCATCACCTCGCCGAGCGGGGCGCGACCGTCAACGGTGATGGCGAGCAGGATGGTCGTGCCCTCCGTCCGCAGTTGCCGGTCTCGGTTCAGTCGTGCGCGGGCGGCCGCTTCATCGAAGGGGGAGACGATCGGCGTCCAGTACGCGATGTCGGGGTGGTCGAACAAGTCCGGCATCGCGCCCAGGTCCGCTTCCGTCCAGTCGCGCAGGACGAGACCTTCCCCCGTGAGCTCAATCCGATCGGGAAAAGGCAACGTGGTGCTGCTCATGGTGAGAGACCTCCCTGTTTGTCAGGACGAGGCAGGATAACCGGCGGGCAGTCATCGGCCCACCGGAATCCCAGGGGGCGATCACAACCGGCCGTGGTGGTGTCCAACGCAGGATGGGCCCGCCTACACCTGGGCGCCCGCCACGCTGCAGGCCCTGCTCGTGCCGACAAGCCACAAATCCGCGCCCGAGCGGATGGGCCGGGCGCGGATCGCCGAGGGGACGAGTGAATCTGCGGCAGTCGACGCGGGAGTTGAGGTGCGGGGCCACCAGAGACGAAGAGGACACGCGGCTCGTCGGCGCCGCGCCTGCGCAGCGCCCGGGCCAGTTCGAACGCCAAGAGAGCGCCCATGCTGTGCCCGAAGAGTGCGTAAGGGACATCGAGTTCGCCCGCCAGCACGGTGGCGAGCGACTCAACGAGCGGCTCGGCCCGTTCGAAGGCGTTCTCGCTCCAGCGGGCCAGCCGGCCGGGCAGTTCGACGGCGCATCGGCGCCCTACCGCGCTCCCGTTTGGGGAGTGCCCCGTCTGCGGAGCGGCGCCAAGGGGCATTGCCCGGGCATTACGGGACTGTGAGCGCCGCAACGCACACCGGTATGGCGCGCTGACTTGCAGGCATAGAGATCCTCGGCAATTCCGGCTGCTGCGCGCCCCCGTCCCGTGGGGAGCATCGCACCCCGCTCCCATGGCCAAAGGTCAACCAGAACCCGCCAAGGGGCATTTAGACCTCTCGATGGCCGCTACATCAACATCATCCCGGGTGACCTCGCCGCCCACCGGTTGACGACGGCGCGCAACGTCCCCGTACCGCGCCCCACATCCACCCGACCGGGCGACGGACAAATCGCCCCCGATTGGCACCACTTGAGGCTGGGAGCAAGAGCGCTC
The DNA here is from genome assembly GCF_029269905.1 of Streptomyces silvisoli. NCBI lineage: Bacteria > Bacillati > Actinomycetota > Actinomycetes > Kitasatosporales > Streptomycetaceae > Streptomyces > Streptomyces silvisoli. Next base: position 36,593 of record NZ_JARJBC010000019.1, on the reverse strand, counting down.
CCAGAGGGCTCCCCATCCGCTCCCACCGCAAACACGATAAAGGCCGCTTCCGTTGCTCACGGAAACGGCCTTCGACCTGCGGTTTCGCAAGTCGGGACGACAGGATTTGAACCTGCGGCCGCTTGACCCCCAGCCGCGCGGCAATTCCCTCCATCTGGCTGCGTATTGCGCATCTCGCGTCGCTCATGCACCGTCAAGAGCCTTACCTCGCCGTACAGATCAGCCGTCAACTGCCCTTTGTGAAGGTAGCGGCACGACAACCCAGGCACGTTCAAGGGCTACCAGGCGGAGAGGACGTCCCCCGCCCCCCACATGAGATCAGTCTTCCCCCGTTCGAGATTGGGGATAGTGCCGGACAAGGAGGCAATGACGATGCCTGTACTGCCGAGGGTAAAGCCAGGTACCTGGGGGGCGCTGCGGAGAAGCTCTGCCAAGTCGTGATCGTCAAACGGGGTACCGAGCCACTTGATCGAGCCGACGAAGTGCACCTGCCGGGCGACGGGTGCACGGTCCGCTCCGACCAGGTCCACCTCCGGGTTGAACTGGCGGTTCCACCAGCCGCCCACCACTTCCGTGTCAGGCCAGGGCAGGACGCCGGATGCCGCGGCGAGTTCGAGTGACTCACGCACCAGCGGCTCCACAGCCCTGCCCCGCCAGGTGGCCCAACGGCGTTCCACGAGCCGGTAAGCCGCTTCGGGCCGTCCACGACGGGCCTGTTCCTGCGCGGATCGCAGGGCCGCCAGATACAAACGGAGGTTGCTGTCGGCGACCCGGTAGAGCGCGGGCTTGCCCGGACGAATCGAGAGCGGCTCGTCGATGGCGAGAACTCGCTTCTCCTCCACCATGCGGCGCAGCAACGGCGACAACGACCCCGAGGGCAGGGCTCCTTGTCGGCCGCCCGCAGCAGCGGCGATGTTGGCGTGGGTGCGGTCCCCGCTGCCCACCGCTTCCAGGACCCGGCGCGCCTGATCGGGCGAGGGGAATTCGGCCAGCAAGGATGATTCGGGCACGCTGAACAGCGGAGAGGCGGGGTCGGCACATTCACCCTGGATGAAAGAGAGGGCCGGAGTGCCGTGCGGCCAACTACGCAGGATGCCGGGCAGGCCCCCGGAGACCAGGTGGGCGTCGATCGCGTCGGCAGCATCGAGGCCCAGCGCGCCACCGGTTTCTGCCGGGTTGAGCGGACCGAGCACGAGATTGTCAGCCCGCCCGTAGAACGGGCGGTCGTAGGCGGTAAGCCGCTCCATCATGTGGATGTCGCTGCCCAAAAGGAGCAACAGCACAGGACGCCTGGCCAGCAGCCGGTCCCACGCAGTCTGCAATGCGCCATCGAACAGATCATCCTGCTCAGCCAGCCACGGCAGCTCATCGAGGACGACAATGGCCGGTGCATCCGGCAACACCGAGGCCAGCACCCGGAAGGCATCCGGCCAACTCCCCGCCGCACGCGCGGGAACCAGCTCCGGGTCGGCCGGCAGGGAGGATTCCTTGAGGTCGGCAAAGAACCCGGTCACCGCCTCGACCGGAGATGCCCCCTTCGTTGCGGTGAAGAACAGATACGGCACACCCGCCCGGTTACAGAACTCCTGCACCAAGCGCGACTTACCCACCTGACGACGCCCCCGAATGGCCACGGCCGTCCCAGAACCCGACGCGGCGACCCGCTCCAGACGTTTCTCGAGCAGAGCCAGCTCGGTCGTCCTGCCGACAAAAATCGAAGCCATTTCGCCACCTTTGTAGCTCTAATCTATGTAGGTACATTCTACCAAGGCCCGACCGCGCTGGCGCCGCGCTCAGCAGTGCGGGTGCCGATAAATCATCCGTGCAGGAACGGCCTTGATCATCGATTTCGGAGCGTGCCCGCCGCTTGACCGCCTGGCTTCACTGCGACATGGCTCGGGCGGCATCATGACCTGACGTGCTGCTCCGTCTGACCTACCTCACGGTCACGAACACCTTCGCCCTCCTGCGCCTGCTACCGATGCGCGATCGTGGGAAGGAAATCGAGATCCTGGCGCTGCGCCACCAGCTGCTGGTCCTGCAACTCCAGGTGGGCAGACCCGAGTTCACCGACACCGACCGTGTGGTTCTCGCCGGCCTGCTCCACCGCCTCCCGACCGGGAGGCTGCGCCGACTTCTGCTACGCCCGCGAGAACGGCCCGTGCGGATACCGCAGAACCCACGGCGAACTCGCCGCCTCGGTATCAAGGTCGCCGCCACACTCACTCGGCCGACCGACGGCCAGTCGACCCGCGTCGCCAGTCCGTACGGCTGGTGCGTCACCATCACGCGCACTGCGCAGTCCGGCCAGGGGTGACGCGGGCGTGGCGCGGAGCTGCCGGCATGGGCGATGGGCGCGGGCTGAAAACCTGTGACGCACCCGGAGACTGGACCCACTTGGAGCAGCGAATCGGTGGCGGCACGTCGAAGATCCGACCAGATCGGCTCAGCCCGACCACGCATGCCCATGGCGGTAGCCAGTCGTACGCGAGCTGCCTCAGAGCAGGCACCTCGTGGCTTCTGCCACGGCGTCCGTTTTCGATGATGGCTTCGCGCGTGATGACGCGCCCGACAGGAGGTGAAGTCGCATTCACCGCCCACTTCCGCCCACGCTGCGCGCCTCCTGCTCAACTGCCAAGGCCAGTACGCCATCAAGGTCGGCGGCGTCGGCCTCGATCAGCGGTTCTGCTGATGCCTTCCCAGAGTGAGGCGGTAGATGATGAGGACGATGACCGAGCCGACGATGGCCGCGATCCAGGTGGAGAGGTGGAAGAACCCCTTGATGGAGTGGACGTGGAAGATCACCTTCCCGAGCCAGCCGCCGAGGAGGCCGCCCACGATGCCGATGACCATCGTAACCACGCACCCGCCTGGGTCCCTTCCTGGCATCAGCGCCTTCGCGATGATGCCAGCGAGCAACCCGAGCACTACCCAGGCGACGATTCCCACGACGGCCTCCAATCGCCGATCGCATCACACCGACTGCCGACGCCCATCTCCCGCGGACAGGACTTCCCGCTCTCCCTCACGACATCGTGGGCGTACCAATATCCCTTTCACGCCTCTTTTCGGCTGTCCCACCAATTTAGCTCCATCGCGTCGTGCCAGCTTCATGACCGATCGAGCCTCCGCGCCACGCCCCGGGCCGGCCGCCGACAGCAGGCCGCCGACGCCCCCACCGACGCCGCCTACTTCCGGCCAGCAAGCGAGTGAAGCTCGACGACGGCCGCGAGCCGCTGCTCCGGACGGGCGACCGTCCAATGAGTGTGCCGTGACCGTGCTACGCCTGGCCACCCGCCCGCTCCGGCGCGAAGACATGCGCCGCCCGCTCTCGCCGCAAGCTCTCCAGCGTGTCCCGTTGCCGTTCGGCCCGCTCCAGCAGGTCGTCGAGCAGGCTCTCGGAGAGCGCCGGCTCGCCGTCGGCCGCCTCGCGCAGCGTCCGCCAGCCCGCGGCCTTGCCCTCCACCCCCAGCCGCAGCATCTCCAACTCCAGCAGCGGACTGAGCGGCGAACGCCGCACGAGGCGACGGCACCATCAGCGCCACCGTCCCAGCTGGCCGCACCGTGCTCTACCGGATCGCTCCGAGGCCCCTCAGCGCGGGTGGCTGCTGGTATGCGCCTTCGTCGACTGCTGCCTGGACGCCCGGAACAACCAGACCTCTGACCGGCACGAAGATCGAGATTTGTGACTGCAACGGCGGCGCCGACCGGCGCTCGTCCACGCCATGGGAAGGCGTCTGATCGGATTCGGCTCGTCGAACACGGCAAAGACCGCAGTGGGGCGGGGGCAGACTGCATCCCGTGGATAGTCTCCCGATCTACCGGACGCGGCTTGCGCGAATCCATCAGCCCGGATCGAAGAGCGTCGTGTTCCCAAGTCCTGCCGCGGGCAGATCAATTATCAGCGGATCCGGGCTCGGTGGCACCGAACGCGCCCGGGCAAAAAGATCTGTGGTCGAGTGCCACACAGGCTATTGCGATCCGCACGAGCGCTCGGATACGCTCGCGTCGCCCAGTGGTCGTTGATATCAAAATCTTGGAGCGACTCGCGATCGGCTTGGGGACGGGGTACTTCATGAACGCTTTGGCCATTTCGGCCGTCGGCGTCAGGCACCGTTGATGCCGGGGGCGGAAGGGAAAGAGATCCAATGCCCCGGCGAATCGGGCGGATTACCGTCCGGGGAAACACTGGAGCGCCACGGAGAATTGGAACCGCCGGCAGCCGCGGTTTGCGGAGCCACCGGAAACAGGGATTTCCGACTGTTCTGGCTCGCGGGCGCCATTGACGGTCTGGGAACTTGCGCCTCTTCGCTCTTCCTGCCCCTCATTCTGCTCGGGGCCGGATACTCCGCCACCCGCGTCGGCCTTGTGGCTACGGTGGGCTTGGCCACCGGTCTGTCCGTTGCGCCGTTCGCCGGAGTCCTCGCCGACCGCTGGCCGCGCAAGCGGATGATGTGCTGGTCCGCACTCCTGGCGTCCGGTGCCATGGGCTCTGCCTTCACGTCCGTGGCGCTGGGCCATGTCGTGCTGATCCACCTCCTCACCGTCGCCGTGGTGGAGCAGGTGGCAAGCGCGGCCTATGCGGCGGCAGCCCACGGCACCGTACGCAGAATCGTTCCGCCCGAGCGGTACCCGCTGGCGATGAGCCGACTGGAAGCGCGAGACGAGGCCGTGCAGATCATCGGTCCCACCGTTGCCGGACTGCTCTGCCAACTCGCCCGCTGGCTACCGCTACTCGCGGACGCGCTCTCCTTTCTGCTCGTCACGGGGCTCAGCAGGGCCATCCGCACCGAACTGAGCCCCGAACCTGCGGAGAACCACCCGGCATCGTTTCGCACCGACTTCGCCGAGGGCCTCCGCTTCGTCCAGCGCGAGCCGTTCCTGCGCTTCGTCATGGTGTGGACTGCGGGGATCAACGCCGTACTGAGCACCTTGTACTTCCACGCGGTGTTCACCTCCCACGCACGAGGGGCCGGTCCGTCGTCGATCGGAATGATCCTCACGCTGGCCGGTGTCGGCGGCCTGCTGGGAGCGCTAGCCGCTCCCCTGGCCATCCGGCGGATCGCCCCCGGCCGCATCGTGACCGGCGCCTCCTGGACCATGGTGCCGATCGCCGTGGCACTGGCCTTCGCAACGCGCACCTGGACGTACGGGCTGCTGCTGAGCCTGGTGTCGTTCACCGCGCCCTCCGTGGTGATCATCCTGCAGACGAAGGCCGTACTCGTCACTCCCGACCGGTTGCAGGGCCGTACCGGCACCGCCCTCGCGACGGCCGGCCAGGCTGTCGCCGCTCTCGCTCCTGCCGCCGCGGGACTCCTCGTCTCCGCCTTCGGCGGCCGCCCGGTGGCCCTAGGTTGCGCCGTCGCACTCACCGCGCTCGCCGGTTACGCCACCGTCCGCGCCGGTCTGTTACGGCTCGGTGCGGGCGAGCGAAGACCCGCTCCCCGGACCGGCCCCCAGGAGAGGGCGTCATGACCTCCGCATCCCGAGCGGCCGCCAAGGCGACCCGCACCTACGGCGTCTACCGGCCGGTGCTTCCCGCGGTGTGCTCACTGAACCCCGACCGGATGGTGTACACCGGAGACGCCGAGGGTCGCTGCGAGATCTTCGCCTGGGACCGGTCCACCGGCGTCAGCCGCCAGGTGACGGACCGTCCGCAGGGCACCTTGCTGTGTGCCATCGACGCCGACGCCGCGGTGTGGTGGTTCGACGCGGACCAGCACGGCCAGGGAGTTTGGCGGGTACAGGACTTCACCGGCGGACCGCACAACTCCGCCTTCCCCGACATGCCGCCCGGAAGACCCTGCGGCCTGGCCCTGACGGACCGTGGGAAGGCCGCCGTCGCCGTTGCGGACGCCAGCAGCCTGACCGTGCGTCTGGGCAGGCGCGGCGAGCCGGGCGAAGTGGTGTGGCGCACTGGGCTGCCTGCCATCCTGGGCGACCTCGCGCCCGGGGGCGATCTACTGGCGATCTGCGGACCTCCTCACTCGGCGCACGCGGTCACCCTCGTGGTCCCCGGCGGCGCGGTCGTCGCCACACTGTCCGGTGCCGCGAGGCGGATCTGGGGCCTCGGCTTCGCACCCCGCAGACGCCTGGAGCCTGTGCTCCTAGTGATGTGTGAGGACGACGGCCACTACCGCCTCGGAACCTGGCGGCGTGCGACGGGACTGGAGTTGTTCCCCTGGTGCGCCCTGGACACGGAAACCACGGCGCGCTGGTATCCGGACGGTGAACGGGTCCTCCTCCGCCAGGACCGGCACGGCCGAAGCCGCCTGTTCACGGCGGACCTCATCCGCCGTACGGTGACGCCGGTGCCGGTCGCCGAGGGAACGGTCCTCGACGCGGCGCCGCGCGCCGACGGCGACCTGCACCTCATCTGGACGGACGCGGTGACCCCGCCGCGTACCCTCTGCTTGTCCGGCAGATCCCTGCCCGGCCAGCACGGCTGGCGGCTGCCCGCCTTCGGCCGCCGGCAGGACCTGTGGACTCCGAGCCCGGACGGCCCCGTCCACACACTGGTCACCACGCCCGCCGACCGGGAGCCGCCGCATCCGCTGGTCCTGCTGGTCCACGGCGGCCCCGCCGACCACGCCCGCGACGCCTACGACCCCATGGTCCAGTCGCTGGTCGGCTCGGGGTTCGCGGTGGCCAGGGTGAACTACCGCGGTTCCACCGGCTACGGCCCCCACTGGCGCTCGGCCTACTCCGAAGGCGTCGGCCATACCCAGGTCGCCGACCTGGTACGGGTTCGCGCCCACCTGCTGAACGAGGGGATCGGCCGGGAAGGCGCGATCGGCCTGAGCGGCACCTCTTGGGGCGGCTATCTGGTGCTGCTGGCCCTGGGCACGCACCCGGGCCTGTGGGACGCCGGCGTCGCGGTCAAACCCCTCGCCGACTACGCGACGGCGTTCCGCCACTCCACCCCGGCGCTGCGCTTCTTGGACACCACCTTGTTCGGCGGTACGCCGGAGCAAGTGCCCGAGCACTACCGGCATGCCTCGCCCTCAACCTACGCGCGGGCGATCCGATCGCCGCTCCTGCTCGTGGCCGCCCGGCACGACGCCAAGTGCCCGCCCGAGCAGATCGAGGCGTATCTCGCCGTACTGCGCGAGGGCGGTATTCCCCATGAGCTGCTGTGGCTGGATTCGGGCCATGACGGCTATGACGGCGCCGAGCACGTGGCCGTCCTGGAGCGCTCATTGCGCTTCCTCGGCCGGGCGCTCAGGCCCGCCCCCGCCCCGGCCCCAGACGTCTCGGCCGCACATTGAGCCGGGCGAACCGCGGCATCCCCCGATGAAGGAAGGAGGTGCAGGTGATGCAGAAGGAAATCTTCCACGACGACCCGTTGGAGGGCGCCGAGGAGAACCGGAGCGTCGGCGTCGGCGTAGTCGTCCGGTTCCGCAACGCCGAAGAGCAGGACGAGGAGTAGCGGCATCCGGGGCCGGCCCGCGCCGCCCGGCCGGGTCGGCCCTGTCCCCCGCCGTCTCCAAAGCCCCCCGCCCGCAGTGACACCACCGTTCCCATGAGAGAGGCCAGCCTGTGCGCATACTCCTGGTGAACATGCCCTGGGCTCCGATCGATCTGCCCTCCCTGGCCCTGGGCATTCTCAAGCGCAGCGTCGACGAGCACGTACCCGGCGGTGCGGCGGAGGTCCTGCACGCCGATATAGATTTCGTGGACTGGATAACGAAGCGGACCGAGTTCTCCCTTACCGACTACGGGTACTACTCCCTTGCCTCCTACTTTCTCGGCTGTGGTGACTGGGTCTTCTCCTCGGCGCTGTACGACGACCGGCAGTGGCGGGTGGCGGAGTTCACGTCGAGCATGAACGACCGGCTGCCTTCGGCGCGTATGAGAATGACCACCCAACTGCACGAAATGGCCCCGGATTTCATCGAACACATCGCGGAACGCATCGTGGCACACGCCCCCGATGTCGTGGGGTTCACCTCCACTTTCCAGCAGAACACCGCCGCGCTGGCTGCCGCCAAGTGCGTCAAACGGCTGGCGCCGCGCATTGTGACCGTTATGGGTGGGGCCAATTGCGACGGCAAGCAGGGCGAGGCCGTCCACCGGAACTTCCCGTTCGTGGATTACGTCGTACGCGGTGAGGGTGAGGAGTCGTTTCCCGGGCTGCTCGAATCCCTGGGCGGCGGCCGGGACTTCGCCACCGTTCCCGGTCTGTGCTGGCGGGACCCGAGCAGCGCGTCGGTGGCCAATCCCATGAGCACCACCCCGCTGCCCCCTGCGGCGATCCTCTCCCCCGACTACAGCGGCTACTTCGAGCGACTGGCGACGTCCGCCGCGCGCAGCTGGGTCGAGCCGAAGCTTGTCGTCGAGGGCGCCCGCGGCTGCTGGTGGGGCGAGAAGCACCACTGCACCTTCTGCGGGTTGAACGGTTCGTTCATGCAGTTCCGCAGCAAGAATCCGAGCGCGTTCTTCGAGGAAATCGTCGGGCTCGCCCGCACCTACCATGTCCTCGACATGTATGTCGTCGACAACATCCTCGACATGGGATACGTGACCTCGCTGCTGCCGCGCATCGTCGACAGCGGATTCGATCTGCGAATGCACTACGAGATCAAGTCGAACATGCGGCGCGGCCAGTTGCAGACCCTCGCCGACGCGGGTCTGATCTACGTCCAGCCGGGCGTCGAGAGCCTGAGCAGCAGAGTTCTGGGCCTGATGGACAAGGGTGTCACCGGCTGCCAGAACGTGCGGATGATGCGGGACGGCGCGGCCGCCGGCCTGTCGGTGGTCTGGAACTATCTGCACGGCTTCCCGGGGGAGGCCGCCGAGGACTACGACGAAGTGACCGTTCAGCTCCCCGCGTTGGAGCACCTCAACCCTCCGGTGGAGGAGTCGGCCCGGATCGCCATCGAACGCTTCAGCCCGTACTTCAACAACCCGGACCTCGGCTTCTGCGAGCTGCGCCCCGCCGAGCCCTACCGGCTCACCTACGACCTGCCCGACGCCGAGATGTTCGACCTGGCCTATGTCTTCGACGTACCGCCGCGCGGTGTGGGGGAAAAGGTCGTCGAACGGCTCAACTCCGCGATCCGGCAATGGAAGCAGTCCTACGCCCGCAGTCGGCTCACCTACTGCGACCTGGAGGACCGGATCCTTCTGGTCAGCAGGAGGCGCGCCTTCGACTGGCATGTGCTGGAACTGAACCAGCCGGTCGAAATGGCCCTGTTCCGCCTGCTCGACCAGCCGCACAGCGTGGCCGCCGCAGTGCGCAAGCTGCGGGACGCACACGGCAACGCAGTGGACCACACACAGGTGAGCGAACTGCTGCGTGGCTGGCGCGAACGCGGGCTCGTCTTCGAAAACGGTGGCCAGGTTGTCCATGTCGCCGTGCCCGCGGTCAACGAGGAGCTGCTGCGGATGCACGCCCTGCGCCGGCCCTCCGCCGACGAACTGGCGTCAGCGACCGTCTGACAGCCACTCCGCCCACCGGCGGCCACCGCCAGCCGCGGGCCCGGCACCCCTCCCCCGCTCAAGGAGAACACGATGACCGCAGCCACCGCCCTGTCCGCGTACCCCTTCACAGTCAGGGCGTGGCGCGACCACGACACCACCGCGAGCGAGTTGCCCGGCATGTGCCTCGGCGACATCGAGGTCGACGGCGCGGGCGGACAAGCCGCCCGCAAGCTGTTCGAGGCGGGTGCCCGCAAAGTGGCGCTGCCACGGCCGGTGGACCTGACGGACGCCGCGGACACCCGCTGGACCGTACGCGCCTTGAGCTTCGTCGGTGATCTGACGAGCCTCGCGATCGCCGTGGACTGGCAGGTCCGCCCAGGGCCCGGCTCCGGTTCCTGGGCCAGGCTGAACCATCTGCATCCGCCGACCGCGCTGTTGGACGTACCGGAGTCGCAAGAGGCACTGCGGACCTGGCGCAACGGCTACTACATCTGCAAGTGCGTCCATCGGCAGGGGCCGGGTTTCGTGCAGGTACGGGACCGGCGCTTCGGTGAGCTGCGCCGGTTCATCATCGACGAGCCCGTGTACCAGGAGACGATCGCGGCGCTCGCCGACGGCGCCCCAGCCGCCGCACTCCCTCAGGACGTGGTGGACGACTTCGTCACCGAGGAGTTGGCGGTGCGGTTCGGCGACCACATCTGGTGGGCGCCCTACCGGGTGCGGCGATGGCCTCAAGCACCGATGGTGATCTGACGGTCCTCGTTCCCGTTGTGGCCGAATCCAGTCCGGGCATCGCACCGAAGGTGTTGAACAAGTGCGCGTGCCCGGTGGGCCGCCCGAGGAGGGCAAGGACCCAGATCCCTCGTGGTTCGCACTTATCGCGATCGGGAGGCGTGTGAACGCGCGTATGTCCAGCTGCCTGATCGGGTGAGCTTGGTCGTTCTCCGCGCAGGATGTGACGTAAGGACAGAAGCATCGGCGGTGACTGTTTCACCCTGGTTGAGAGTGATCCGCCGATGCTTCCTGAGGGAACGATACCGCCGTCTTTGACGGCTGTGTTGGCTGTCTGCCGTTCCTGCTTCACGGCGCCGACGTTCCGAACGTTCTGTGTGCTGGTGACGGGGCTGATCGCACAGACACGCCGCCGCACGGTGTGCGGGATTGCCCTTGCCGATAACCTCATCCGCCCTGGTGAGGGCCGTTGAGCAAGGATTCGCGGGGTGTCGACCGTGTCGCCGGGTCGGTGCTCTGGCGAGACTGGCGATTGCCCCGGAATGATGATCAGCCGTGCTGCTGCGATTGGCCTATCTGGGTGTGACAAACGCGTTCGCGATTCCGCGACTGCTGCCGATGCGCGACCGCGACAAGGATACGGAGATCCTCACACTGCGCCATCAGATCACCGTGCTGGAGCGGCAGCTGAGCGGACAGCGCGTACGGTTCGAGGCGAGCGACCGAGCCTTTCTAGCAGCCCTACTGCACCGGATGCCCACACACGCGCTGCACCAAATGCGCTTGCTGGTACGGCCAGACACCGTTCTTCGATGGCACCGGGACGTGACCGCCCGCCGCCACTGCGCCTGCCGAGAATGTCATCCGCCCAGCTCCGGCGCTTGCAGGGCGGTCGCGGCAGGATGAGCACTCGTGTTGCTTCGTCTCGCCTACCTGGCCGTCACCAACGCGTTCGCCGCGCTGCGGCTGCTACCGATGAGCGACCGCGCCAAGGACGCGGAGATTCTCGCCCTGCGGCACCAGATCACGGTCCTTGAGCGGCAACTCGGCGCGGATCGGCTGAAGTTCCGTCCGGAAGACCAGGCCTTCCTCGCCGCTCTGTTGGTGCCTCTGCCGCGCCAGGTCCTGCGCCGGCTCCGATTGCTGGTACGGCCAGACACCGTGCTGCGATGGCACCGGGACGTGAGCAAGCAGCGCCACGCCCGCACCTGCAGGACGAAACGGCCAGGCCGCCCGCCCACCCTTCGCTCGATCCGCATCCTGATCCTGCGCCTGGTCCACGAGAACCCATCGTGGAGCTACCGCAGGGTGCACGGCGAACTCGCCACCCTCGGCATCAAAGTCGCCGCCTCCACCGTCTGGGAGATCCTCCAAGCCGAAGGCATCGACCCCGCGCCCGACCGGGCCGCCACCACGTGGGCCGGCTTCCTGCGCTCCCAGGCCGACGCCCTCCTGGCCTGCGACTTCATCGAAACCGTCACCCTGACCGGCCAGCGCCAGTACATCCTCGCGGTCATCGAGCACGCCACCCGCCGCATCAGGATCCTCGGCACCACCACACATCCGAATGCGAACCGGGTCGCCCAGGCTGCCCGGAATCTGGTCATGGACCTGGAGGACGCCCACGTCACCGTCACGTACCTGATCCGGGATCGAGACGCGAAGTTTTCCTGTCGCCACGAGTTCCTAGACCGCACCTTGGTCTGGAACGAGCGCCACCTGCACCACATCCTCCGTCAGTTCGAACTGCATCACAACGCCCACCGGCCCCACCAAGCGATGAACCAGGCAGCACCACTACGCGCCGTCCCCGAACCGCTCGACTCCGGACAGGCCTCCCACATGAACATACGCCGGAGAGACCGCGTCAGCGGAGTCATCCACGAGTTCCACCATGCCGCTTGAACTGCATGGATGAGGTTTTCGGCAGGCGCAGTGCCGGACTACGCGTTCGGGCCGCGGAAGCGCGGGGGCAGGGCGCCCATGCGCGACTTCTCCGGCGGCAGGCCGACCGCCGACTTCGGATCCGCTCCCTTCGAGAACGAACCCCACCTGGCCCTGCTGAGCACTGACGGCGACCGGCCCCGGGACTGGCTGCGCGCGGGTCAGGCCATGGAGCGCGTCCTGCTCCTGGCCACGCTGGAGGGGCTGGCCGCCTCGTTCTCCACCGAGGCCCTCGAATGGCCCGACCTGCGATGGCCTCTACGAGATCCGGTGTCGGGGACGGGGTGCGTCCAGACGATGCTGCGCCTGGGGTACGGCCCAAAGGGCCCCACGGTGCCGCGCAGGCCCGTGCGGGAGGTCCTGGTCATCGAGGACTAGCGGTGATCATCCCCGCTGCCGGACGGCATCCGGGACACCCATAGGCCCAGGTGCAGGCCTTGCGTCCGATCGCCCGCACAGCACTGCCATGTCGGTGCGAGCCGTCGGTCAAGTCCGTGGGCGGACGACCGCGAGGGGGCACTGGGAGAACTGCAGGAGAGCGTGACTGACCGAGCCCAGGGCGAGTCCGTGGAAACCGCCACGGCCTCGGGAACCGACGACCATGAGGTCGGCCCGGTCGGAGGCCCGGGCCAGGGCGGGAACCGGGGATTCCCCGGTCAGATCCTCCAGCACCTCCACACCTGGATGCTCCTTGCGCAGCGGTGCCAGCCACTCCGCCATGGCGCGTTGCTGCTCCTCGGCTGCCTTGTCCGAGCTGGTCACCGCGGGAGTTCCCGGTCCGCTCCAGGCATGCAGGACGTGCAACTGCGCGCCGCGCAGGGAGGCCTCCTGGAAGGCATAAGCCAAGGCTGCCAGCGAGTGTGGCGAGCCGTCAGCGCCGACGACGATGCGGCGGTGGCCCATGGTGACGTGGTTGACGATGACCACGGGGCTCGCGGAGTGGCCCACGACCTGCTGGGCGACCGAGCCCAGCAGCAGGCTTCCAAAACCACCGAGGCCCTTGGCACCGAGCACGATCATGTGCGCGTGCTCGGCCTCGGACAGCAGAACGGCTGCCGGCACACCCATGGGCAAGTCGGAGGTCACCTCCAGGTCGGGATGGGCCTCCTGGGCGATCGCGGTGGCCTCGTCCACGATGCCCTGATCACTGTGGTGCTCCAGCCAGTCACGGCCTGCCCGGGAGACCCCGTATTCGTGTTCACGAGGCAGGACGTGGACGATCCGCAGTGCGCGGTGATGCAGGGTGGCCTCGTGGGCCGCCCATGTCAGGGCACGCAGACTCCGCCCCGAGCCGTCGACTCCAACGACGATCGGATCAGCCATCAGCCCTCCTGATCATGTGTTGCTTGCCGTCAACGGGGACTCCGGCGGTCCATCGCTGTCAGCCGCCGCCTGCGGACTGGTGCTGTCCTTCCTCTACCGTCCGGCAGATGCGCCGCCAGCGCACGTCGGATGTCCACCGCGCCGAATGGCCACCGCCGGGCCGAGCGCCGCGATCGGGGCCGCCCACCGCGCCAGTGCGCTGGGCATCGGCTGTTTGCGGGCCCTCCGGCCCTGTCGCAGCCACCCGACGGTGCGAAAGGCGTGTGGCGATCTGCCCGGTGAGGGTCGTGCGCCCCGTCCAGCGCACTCCATGGGCCTGACCGCTTCCCCGTTCCGCGATGTCGGCTGCCCGTGCCGATCAGTCTCCGCTGGGTGTGCGCGTCGATTCGTGAAGGGGGCGAGGGGCCTTGCGAGAGGCGTCGACGATGGCTGCGAGGTCCGCGAGTTGACGGGACAGGTACCAGAACAGGTCGTCGAAGGAGACCATGCCCACCAGGCGGCCTTTGGCCACCACGGGAAGGTGGCGGGCCTCGATGGACCGCATGGCGTGGAGGGCGGCTGTGAGGGGGGTGCTGGCGTCCACGGTGACCGGGTCGGTGGACATGACCATTTCTACTTTGCTGTGCGAGGAAAGCCCGTAGGCCATCGCCCGCACGACCAGGTCACGGTCGGTGACCATGCCGATCACCTCATCGCCGTCGACGACCGGCAGTGCGCCGACCCCCGCGGCAGCCATGTGCCGTGCCGCGTCCTCAAGCGACGCTGCCGGGGGAACGCTGGCAGGAGGTGAGGTCATCGCGTATCGGATCTGCATCAGGGTGACCGGTCCTTTCAACGGTTCACGGGGCATGGGCGGCGAGAAAGTCCGCCGCGTCGGCGAGGGTGGTCAGGGCCGGATAGTCGTCCTCTTCGATGCGGTAGCCGGTGCGTTCGCTCAACATCTCGACCAGCCGGAGGAAGTCCAAGGAGTCGAGTTCCAGGACATCGCGGAACTTGTCGTCCATGGCGAGGGTGTCGAATTCGACATCGGGCACGATGCGGGCGATCGACTCCTTGACGAGTGCGAGGGCTTCGTCACGGGTCATAGCGTCTCCGGTTGCTGTAGGAGGCGGTCCACAGCGGCCAGGAAGCGGGCGCCGATGGCGCCGTCGCTGGCCCGGTGGTCGGCGGACAGGGTGGCGGTGACGGTGGGGCGGGCTCCGATCAGTCCGTTTACCGCGCACGGCCGTGTCACGACCCTGCCGAAACCGACCAGGGCGACCTGCGGCGGGTAGATGACGCCGAAGACGGCTTCAACTCCCTGATCGCCCAGGCTGGTCACGGTGAGCGTCGGGTCCGAGGTCTCAGAGGAGCGAAGTCGCCCGCTACGGGCACGGGACGTAAGGTCCTTCAGCCGGGCCATGAGGTCGGCCAGGGCCATGGTGTCCGCGTCGTGCAGCGCCGGAGCGACGAGTCCGCCGCCCCGCAGGGCCACGGCAACTCCGAGGTGGACAGCAGATGCCAGGACGAAGTGGCCGTCCTGCCAGAAGCCGTTGAGCTGGGGCACCTCGCGGGCGGCCAGAGCCGTCGCCTTCAACAGCAAGGCGGTGGGGATGAGCCGGCCGGCCACATCGGCGCGGCGGTTGTGGTCGCGCATCCAGGCGTCGGCGGCCATGAGGTCGATGGTGGTGGACAGGTAGTAGTGCGGGATCTCGCGCTTGGACCGGCTCATCAGGTCACCGATGGCGCGCCGCATGGCTGCCGCGCGTTCGGCGCCGGTGCTGACCTGTGCCGCGGGGCTGACGGGCCCAGGCTCGGCCGTCGAGGTGGTCGGCTGGGTTGTCTTGGCGCGCGCTGCCTTGCGGACGTCGTCGGCGCGTACGGTGCCGCCCGCCCCACTGCCCATCACCCGTCGCGGGTCGACACCGAGCACGTCGGCGAGTCGCCGGGCCAAGGGCGTGGCGCGGATCCGAGACCGCGCCTGCGCCGCGTGGTCCACATCGGCGCGGGTGATCGAGCCGCCGGGACCCGTGCCGTGAACGGCTGTGAGGTCCACGCCCTGCGCCGCGGCCAGGTGCCGGACGAGAGGTGAGTGCACCTGGTCGGCCGCCTGTACGGGGGCCTGCGCCTTCGGCGCCTTGGCGGGCTTCCGTACGGGTCCTGGTGGTCGGGCCTCTGCCCCGGTCGCGATGGTGGCGAGCGGTGTTCCGACCGGAACGGTGGTGCCGGGCTCGACGAGGAGTCGTTCCACCGTGCCGGAGCCGAAGCACTCGACCTCGATGGTGGACTTCGTCGTCTCGACAACGGCGACCACATCGCCCTTGCGCACCGTGTCGCCCGGCCGCACCAGCCATTCCAGGAGGGTTCCTTCCTCCATGTCTGCGCCGAGTGACGGCATGGTGAAGTCCGGCACGTCAATCCACCGCCCGGTGCGCCGCGGCGACGATGTCCTCGGTCTGCGGTAGGGCGGCTTGCTCCAAGTGGTGGGCGTAGGGAATCGGCAGCTCGGCCCCGCACACCCGCTCCACCGGGGCGTCCAGCTCATAGAAGGCGCCCTCCATGATCCGGGCCGAAATCTCGGCGGCGAGGCTGCCGGTGCGCCACGCCTCGTCGATGACGACCGCGCGGTGGGTGTGGCTCACCGTCGCCACGATCGCGTTCTGGTCGAGCGGACGCAGGGTGCGCAGGTCGAGCACTTCGGCGGCGATGCCGTCGGCTGCCAACCGCTCGGCCGCGTCGAGGGTTTTGGGCAGGCTGCCACCGTAGGTGATCAGCGAGATGTCGGTGCCCTGCCGCCGTACCGCGGCGGTGGCGAGGTCCGCCGGCCGGGCCTCTTGCGCGGACGGGCCGGAGGCGTTGTAGAGCGAGCCGTGCTCGAAGATGATCACTGGATCGGGGTCGGCCAGTGCCGGGGCGAGCATCTGGCGGGCGTCCTCGATGGTCGCGGGTGCCAGGACCCGGATACCGGGGATGTGCGCGTACCAGCCTTCCAGGCTGTGCGAGTGCTGTGCGGCCAGTTGCCGCCCGGCTCCGGTGGTCATGCGGATCACCAGCGGTACGGCGAGCTGACCGCCCGACATGTGGAGCAAGGTGGCCGCGTTGTTCACTATCTGGTCGAGGGCCAGCAGGCTGAAGTTGACCGTCATGACCTCGACGATCGGCCGCAGTCCGGCGAGGGCGGCGCCGATGCCAGCGCCGACGAAGGCCGACTCCGACAATGGTGTGTCCCGGACCCGCTCCGGTCCGAACTCCTCCAGCAGACCGAGGCTGACGCCGAAGGCCCCGCCGTAGCGGCCCACATCCTCGCCCATCAGGAAGACGCGGTCATCGGCGCGCATCGCCTCCCGCATCGCCTCCCGCATCGCTTCGCGGTACGTGGTCGTGGCGGTCACCTCTGCAGTGCTGGTGCGCGTCATCCGGCCTCCCCCGCAGGGCTGGTGACGAAGCGCAGTAGGTCCTCGACCGGTTCCCCTGGCGCGTCTTCGGCGGCCCGCACCGCCTTTTCGATCTCCGCCGTCACCTGGTTCTCCAGGTCGGCCAGAGCCGCGTCGTCGAGCTCCCCGTCGTCGCGCATGCGCTGCGTCAGCGCAGGGATCGGGTCGCGCGCCCTCCACTTCTCGATCTCCTCCTTGGAGCGGTAGCGGTCCGGGTCGTACATCGAGTGGGCACGGAACCGGTAGGTGCGCAGCTCCAGGAAGAGCGGCCCGGCACCGGCTCGTATGCTGGTGACGGCCTGTTGGGCGGCGCGTTCCACGGCGAGTACGTCCATGCCGTCGACCGCCCAGGAGGCCATGCCGTAGGACGCGGCGCGAAGCGCCAGATCGGTCTGGGCGTGTTCACGTCGCAGGGCGGTGCCCATGGCATAGAGGTTGTTCTCACACGCCAGCAACAGCGGCAGATGCCAGAGGGCGGCCAGGTTGGCCGTCTCGTGGAACTCGCCTTCCGCGAACGCGCCGTCGCCGAAGAAGCAGCAGGTCACCCTGGACCGGCCGCGCATCCGGTCGGCGAGGGCCAGACCGAGCGCGAGGGGCAGTCCGCCGCCGACGATGGCGCTGCCGCCGTAGAACCGCCGGGACGCGTCGAACATGTGCATGGAGCCACCTCGGCCCCGACTGCAACCGGTGACCTTGCCGTACATCTCGGCCATCACCGCCTCGGCCGGGAGCCCACGGGCCAGCGCGTGTCCGTGCTCACGGTAGGTGGCGACCACGGCGTCGTCTTCGGTCAGCGCCTGGTTGACCCCTACGGCGACCGCCTCCTCGCCGATGTACAGGTGGACGAAGCCACGGATGACGGAGGCGCTGTACAACTCGACGCAGCGTTCCTCGAACCGGCGGATGCGCAGCATCTCGTGGAGCAGTTCGACGTGGTGACGGACGGCGTCGCCGTGGTCGGCGCGGCGCTTCGGCGCGGCCTTGCGAGTGTGCTGCGGGCTCATCGTGATCCCTCGCTCTCCGCTCCGCTACCCACCAGCCCTGCGGTCTCCAGGGTGGAGATGTCGCCTTCGGGCAGGCCGAGTTCACGTGCCCTCAGCAAACGGCGCATCACCTTGCCGCTGCGGGTCTTGGGCAGGTTCTGGTCGAAGGCAATCTCCCGGGGTGCGACGGCGGGTCCGAGCCTGCGCCGGGCGAATGCCAGCAGTTCGTTTTCCAGGGCGCCGTCGGCGACGTGGCCAGGCTTGAGGGAGACGAACGCCTTGACGATGGTGCCGGCCACCTCGTCCGGCTTCCCGATCACCCCGGCCTCTGCCACGGCGGGGTGTTCCATCAGGGCGCTCTCCACCTCGAACGGCCCGATCAGGTGGCCGGCCGACTTGATGACGTCGTCCGCGCGCCCCACGAACCAGAAGTAGCCATCGGCGTCCTCGCGCACCAGGTCGCCGGTGAGGTACCAGCCGTCGGCGAAGCTCGCGTCGTACCGTTGCCTGTCGTGTAGATAGCCGCGGAACATCGACGGCCAGCCCGGGCGCAGCGCCAACTCACCGTCGACTCCTGGTCGTTCGACGACGGTCACCTTCCCGTCGACCACCGCGGCCCGACCGTCCGGTCCCTGTTGGAGGACGGCCGCCTTCACCCCCGGTAGCGGACGGCCCATCGAGCCCGGCCGGATGTCGCAGGCCGCGAAGTTCGCGATCATGATGCAACCGGTCTCGGTCTGCCACCAGTTGTCGTGGACGGGCAGTCCCAGCACCTCGTCGCCCCACACCACGGCCTGCGGGTTCAACGGCTCGCCGACCGAGGCGATGAACCGCAGCGCCGACAGGTCGAAGGAGCGCGGCAGATCGTACGGGCCACCACGCGGAGTGGCCCGCATCAGCATGCGCACCGCGGTCGGCGCGGTGTACCAGACGCTCACCCGCTCGTCGGCGAGGATCCGGTACCACCTGCGCGTGTCGAAGTCCCCCTCGTCGACCACGACCGTGACCCCGTGGGTGAGCGGCGCGATGATGCCGTACGAGGTGCCTGTGACCCAGCCCGGGTCGGCGGTGCACCAGTACACGTCGTCCGGATGCAGGTCCAGCGCGTACCCAGCGGTGACATGGTGCGCGACCACGGCTTGGTGAACGTGCACGGCGCCCTTGGGGGTACCGGTGGTGCCGCTGGTGAAGTGCAGCAGCGCCATCGCCTCCGGGTCGGTCGGCGGGATGGTGAAGGTCTGCGGCGCTGCGTCCACCATCTGCTCGAAGCCCATCGTGCCGGGCAGGTCGGCGGCGCGGGGGCCGACGATCAACACGTGCTCCAGCTGTGGCAGCCCGTCACGGCTCGCCGCGACCTTGCGCCGGTACAGCGCCTCGGTGGTCACCAGCACCCGCGCGTCACCAAGGCGTAGCCGCTGCTCGACCGGCTCCGGGCCGAAGGCGGAGAACAACGGACAGAACACACTCAGGTTCTTCAGCGTCCCCAACGCCGTGACGTACAGCTCGGGGCACCGGCCGAGCAGGGTGAAGACCCGTTCTTCCCGCTCCACACCAAGGCGTCGCAGGACGCCTGCGAACTGGTTCGTCCACCGGGCAAGGTCGAGATAGCTGACCGAGGTAGCACCGCCCTCCCGGCGGACGCACCGCAGCGCCACATGCCCACCACGGCCCTGGGCCACATGCCGGTCAACCGCCTCGTGAGCGATGTTCAGCCCGGCACCACCAGGCAGGCCAGAAAGCTGCTCGCTGGCCTTTCCCCAGTCGAACCGCGCGCACTCCCGCTCGTAGTCACGAAGATTCGGCCGCCCAGTCGGGCTCGACCGCTTGCGGATGACCTTCTCCGCCATGGCACGACTCCTCCCGGCGGACGCGATCGCCCTCTCACCGCCAAGGATCAACCGCGTCCGCAGGTCCGTGTAGGGACCGAACGTCCCCGACCGGACGAACGTCCCCGACCGGACCAAGGGGCCCTCCTGAAGGCAGGCCCACCCGTCGAGGCCAGGATCACACGGGCACGGTCGCCGAGCACGCCGGGACGTCGTACGCCGTGCGGTACCTCGGTCGCTATGCGCCTGCGTACAACTGGTCGAGGCCGACCAGCATCACCTCGCCGCGTGCCTGCGCCGCTCGCAGCTCGGGGGCGAATCCGGCGCCGCTGTAGCAGGCCGGTTTGGCGCGGTTGATGTCCTCGCCGCGGTCTGCGAGGACGTCCAGGATGTGGCGGATCCGCTCCAGGTGGCTGATCTCCATGACGTCGTTCCAACGTGCCAGCCCCACGGACAGCAGCACATCAGGACGACTGCCGATCCTCCCGCATACCACCACCTCGGCTTCATGGCAGGCGCGCTTGGCCGGTTCGGGCAGTGAGCCGTGCTCCGCGACGTTCGGTGTCGCCCCGAAGGTGGCCGGAGCGGCGAAGTTGACCGCCCACTCCCGGCACACCTGCGCGAAGTGCGGGGCCAGCACCGCCGAGTCGAAGACGGCGCGCGCCCGCCGCCACACGCTGGCCGCCTCCTCCTGCTCCAGTGCGGAGCGGTTCGGCCGTACGACGGCGTGGTCGAAGGCAAGCAGCGGCTCAGTGATGCGGTATCGGACCAGGGACGGCCGGAACGCGTCCCGTTCCATCACAAGCAGGTCGTGATCGTGCAGCAGCGTCAAGGCGCGGGTCACGTCGGTCAACTGGTGGTGTAGGCACTGGGCGACCTCACCCCGGGTCGAGCAACCGGAGGCGATGGCGGCCAGCACCGAGTGGCACATCGCACGGTCGAGGTGGTCGGCCTCCTCCTCAAGCAGATGAGACGCCTCCCGGAAGATCGGCATACGGGGATTCAGGAGGGTTCTGCACAGCCAGGCGTCGAAGTCGCGCGGGTCGTCCGGGGTGTCGTCGCAGACGTAATCGCCGCGGTACGCGGGCGTGCCGCCCACGACCGCATGCACCAGGAGCGCGAGGCGGGGGTCACCGATGCCCCAGAACGTAGCGGCCTGCCGGAAGTCCAGCGGGCGCACCACCAGATCCAGCCCGGCCAGCCCGTGCAGCGGCGAGGGACCGCTGAACAACCTGTGCATTACGGACATGGCACTGCCGGACAACAGCAGCCGAGTGCGGTTGCGCCGCCGTCCATCGCGCAGCCGACGGTAGGCGGCGTGGATGACGGACGGCAGTGCAGGGCTCTGCTGGACGAGGGTGGGGAACTGGTCGACGACCACCGGTAGCGGACTTTCGTCACCCAGCGCCAGCAGTGCGTCGACGGCTTCTTCCCAGCGCTGCCAACCGACCGGGTGCGGTGCCTGGGTGTACTGGGCGAACTCATCGGAAAGGCGGCGCAGGGAATCCGCCTCGGCGGCTTCCTGAGCGGCGAAGTAGAAGCCACCCATCACCTTGGCCAGCGCCTGCAGCAGGTACGTCTTGCCCTGCCTGCGCCGCCCGGTGACAATGCCCAGTGTCGGCTCTTCGCGAGGGTCGTTCGCGAAGGCCACCAGTTCGCTCCACTCGGCCTCACGGTCGAAGATCGCCCTTGGCTTGGCACAGGTGACAGCATCGGATGCGGTCATGGGTCGCTCCCATCGTCCGGTAGCGCTGTTCGTCTCCTCCTGGGGTTCTCAGCCCGGCGGCCCCGCCGCGCCGCGGTCGCAGCGGCGTGACGGAAGCCCCGGCATCTGCGTGAACGGGATCTCCGGCGGAGCACCGGTGCGCTTCTTGGACGCGGAAACTCCCGTGCCGCGAGTACCGAAACGCGCCTGGCGAGCGCGGACGCACATGTCATCGCCCACAGCGCCTGCCCCAGCTCGGTCAGTACGGCAGGCGCCGCCCGGCCGGGGTACGCAGGTCCAGCGGTGGTGGGGCCTCCGGCGAGCGTTGTCGTTTGATGCGGACCGGTGCATGGCGCGCACTTCCTTGATGGTCGCCTCCGGCGCGTCATCCAGATTCGGCTCGCAGCCCAGACGCCGTAGTCCGTCCGTCGACACCACAAGGAAACGAAACCTGGGACGGCGCCTACATGCCCTGCGCAAGCAGTACCTCATGAGCGAGGCGGGCGCTGCGGCTGAGTTTCTCCTCTTCGGGAGCTTGCGGGGCAAGACCTTCGAGGGCTTCCAGCCCTTCCGCGAGTGCCCGCACCGCCTGGGCGAGGGTCTGCACCCGCGTCTCGAGGGTGTTCAACCGCTCGTTGAGTTCCTCTTCGGTCACCGTGCCGTGCATTCTGTGTCCTCCCTAAGCCCTCCCCTTCCTGCAGTCCTCGCGGCTCTGCCCCAACGACTGCTCTGGCGGCACTGACAAGGGTATTTACTTCTGTCCACGCGCGGGTAGGGGCCGAACGACCCTGGCTCGGCCTTTTGCTTCCTCAGAGAACAATTTGACAATGCGCTCCGCCATCGCCCGGGGGCGCGTCTACCGTCGGTGCAGCTCCCACAACCAGATGTTCGGGCGGTAGCCGCCATCGACGATGCTGACCGCCTCCTGGCGCCCATCCGAAGCAGTGGTCTGGCGACGCCTGTCGCCTGGCCCCGGCGCCTTGTGCTCCCTGAAGCGCCGTCTCCGGCAACGAGCATGTCGTGGATCATGTTCATGCCGCGAACGAACCCGTATTCACCGGGGTGAGCAGCGACACGGCGACGGTGGTGTACACGAAGGCGGGAAGGTCGGCGCTCACCCCCAGGATCGGGGAAGACCACACGGGAGGTGCAGTCTCCGTATTCCTGCCGCTCGAAGACCAGCCGCAGCGGTGCCCGGTTCGGGCTGCTCTGAACCTCGACGCCGACGTGCCCGTGCGACTCCTGAGCGGCTACCAGAGCCCCGCAGCAATCCGCCGGAGCGGCTGACGACGTGGCTGCGCAACCGCAAGGTCCGCGGCGCCAAGGCTTTGGCTGCCAAGGCTGTCGAGGCCGCCGACCGCCAGCACACCGCCGTTGCCGGGGAGAAGTCCCGGGGCCGTGAGCCCCTACGGAGTGCGGGTTCCGGGCGCAAGATGGAACGTGAAGCGGAGTCCTTCCACCAGTGCGGGCGCTGCCACAGCTTCGGATGCCGACCCGTCTCAGGAAGGCGACAGCCATGACGAAGCGTGTTGCTGCCATCAGGGGACCGGCTCATCCCTACCGCGCCGCCCCCGCGGTGGTGGCGACCCCTGCTGTGGCTGCGCACGACCACCCCAGCCCACCAGTCCTCCGCGCACCACGCCCGCCCCGCTGACACGCCCAAGGGGTACGGACGGGACCGCGTTGGGGAAAGGACGTGATGAGGAATGAGCCTGGCTCGTCGCATCGCAGCCCTGTTCAGAATCAAGATCGGGAAGGCACTGGACCGTGCCGAGGATCCCAGAGAGCTCTTGGACTACTCGTACGAGCGGCAGTTGGAGCTGCTGACCAAAGTCCGGCGTGGCGTGGCGGACGTGGCCACCAGCCGCAAACGCGTCGAACTCCAGCTCACCCAACTCGAACAGTCCTCCACGAAATTGGAGAGCCAGGCGCAGCAAGCGCTCGCCGCCGGGCGTGAGGACCTCGCCCGCGAGGCGCTCTCCCGGCGTGCGGCCGTCACCACGCAGATCGCCGACCTACAGGAGCAGGAATCGGTGATTCAGGCGGAAGAGGAGAAGCTCACCCTCTCCGCGCAGCGGCTGCAGGCGAAGGTGGACATCTTCCGTACCCGCAAGGAGACGATCAAGGCCAGCTACACCGCCGCCGAGGCCGAGACCCACATCAGCGAGGCCGTTACCGGCATCTCCGAAGAGATGGGCGACGTCGGCATGGCCATGCAACGGGCTGAGGACAAGACCCAGCAACTGCAGGCCCGTGCCAGCGCACTGGACGAGCTGATCGACTCCGGCGCACTGGAGGACGCCACCCTTCCCGCAAGCCGCGATGACATCCAGGCCCAACTGGAAGCCGCCACCAAGAGTCATGACATCGAGGCAGAACTGGCCGGGATGAAGGCGCAGTTGAGCGCGTCCGCGCCCCCGCCGTCCCTGGAAGCGGAGGAAATGCCCGCGGTCCCTGCGGCAGAGCCGTCGAAGGAACCACCAGAAGAGGAGTCCACGTCGCGATGACCGCCACACAAACCCGATTCCGCCCGGACCGGCAGCTGACCGTACGCATGCTGGTCACCATGTTCCTGCTCGGGCTGCTGTACATCGCCTTCATCGCGGCGCTCGTCGCCCTGTTCAAGTCCTGGATCCTGGTCGTCGTCATCGCTGCCGGACTGTTGGCCGCCCAGTACTGGTACTCCGACAAGATCGCCCTGTTCGCCATGCACGCCCACGAAGTGAGCGCCCAGGAGCAGCCGCGCCTGCACGGCGTCGTCGACCGCCTGTGCGCCAAGGCCGACATGCCCAAGCCGCGGATCGCCATCTCCCATATGGACATGCCGAACGCATTCGCCACCGGCCGCAACGCCGACCATGCGGTGCTGTGTGTCACCACGGGCCTGCTGCGGCGCCTGGAGACCGAGGAGTTGGAAGGCGTCCTCGCCCACGAGCTCTCCCACGTCGCCCACCGCGACGTGGCCGTGATCACCATCGCGTCGTTCCTCGGCGTACTCGCCGGACTGCTCGTCCGCTTCGCCTTCTACTCCGAACTCTTCGGCGGACGGCGCAACGACCAGAACACCGCGCTCCTGCTCGCCCTGATCATGACGGTCTCCGTCGTCGTGTATGTGATCAGCTTCCTGCTCATCCGAGCCCTGTCCCGCTACCGCGAACTCGCCGCCGACCGCGCCGCCGCGATCCTCACCGCCCGGCCCTCGGCACTCGCCTCCGCACTGACGAAGGTCAGCGGCGACATCGCCCGCATCCCGACGGAGGATCTGCGCACTGCCCAGCCGTTCAACGCCTTCTTCTTCACCCCCGCCCTCGGCGACGGAGCGACCCTGTACAACCTCTTCTCCACCCACCCCACCCTGGAACGGCGCCTCGCCCAACTCGCGAAGATCTCCGTTCAATTGGGCGAACCTGCCTGATGTGGGCGACCGCTGTGGGTGCCGGAAAGCGCATCCACGCCAGACAGCGTGTCGGCGCTGATGGAGGGTTCCCTGTAGGCACGCCCGATGTCCTGACCATGCACGGTGACGCGCCGTGACCCGTACAACAGTGGGTGTACCACTACGGGCGGCTGCTCGCCCATGTCCTCACCTTGCCGCTCCGTGGCGCTCGCCCCGCCGGCCCCAGCGGCTGGAAGCTGGTGTCAGGACCCGTCACGGTGCGATCGGCACACGACTCCCGGGTAGAGCTGCACTTGCCCCCGTTCAGCGCAACGGCGCTACGCCACGCAGATCACGCCGTCGCCCGCCGCTGCGCCAGGCCGAGGAACGCGCCACCGCTCTGCTGCGGGACCACCGCGCTGCCCTCGACGCGCTCGCCGACCTCCTGGTCGCGCGTGAGAGCGTTGACGGCTCCGCCGTAGTCGATGTACTGCGGCGGGAACAGGACGGCAAGCGGCGTACGGACGAGCGTGTACTGGACACCCGCGTCAACAGATACGCCGCCCCGCGAAACGCACGAACCCAACAGTGAGATACCGGGAAGACATGGCGCCCGGGAGGCACCGCGCGCCCGATCCGTCCGAGCCCGTTGATGGCGACCTTCGGCATGCGATGCCTCGCCTCCGCATGGTTCCGGCCCCCCGGGACCCCTGCTCATGCAGGCACCGGGGCAGCAGAAATGGCCAGTGGTGCTACCTGGCGTAGACGTGCTCGGCGAACTCCGCAACCTGATCGTCGGTGAGGTGCCGAGCCACCTCTGCCTCGCTGATCATGCCGACCAGCTTCTTGTTCTCGATCACCGGAAGCCGCTTGATCTGGTGACTTTCCATCTCGTGCAACGCCTCGCTGACGTCGGCGTTCGCGTCGATCCAGCGCGGGGTGCCCTCGCACAGCTCGGCGCACCTGGTGTCGGCCGGGTCGTGGCCCATCGCTACGCACTTGACCACGATGTCGCGGTCGGTGACGATGCCGCACAACCGCTCGTTCTGGTCGCTGACCGGCAGGGCGCCCACGTCGAGTTCCCGCATCAACTGCGCCGCCCGGTCCAGCGTTTCCTCGCGGTATATCCACCGGACGCCGGGGTGCATGATGTCTTTCGCCGGGGCCTCGCCGCCTCCTACCTGCGTGCGCCTCGTGACGATGTATCCGCCGTTTCTATGCTGGCCTGGCACTGGAGGTCGCGCGACCGTACCGATGCGGTGGGGTGGGGTGGGCTGGAGGCGCCGTATGTACGTCCACCCGATACGCAAGGCCCACATGGCATGCCCGTGCCGGATTTCACGGAAGCCCCGCATTCCCCACCGATAGCCAGGGAGGACGTCGTGCACTTCGTGCCGCATGGGTTCAAGCTGGAGACAGATCTCCATACAGCCAGTGGGGCCACTCAAGGCCGGGCTGCTAGTGCCGGGTGATGTGTGATCACGGTGAGTGCAAGGCAAGGGAGAGAGGCCATGCGGGTTGGAGTGCTGACCGGAGGTGGCGACTGCCCCGGTCTCAACGCGGTGATTCGCAGTGTCGTACGCAAAGGCGTGCAGGAGTACGCATGGGAGTTCGTCGGAATTGTGGACGGGTGGGGTGGCGCGCTCAAGGACATGACCATGCCCCTGGACGTCCCTGCCGTGCGCGGGATTCTGCCGCTTGGCGGCACGATTCTCGGTTCCACTCGCACCAACCCTCTCCGCCTTGAGAACGGCATCGATCGCATCAAGAACACTCTGAGCGCGCACAAGATCGAGGCGCTCGTCGTCATCGGCGGCGAGGACACACTCAGTGTCGCGACCGCACTGTCAGATGAGGGGGTCAACCTGGTCGGCGTGCCCAAGACCATCGACAACGACGTGGGCGGCACCGACTACACCTTCGGCTTCAACACCGCTGTCAGCATCGCGACCGAGGCCATCGACCGCCTGCACACCACCGCGGAGTCGCACAAGCGCACGCTCGTCGTCGAGGTGATGGGCCGCCACTCCGGATGGATCGCCCTGCATGCTGGCGTCGCGGGGGGCGCGAATGCCATCCTCATCCCGGAAATCGAGTTCGATCTCGACCAGGTGTGCGCTTGGGTGGAGAGGCGTTTTGAGATCCATTACGCGCCGATCGTCGTCGTGGCGGAGGGAGCGGTTCCCAAGGCCGGACAGATGGTGGTCAAGGACGAGTCGCACGATGAGTTCGGGCACGTACGCCTGTCCGGGATCGGTGATTGGCTGGCCCGGGAGATCGAAAGCCGCACCGAGAAGGACGCTCGCACGACGGTCCTCGGCCACGTCCAGCGTGGCGGCACCCCAACCGCGTATGACCGATGGCTCGCCACCCGCTTCGGCCTGCACGCCGTAGCCGCGGTCAGGGATGGCGCCTTCGGCACGCTGATGGCTCTGCGCGGCACGGACATCGTTCGTATCCCGCTCGCGGATGCGACGAAGGCGACCAAGCGGGTCCCGCTGGACCTCTACGCGGAGTTCGACGTGTTCTTCGGTACCTGACGCCGCTCATGTGATGACGTCACACGTGAGGTACGACGACCACCGGGCAGTGAGAGTGATGCAGGACGGCGTGAGCCACGGGTCCCAGTCGCCGCTCGGCCCTCCGCAGGCTTGAGCGTCGGCCGAGGACGAGCAGGTCGGCTCGTTGTGAGGCGTGGACCAGTGCGTAAGCCGGGTGCATGAGCACGACGTCAGGCAGCACCGAGACTTCCGGATACTTGTCCTGCCAGACATCAAGTGCGTCGGAAAGCCGTTGGACTTCCTCGTCCTCCCACGCCCCTCGGTCTTCTTCGGGCACCCCGAGCAGAGTTGACGGCGAAGCGCCAGAGAGCGCCCACGCGTACACAGCGTGCAACCGGACACCACGGAGCTGAGCCGCGCTGAACGCGAAGTCCAAAGGCGGGTCGGCCACGCGCCGCACATCCACACCCACGGACACCACGCCATGCGCTACGGCGGCTGGGTTCTGGGGAACGATCGCTACAGCGCAGGAGGCGGCGCTCGCCGTCGCCAGCGCGGTTGAGCCCACCGTGAGGCCGTTGAACCCACCTTCCCCTCGTGCTCCGACGACGAGGAGTTCGGCCGTCTCCGAGGCCGAGAGCAAAGCAGTAGCGGCGGCGTCGGCAACTTGCAGGCCGCTTATCGCCACGTGGGGATACCGCGCGGCAAGATCGGTCTCCACACGTCGGATCACGTCCTCGTCTGTCCGCCGCCATGAGAAGGCAACCGGCAGTTCAGTGGGGTCATCGCGGGCAGGGGCCGGTGTGGCGTGTACGAGTCGCAGCGGGAGGCGTCGAAGGGCCGCCTCCTTGGCAGCCCACTCGCCCGCGACGAGGCTCTCTCGGGATCCGTCGATCCCGACCACGACAGAGCGGGTCATCCTGTACTCCTTCCCGGCTCCCCCCGTGAGCGCATCAGCCGAACAGGCTCTTTCGGCAAAAGCCAGCGCGGTTCGTACGGCCTACCGGTCAGGTGACCATTGTGGATTTGGAACCCCGGCGACACCACTCGAGGCGGCCCGGGTAAGGAGGGGGAGGGCGGGCGGTGCAGGTGGTTGAAGAGCACCGAGGACGCCGCGTGAAGCAGACACGGCGACGGAGCACGCCGGGGCCTGCGACGTCCCGGCTCAGGCGCGCCCACATTGACCGATCAGCTGGCGCTGCGAGCAGCCCGGTTTTCCCGCAAACCGGGTCGAACGCCCCTTTCAGGGGTTCTGTGCTACATGTGACTCTGATGTTATGACGAGGCAACCAGGTAAAGGCATCAACGGTGCCGGGCTCGGCACGGGGAAGAAGACCCGCCTCAACCGGATCCTCCACCAGCACGGCCTGCGTAACGGCACCGCGATGTTCCTGCCCTACGACCACGGGTTGGAACACGGTCCGCGGGACTTCTTCGCCAACCCCGCGGTGAGCGACCCGGCATACATCATCCGGCTCGCGCGGGAGGGAGGGTTCAACGGCATCGCCATCCAGGTTGGACTGGCCGAGAAGTTCTACTGGGACTACGCCGGCGAGGTTCCCCTGATCCTGAAGCTGAACGGGAAGACGGACATCCCCTCCGACGCCGAGGCCCTCTCCCCACTGCACGCGTCCGTCACCGACGCGGTCCGCCTCGGAGCCGACGCCGTGGGTTACACGCTCTATGTCGGCAGCCCCGCTCAGGAAACAGACTTCCGGCAGCTTCGACAGGTCCGGGAAGACGCTCAGCGGCTCGGGATGCCGCTGATCGTGTGGGCCTACCCCCGCGGCGCGGCGATCGAGGCGAAGGGCGGCAGGGATTCCTTCTACGCCGTCGACTACGCTGCGCGAATAGCCAGCGAACTCGGCGCAGACATGGTCAAGGTGAACTTCCCCCACCCGGAGAAGGTATCCGGAGTCAAGGAGGCTTACCAGCGCGAATTCTCTCCCCAGCAAGCCATCGAGTCGGTGGTACGGTCAGCGAACCGCACCCTGGTACTGGTTTCCGGCGGAGAGAAGGCGGGTGACGAGGCCATGCTGGACAAGGCACGCCAGTCGATGGAGGCAGGCGCCACCGGGCTGATCTTCGGCCGCAACGTCTGGCAGCGCGAACACAATGAATCGCTTCTGTTCATTGCCCAACTCCGCGAGATTCTCGCCAAGTACCCCCAAGCAGGTGCACGGGTCTGAGTTCCACGGGCTTATCACCCCGGCCGAGTAGGACGCCGACGAATCGTCGCGTTGTTCACGTCGGCGTTCCTACAGGAGGGCCGCTCACTGCTCGTCGCGACACTGGGGATGGTTTCGTGCTCAGTCGCATCGCAGGAGTCGTGGTGCCCGTCTTCGGCCGTCTGCAGGTCACCGCGGATGCCGGTGCCGCACCGCCCGTGGTCGGCATCATCATCGCCAACCACACCTCCCTCAGCGACCCCGCCATCGTCCTGGCTGGGCTGCGCCGCCTCGGCACCGAACCCGTCGTCATGGCGGCTGCGGGGCTGTGGCGCATCCCTTTGCTCGGTCGCCTCCTGGCTGGGGACGGGTACATCCCGGTTTACCGTCACCACGACCGTCTCTTCCATCTCGCGCACTCGACCGGCGCCCAGGTCGTGCCCGTCGGCCAGGCCGGAGCACGAGCACTGGCATCAGGCGGCCCCGTCGAGCAGTTCGCCAGGCTGCTCACCGCTCCGCTGCGCCGCCCGAAAGTGCACACGTACACGTCGGCGCGCCGCTGCGCCTCAACGGCGAACAGGCCCCGGTCCTTGCCCTGGCCCACACCGAGCTGACCCGGGCCTGGTACACCGCTGCCCGACGACTCGCCGAGCCAGAGCCCGGATACGGAAAGCAGGTGCGCCGGGGGCCCGTCGGCTCCTGACGACAGGACCAGCACCCCCACGCCAGGGGCAGGGGCAGGCCGGCCGAGCCACCATGGAAGCAGGAGCCTCCAGGAGGTGAATCCCGTGGCAAACCTCGGAGTCGCGATCGTCCGGCAGTACCAGCGCGGCGTCGTGTTCCGCTTCGGAAAACTGCGCAATGTGCGTAATCCGGGTATCCGGTTCATGATTCCCCTGGCGGACCGGATGTGGAAGGTCACGATACGAACGGTCACCATGCCGATCCCGTCCCAGCAAGTGATCACCCGGGACAACGTCTCCATCGGCGTCGCCTACTTCCGACGCGTCGACCCGGTCAAGTCCATCGTCGAGATCGAGGACGTGTCCTCCGCGATCAACCAGATCGCCCAGACCACCGTGCGCAATGTCGTCGGCCGCTCCCTGCTCGACCAGGTCCTCACCGACACCGAGACCCTCAACACCCAGATCAAGGACATCCTCGACCGCCTCACCCAGCAGTGGGGCGTATACGTGCTGCTGGTGAAACTCAAGGACATCGAGCTTCCGCCCGCCATGCAACGGGCCATGGCCCGCCAAGCCGAGGCCGAGCGCGAGAAGCGCGCCAAGATCATCGCTGCCGAAGGAGAGGCACTGAGCGCCGACCGCCTCGCCGAGGCCGCCGACGTCATCAGCGACCACCCCATCGCCCTGCAACTGCGCAACCTGCAGATCCTCGCCGAGATCGCCGCGGAGAAGAACTCCACGATCGTCTTCCCCGCCCAGTTCCTCGAAAGCGCGCGGGCCCTGACCCGTTTCGTCGAGGAAGAAGCCGGAAAGATCAACGGATCCCTGCCAGAACTGGACACGCGCAGCCAACCAGCGACAAGCGGCAGCCCCGCCAAGGTCTGAGCCAGGGCTTGGGCATCGTGGATGACGAAAGGAGTCTTCGCCCGGCCGGGAGTCGCCCGTGCCGGGATCCTGGCCGGCCACCGGGCCGTGCACACCACCAGGGACAGCAGCCAGGCCGACACTGTGCCCACCTGGATGTCCGCGTGACGAGATTTCAAGACTGTGCGATGGACGGAGATTTCGGGCGCTGCCCATCGCGCTACCGCTCGATCACAACAACATCGCCCATATAACGCCGCCGCGCGACGGACGGAAGGAGCACCCCCTATGCGCGCACACGTCGGAGACTGGATCGTAGTGGAATCCCAGCATCTGGGCGGGCACCGCCGCCGAGGCCAGATCGTGCGCCTTGAGCATCCGGACGGCACACCGCCGTACGTGGTGCGCTGGATCGACGACGACCGGGAAACGGTCTTCTTCCCCGGCCCCGAAACCCACCTCGAATTCGAGGAGGAAAATGCCGCACACAGACACGCTTCACCGTAAGTTGTTGGCCGGGCCGGGTGTGGCCACTCTGCCCCTGACCACGGCTGGTCCACGGGACACTGCTGCAGATCTCGGCTGCTGGACCAGCCAACCAGTGGAACGACATACACCGCTCCACTCGGGAGAACGTGGAGCAAGCCATCGCCGATGTCCGCCGCACGCTCGACCACTACACCCAGATCACGACCCGGCTGTGTGAAGCAGGGGACTAACAGACCGCGCGTCTACTCAACCCCTCAGCGCGGACGCGCGGCCCGAACCGGCGGTGGACGCGTTGCGCTGCCCCCGCCGAACCTCTGGGCGGGGAGCGCCGCAGGGGGATGCCGTACTGCCGGGCGGTTGGTGCCCGGGAGGCGTGGACGGTGCAGCGGCTCCCCAGAGGGCGGACAGTGGAGGAAGAACCTGCACCGTCAGCGCTTGAGGAGGGAGTGGGGACATGCTGCACCGAAAGATCGGGGACATTATGACGACGGCCGTGGTCCGCGTGCGGCGTGACACGGGCTTCAAGGACATCGCCCTGCGCCTCGCGGAGCACGACATCACGGCAGTCCCGGTCGTCGACGACCAAGACCGCCCCGTCGGCGTGGTGTCGGAGGCGGACCTGCTGCGCAAACAGCAAAGCCAGCCGGATCCGGGTGGACATCTGGGTGAAGCGCACCTGCCGCCCGCGGAACGCGCCAAGGCGCACGCATTGACTGCCGAGGGGCTGATGACCAGCCCCGCCGTCACGGCACGATCACAGTGGTCGGTGGTGGAGGCGGCCCGCACCATGGCTCGCCACCACGTCAAACGGCTGCCCGTCGTGGACGACGGCGACCGACTGGTGGGCATCGTCAGCCGCGCCGACCTGCTGCACGTCTTCCTGCGGCGAGACGTCGCGATCCGCGAGGAGATCAGTGCGGAGGTCCTGTCCCGGACCCTTGGCCTGGATCCCGCCGCGGTCACGGTTGAGGTCGCCGACGGGCGGGTGACGCTCAGCGGCGTCGTGCCGCACCGCAGTCTCGTCCCCATCGCGGTACGTCTGTGCGAGGGCGTCGACGGCGTCGTCGACGTCACGAACCACCTCGGCTTCGACGTCGATGACACGGGAGGTCCGCCACGGCCGTAACCATCCCTCCGTGCACGCGGCCCGGTGTCAGGGGCACTGTGCGGGCTCGGTCCTGCCGCTAGAAGCGAGCCCTGCCACTGCAAGAGCGCGGTAGCGCGGCCCGGCGGCTCCGGTGCCTCGGCATGCGTACGGCACTTGGAGGCCTCACCCTGGCCATAAGCGGTACCAGGCCGACGCTGTGGACTCCGCCAGCCGGTCGCCGAATGAGTCTCCGTCACCAGCGGACACGTTTCGTCCGTCTCGCGCAGATCGGCCAAAGGCGACCAGACCGCTGCCACCGGGGAGGGCACGGTGTTGGCGGCTTCTATTGATCAGAAACTCAAATGGTTCTCTTCGAGGGTGTAGCGGACGTGGGGGCCGCCGAAGTAGCCGCGGACGATGTGGGGTTGGCGCTGGCGGTGGTGGAAGAACCTGCGGGTCTCGGCCGCGAGTTGGGCCTGGGTGCGGGCCCTGCTGCTCATGGGCAGGCTGCGTTTGAGGTCGGCGTTGACGAGTTCGTCGGGGTCAGTTCGGGCGAGTACGAGGGCAGGAACACCATGAAGTTCATCCGGCCCTTCGTGCTGATGGCGGACATGGCGTTCACGGAGAACCGGTTGCCGGTGCGGCGCACGATGGGGGTGCGCCCCTTCACGCCCCAGGTGCGGCCGGTGACCTGGTCGGAACGGATGCCGACCTGGTCGGCGAACAGCACCTCACCGTTCTCGGCCTTCGCCGTCGCCCGGATCTCAGGCCATCTCTCCTCCAGCCAGGTCCGCACCGCCTCCGGGTTCTGCTCGACCGCGCGCTTGTCGGGCCGCTGGAACGACAGTCCCCAGCGTCGCAGGTACTTGCCGACCCCGGGCTCGGTCATCCGCACCCGATACAGCTTCGCGATCAGCTCACCCACCTGGCCACGCGTCCACAACTGGCCACGAAGACCCAGGTCACACGACAGGTGATCCAAAATCGCCTGCTGCACCGCCGCCTGCCCGCCCCCGGACAGCACCTGATGCTCACCCACACGCCGCCCACGCGGACGCGCGGTCAACGCCTCGCGCCCACCGGCCTGCCACTTCGCCCACCAGCCGTCCACCGCCTTGAGCGAGACCCTGAACACCGCCGCGACGTCCTCACGGTCCCGGCCCTCCACCAGCGCGGCCACCGCCCGTAGCCGCAACGCTTCCTGCGCCGACGGCGACAACTGCCGTGCATCCCCGACCAGTTCACTCACACAGCACTCAACGACCCAGAGCACTTACCGTTTCGGATCAATAGCCGACGCGTACGAGGAGAACTGGGCCTATAGTCCGGCGTACGTGCAGTGGATGGCAGCCCAGATCGGCACCGCCCTGGCCCTGAGATCCACCGATCGGTTCGCGGATGTCGGTTGCGGTACTGGCCTGTTCACGCGCGAGATCGCCCGGCTTCTGCTGCCCCAGCATCCTTTGCTCTGCGTCGATCCGTTCGCGGCCATGCTCAAGCAGGTAGAGGATTCGGGGCGCCTGCTACCGGTTCAGGCATCGGCCGAAGACCTCGCAGCGCAGCGCATCAAGCTGCGCTATGCGCTGTTGGATGCGGTATTGGTCAAGGAAGCACCCGCACAGGGTTCCAGCAGACCGTGATAGCGCGCCAGACCCCCTCCGAGCAGCAGCGATGAGTTTCCGAACGGCACAGGCTCCTGACATCGAGGGCGTGGATGCCAAGCCTCCACGGGTTGTGGAGCTGCTACGTGCCCAGTTGTCGTGTTGTGACGTTACCGGTCAGTCCTCGCTACACGGCGGGCTCAGTCTCATGCCCAGCTGCCGACGGCGGCGCGACGGTCGTGCAGAACTTCAACGGCACGACGTGCCCCAATGCCGAGCAGCTGGCCGCCATGAGGCGCGATTTGGTACTCGCACTCAGCGGGGCGGACATCCCAACTGTTGGGGCAAGCGGGCCCAGCACGCCGCTCAGGTCCTGAGTCTTGCCAGGCCACTGGGCCGACCGCCCTCGTCGGCGATGTCTGAGGGTGGGCGAACATCAACGACGTTCCGGCTCCAGTGCATTCGCGCCTTGGGGACCGTCAACGTGAGATAGCGGGCAGTCCTCAAGGCTCGATGCGCTCTTCTACCGCCAAGTTGCCCTCGCGCATGACCACGTAGGCACCCTTGCCAGGAACCTCCGTGACTGCCTCGACCAGCTCGGTTCCGCGGTAGACAAGTCCGACTCCATCGTCTGTGCAATGCGTCGTCGGCAAGGTGCCGTCTGCGACAAGCCGGTGGATCAGCGGGCGGCGTCCCTTGTCCACGTCATAGTGCACGCCGTTGCCGTGGGGAAGGAACCCAAGAGCATTGGTGAGCGGGCGCAACTCTGGCCCGAACGAATCCGTCGCGCCGCCTTGGAACCAGCAGATGAACCCCGCGCTCACTCCACTGAGCACCACGCCTGCCTCCCAGGCGCGGCGCATGATGCGGTCCAGACCATGAACGCGCCATATGGCCAGCAGATTGGCTACCGAGCCGCCCATGACCCAGACGACATCCTGATCGAGAACTGTCTCCTCGACGTCCTCCACGTTGGGCATAGGGAACAGATGCAGCGGCGTCAGGTCGAATCCCGCCACGCGCGCAGCCTCTGTCATGCGGGCTGTGAAGTGCTCGGCGTCCCCGATGGCTGTGCCGACGTACATGACGCGAGGGCGTCGGCCATGGACACCTGAGACATCCACCGCGTGGTGCACCAACGCATCGAACATCACCATGGTGCGGCCTCCAGCTCGGTGCCCCCCAGAGGTCGCGACGATGGTCGGTTCCGATGCCGCCATAACCGCGATCGTATCGACCTCGTCCCAAGGCACCGGACCAGCCCGGGGGCGGGAACAGGGCCCATGGCCGACATACAAGATCCGCGCCAGAACAGGCAGTCAATCGCGGACGGCGAGGGTATGCCAGGACTCGAACCTACGGCCAACTGCAGAACGGACTCCTGTCAGAGAATGCTGATGCCCAGTCACCTCTTCTCTGAGCCGCGACGGTACCCATCCCATGGGCGGGCCGGATGCGTGCAGAGCGCGACGACTGCTTCCTCCCTCTTGGGCATCAGGACCACCGGGGCACTTACTCAGGTGTGTCGAAACGAGCATGGTCATCAACGACGAGCTCCTCGCGAGGTGAGCACAGAGATCGACGGACGAGCACCATGCCGCTGATGTCCATATCCGGAGTCGTGTCCAATTGGACGTCTCACGGCCGAGTGAAGCGCTCCCTACCGCGCGCATCTGCGCCCTACCACGCTCCCCTTTGGGGAGTGCCCATCTGCGGGGCGACACCAAGGGGCATTGCGCAGGCTTTCCTAGACCGCGAGCGCCTTATCGAAGACAGACTAGGAGGGCTGACCTGCGGAATCAGGGAGTCGAGACCACTGGAGCCGACCCGCCATCCCCGCCCCATGGGGAGCACACACCCCGCTCCCTTGGCCAAAGGTCGACCAGAACCCACCAAGGGGCATTTAAGCCTCTCGATGGCCGTTACAACAACATCATCGCGGGTGACCTCGCCGCCGTCTGGTTGACGACGGCGCGCAACGTCCCCGTACCGCGCCCCACATCCACCCGACCGGGCGACGGACAAATCGCCCCCGATTGACACCACTTGAGGCTGGGAGCAAGAGCGCTCCCAGAGGGCTCCCCGTTCGCTCCCACCGCAAACACGACAAAGGCCGCTTCCGTTACTCACGGAAACGGCCTTCGACCTGCGGTTTCGCAAGTCGGGACGACAGGATTTGAACCTGCGACCCCTTGACCCCCAGTCGCGCGCCAAATCCCCCTCATTTACGCCACCTTAAGACTCTCGCAGCCCTGAGCGGCCGTCAAGACCCGTACGGCGCCATACACCCCGGCCATCAAGCGTCAGGACCAGCGCCCCCAATCAACCCTGCCGCTCGGGGCGACGGGCCGACCCGGGACAGATGACCCGAGTATTCAGACTTTAATGATCTCGACGGTCGGCCCGCACAAGAGGGTGAGATCTTCCGGATCGGAGGTGAGGACGGTCACGGGTCCCTGAGCGGCACGTGCG
>NZ_JARJBC010000018.1:0-155369 GCF_029269905.1 Streptomyces silvisoli | reverse complement strand
CCACCTGATCGACCCCGACAGTGGGCGGCCGACCCGGCCTGGGCTCGTCAACCAGGCCGTCCAACCGCTCGGCAAGGAACCGGCGCCGCCACTTGCGGACCGTATCGGCGGTCACCCGCAAATCGCGACCGCGACGATTGGTGGCACCTCCGGGCCCGCACACGCCAGCACGATTCGCGCTCGCAGGGCCAGCGCCTGAGAGGACGTCGCTCGACGCGTCCACCGTTCCAACACCGTCTGCTCATCGGCAGACAGCAGCAACGGTTCCAACTTCGGCCCCCGACGTGGAACCGACGCACCAGCAGCAGAAGTCACACAACAACTAACGAACAACTACTGGCGCAGGACACTAGCCGCAGTTACCGAGACCTCCGGTCGCTGCCATCGGCGGGTCGGTGGGCCTCGGCGAGCCGTACCAGCCATTCACGCAGCAGGCCGGCTTCGAAGACGCTGAAGCCTGCGTCGGTGACGGGGTCGGCGTCGTCGGCGGGGGTGACGATCCCGAGTAGTGATTGTGCGCGGTCGAAGATGGGGGAACGGTCGTCGGCGCGGGATGTCGCCTGCTCCGTAACGGCGTCGAGCACGATGTCGCGCAGTGGTCGGATCAGTTGGGCGTGTCGCGCGTGTTCCGGCTGGGCCAGCAGGAGCAGAACCGCGCCGGTCGTGGACGCCTCGATGGCCACCGTGGCCGCCTCGACGGGCACACGGAGCAAGCCTTGCACATTGGCGCGTTCGAGCATGCCGCGCAGGATGGCGCGGTTTTCCGCCGCAGCCGCGGGCCGGTGGCCCGGCCGCACGTTTCCGTACATCAGCATGTAGATGGCGGGGTTGGCCAATCCGAACTCGACGTGCACGTCCCAACCTCGGCGCAGGTCCTCGACCGGGTCCTCGCTGGGCTCGAAGGCGCGCTTTTCGGCGAGGTAGCTCTCGAAGCCGAAGCTGGCCACCGCGTCGAGCAGCCCGTCCTTGTCCGCGAAGAGCCGATACAGCGTCGGCGTCTGGACTCCGGCAGCCGCCGCGACGGCTCGGGTGGAGAGCCCGGACGGCCCGGCCTCTGCGAGCAGTTTCACCGCCTCGCTCAGGATGCGCTCGCGTTGATCGTCCGACCCGCTGCCGCGTCGATCGTTGTCTGGCATGTGCCGATGATAACCGATAGCTGTTGACGTTGACACTGACGCTGGTACGGTTCTAGCGTTACCGACGTCAACAAGCGGGGAGTGGAAGTGGACTCGAGGAGCAGAAGTGGCTGACCGCAGGCGGTTGAAGCAGGTCCGGCTCGGTAGTCGGGGTCTGACGGCGGGGGCGCAGGGCCTCGGCTGCATGGGGATGAGCGAGTTCTACGGCGATACCGACGAGTCGGCCGCCCGCGCGACACTGGATGCGGCTCTTGAGCGGGGCGTGACGATGTTCGATACGGCCGACATGTACGGCCGCGGCGATAACGAACGCTTCCTCGCCCCGTTCGTGCAGGCTCACCGTGAGCAGGTCGCCATCGCCACGAAGTTCGGCAGCGTCCGCGGCGAGGACGGTTCGATGTCCGTGAGCAACGACCCGCGCTATATCCGACAGGCTGTCGACGGCAGCCTGTCCCGTCTCGGACTCGAGGTGATCGACCTCTACTACATGCACCGCCGCGACCCGACGGTGCCGCTGGCCGACTCCATCGGAGTGATGGCCGAGCTGGTAACGCAGGGCAAAGTGCGCTACCTGGGCTTGAGCGAGGTCACCGGCGATGAGCTGCGCGAAGCCAACGCCATCCACCCGATCGCTGCCGTGCAGTCGGAGTGGTCGCTTTTCACTCGCGACATCGAGCGCACCTTGGTGCCGGCCGCCACCGAACTCGGCGTCGGCGTTGTGCCCTACTCGCCGCTCGGGCGCGGCTTCCTGACCGGCTCGATGCCCGCCCGACTGCAGGGCAACGACGTCCGCACCGTGTTCCCCCGCTTCACCGGCGAGAACGCCCGGCGCAACGCCGAACTGCTCACACCCCTCGCCCGGATCGCCGACGCTCGCGGCGCCTCGATGGCACAGATCGCTCTGGCCTGGCTGCACCGACAAGCCGTCGTACAGAACCTGACAGTGGTGCCGATCCCCGGCACCCGCACGCCGACGCGACTGGCCGAGAACCTGGCCGCGCTCGAGATCACCCTCACCGACGACGAACTCACACGCCTGGACCCGATTGCCGAGCAGGTTGCCGGCGACCGCTACCCGGACATGACCGAGACCGCAGGCTCACGCGAATCCTAGGCCAGCCCTGCACGACGAAAGACATCTCACGTGCCTAAGAAGTCAAGCCGCTACGGCCAGATCTGCTGCTGAGGAGGTGAAAGCATGCTGCTCGTCGAAGGACTGCCCGGTCTGCAGACAGTGGTAGAGCTGGCCGATCATCCGATTGAACAGATGGCGCTGGGCCTAGGCGTGCCAGTCCCCGTGCTCGCGCCGTCGGCGGTAGTGCGCGTCGGCTCCGGGCGAGGCCCGCAGCGCGGAGAAGGCCCAGAGGAATCCTGCGGCGATCAGCCGGTCGTTCTTGATGAACCGGCGTCCGACGTAGCGTTTCTTGCCCGAGGCGCGGGTGATGGGGGCCGATCCCGCGTAGGCCTTGAGTGCGCGGGCGTCGGCGAAGCGTGTGCGGTCGTCTCCGATCTCGGCGAGCACCCGGGCGGCGAGCTGTACTCCCAGGCCGGGGAAGCTGAGCAAGATCTCAGCGTCCGGGTGCCGTCGAAAATGCTCCTCCACCGCCGTCGCGAGTTCCTCGGCGGCCAGACAGGCGGCATCCAACTGGCGTATCAGGGCGAGCAGTTGGTATCCCATGGCGTCCTCGACGGCCTGCGGATGGTGGGCGTAGTCGCCGCGGAAGACGGTGCGCAGGCGGTCGGCCTCGGCGTCGATTCCGCGAGTGCGACCGGCACGTTTGAGTGCGGCCCGCAGCTGGGCCGGTGTCAGCTTGGAGGCCTTGGCCGGCGTCGGGGCCGCGGCCAGCACCGCTCGGGCTTCGGGGCGGGCCAGGCCGTGCTGCCTGCCGAGGAAGGCGTCCAGGGCGGCGGGGTAGTACTCACGCAGCAGCGAGCGGACCTGGTTGACCAGCTGCTGGCGGTTCCAGACCGGGTCCTGTTGGGCGCGGGCCAGGACGGTGACGGCCTGGGCGAGGTGGCTGTCGGCGGGCAGTCGGCGGTGCGCGTGCCGGTCGGTGCGCAGGATGTTCGCCAGAACGAGGGCGTCGCCGGGGTCCGACTTCTTACGGGAGACGCTGTGCCGGTCCCGGTAGCGGGCCGCCGCCAGCGGGTTGATCGCGTAGATCGGTCGCGTTCCGGCGTTCAAAGCGGCGACGAGAAGGCCCCGGTTGGTCTCGATGGCCACTGGTATCGGTTCGTCAGCGGTGTCGCCGTGTTCGGCGAGCAGATCCAGCAGCAGCCGGTAGCCGGCCGCATCGTCGGTGATGCGGCGCTTGGCCAGCAGGTGTCCGGTCTCGTCGACCAGAGCCACGTCGTGATGCGACTCGGCCCAGTCGATCCCGCAGAACACGGTCATGCAGTTCCCCATTCTCTTGCCGTTCGCGCAGGTGGTGGGCCTGTGCGGGCCACGCGGCGACCTAATTCCAGGACTCGACAGTCCGCCATCTCACTAGCCGTTCGTGGCACCAGCGCGCCCCAGGGGCCTCTGTCTTGTGCAGAGCTCGACGGCTCGGGACGAAGCGAAGAGGTCACCCTGCGACGGGCTCACACCACAACGATCTACGTGCGGGAGGCCGCGCGGGGTTCCGCAGTGGCCCGAAGACGCCGGGCCCCACCGTTCTTTCGCAAGGCCTCGGCGGGCCGGGAACTGACAGGAGTCAGCCCGGCGCCCACGTGGCCACCACGAACCCAGATCACCTCAACAGTCCAGCAGGTCACCCACGACCTGATCTGGAACCCCTACTCACGAATTAGGAACTGACATGCCATCCGTTCAAATCGCCATCGCCTACTACTCCGGTTACGGACACACCCTCGAGATCGCCAAGGCCGTGCGCGACGGTATCGAGTCGGTACCCGAGGCCCGCGCCGACATGGTCGACGTGGCCGACATGACCGACGCGAAGTGGGCGATCCTCGATGCCAGCGACGCGATCATCTTCGGGACACCGACCTACATGGGATCGGCATCCGGGGCGTTCCACACATTCGCCGAGGCGACCTCGAAGCGCTGGATGACCCAGCAATGGCTGGACAAACTCGCGTCCGGGTTCACCAACTCCGGATCGATGAGCGGCGACAAGCTGCACACGCTGC
This sequence comes from Streptomyces silvisoli, assembly GCF_029269905.1. Lineage (NCBI taxonomy): Bacteria > Bacillati > Actinomycetota > Actinomycetes > Kitasatosporales > Streptomycetaceae > Streptomyces > Streptomyces silvisoli. Next base: position 151,098 of record NZ_JARJBC010000018.1, on the reverse strand, counting down.
AGTACCTGGCCCTGCTCGCCGCACAGCACGGCATGCACTGGGTCAGCCTGGGCCTGATGCCCGGCTGGAACACCACCACCAGCAGCGAACAGGACGACAACCGCCTCGGCTTCTACCTCGGCGCGGGCGCCCAGACCTGGAACGACCAAGGCCCGGACGCCGTCAACACCGCCGACCTGTCCACAGCACGCCACCTCGGAGCCCGGGTCGCGACCCAGGCGCTGCGCTACCAACATCCTGTCGCGTCATAGACCCGCGAACGGCTCGACAACGCCTGCCCCGCCCAGCGCCCGTCGGGACCGCGTCATGAGGTACACCACCCCTCGCTAGCCTCGCGCTTTCACGAAGGAAGAAGCGTCGGTTCCTACCCGCGCGGGGGCTCCAGGACGAAGACGGGGATCACACGGTCGGTCTTCTCCTGATATTCGGCGTACGGCGGATACGCGGCGACCGCGCGCTCCCACCACTCGGCCTTCTCATCTCCGGTGACCTCACGGGCTGTCATGTCCCGGCGTACGGGACCGTCCTGGAGCTCCACGTGCGGGTCGGACTTGACGTTGAAGTACCAGACCGGGTGACGTGGGAAGCCGCCCTTCGAGGCCACGGCCGCGTACCGCCCCTCGTGCTCCACGCGCATCAACGGGATCTTGCGGATCTTGCCGCTCTTCACGCCGCGCGTCGTGAGAATGACGATGGGCAGGCCCGTGTCCCAGAGCGTCGATCCCTGCGTGCCGCCCGAACTCTCGTACAGCTCGACCTGATCGCGCACCCACTGCGCCGGACTCGGCTCGTACTCGCCCTCAAGAGGCATCGCATTCACCCCATCGTCACGTCATGAAGTGTGCTGTCCGCCAGGTGGTCAGGTAAAACGCACAGTGCCCACGACCAGCAAGATGAGGATTGTCGAGGCCCTTGTTCCCACTCCAGTCGGAGGCACCTTCCAGATGAGGAGCATGTCGGGCGCTACCCGCGTGTTCGTGTCGGGGGCGGTGGCCGTTCGGTGGTCTCACAGGCCGGGGCGTCGCTGCTGTCGGGGGGCCGCGCACCGAACGGTTGTTGGTGTCGTGATGCCCATGTCGACCCACGGGGTGCCGGTGCGGCGGCGCACCAGGGGCACCGGGTGGCAGGGTGATCCGGAAGGCCCTGGCCTCGGCGTCAGCCGGAATCCGAGCCGCCGCTTCCGGCAGGGACGCGATCAACTCAACTCAGCGCGCATGTTCTCCTCCAAACAGGGACTGTCCCCAGGAAGGACAAGACAGCCTGCCCGTTTGTGACAGCCCAACGCGGCGAGGGCGGAGATGCAGCCGCCGTGGGATCGCAGCGGGCGGGCCGTCCTCGCGCCGGAGGCCGCTCACCTGGGGGAACGACGGTTGACCTGCGGAGGCATCGGCACCATGGACGGGCAGCAGCTCACCGACGACTCCCTCGACGAAGCGGCGAACGTGTTCGAGCGACTGCGTCCACAGCTGTTCGGTATCGCCTACCGCATCCTGGGCAGCGTGTCCGAGGCTGAGGACGTGGTGCAGGACGTGTGGCCGCGCTGGCAGGGCGCCGAGCGGAGCGCGGTGCGGGATCCCGGGGCGTTTCTGGCGAAGATCACCACGCGTCTGGCGATCAACGTGGCTCAGTCGGCGCGCGTTCGCCGCGAGGCGTACGTGGGGCCGTGGCTGCCGGAGCCCGTGGACACCAGTGTGGATCCGCAGGTCGGCGCGGAGCGCGGCGAGGCGCTGGAGCTGGCCGTGCTGCTGGTCCTTCAGAAGCTGAACCCCGTGGAACGGGCGGCCTACGTGCTGCGGGAGGCCTTCGGCTACGCCTACGACGAGATCGCGGGCATGCTCCAGCTGAGCCAGGCCAATACGCGGCAGATCCTCAGCCGGGCCCGCAAGCGCCTGTCCGCCGAGCGCCGGGAACCCGTCGAGGCGGCTCAGCACCGACGGCTGGTCGAGGCCTTCGTCGTCGCCGCGCAGCACGGTGACGTCGCCGCGCTCGAGAGCGTGCTGTCGGCGGACGTCCTCGCCTACGCGGACGGGAACGGCATGCGCGGCGTGGCACGGGTGGAGATCGTGGGAGCCGAGCGCGTGGCCAGGGTCAGCGCCTTCGCGAAGAAGTTCTTCCCCGGGGCCGAGTACGCGGTGGCGGAGGCGAACGGCTGGCCCAGCCTGCTGCTCGTCCAGGATGGGGTCACGGTCGCTCTGGTGAGCGTCACCGTGGGACCGGACGGTATAGACGGGCTGTACTGGGTCCTGGCGCCCGACAAGCTGAGGGCCTACGAGCGGTCGACTCGCAGACCCACGGGACGCCCGTAGCCGCTCTGACAACGGGGGGACCGGTCAGCTCTGCTTCAGCCAGTCCTCGTAGCGGGTGGACGCGAGACGGGCTGTGTCGTCGCCGATGAGAACCCCGTCGGGCATGCCCGCGAACGGGCTCGCGGCCTCGTCGGTGACGATGGAGCGGCCGTCCGGCTTCGCCGCCAGGGTGATCTCACCGAGCCGGTCGAGCCGCTCGACCTCGGGGCCCGCGATGTCGCGTACGCCGTACAGCGGCTCGCCCAGCGCCGCGTCCGCGACGTCGGCGGCGACGTCGGCGGAGGCCATCGGGCGCAGCCGCAGGGACGGCAGGTGCACCTCCGTGCCCTCGGTGGTCATGTCCATCACCGGGGCGATGAACTCGAAGAACTGGGTGGCGCGCACGATGGTGTAGGGAACGCCACTGTTCCGCACGGCTTCCTCCTGGGCGACCTTGGCCCGGTAGTAGCCGTAGTCGGGCACCTGGTCGACGCCGACGATGGAGAGCACGACGTGGTGGCGCACACCCGCCTCCTTTTCGGCCTCGGTCAGATTCCGCTCCGAGCGAGTGAAGAAGTCCAGCGCCGGCTCCGGATCGAAGGAGGGGGAGTTCGGCACGTCCACGACCACGTCCGCGCCCGTCAGAGCCTGTGCCAGACCTTCACCGGTGAGGGTGTCGACGCCCGTGGAGGGGGCGGCCGCCACGGCCTCGTGACCACTGTCGCGCAGCAGCGCGACCACCTGCGAGCCGATGAGCCCCGTACCGCCGACGACCACGATCTTCATCACTGCCTCCGTTCGTTGATTCGGCTTCCGACGGATACCGGCGACACCTCGCCGGACACGAGGGACCCGATCGCGCCCCTGAGGACTTTCGGACCGTTCTGGTGACTGGTGCCCACCGCGGTTATCGACCTTGCTCGGGCAAAGGACCGTTTGCGAGAACGCTAGCTGCGTACCGCGGCCAGGCCCTGGTCGTACAGGTCGAGAATGTCGCCCTGCCCGTTGCCATCGAGCCACGTTGCGGTGGCGGCATCGAAGCATGCGAATGCTGTCGCAACGATGGCGCGGGCTTGCCCTCTGTTCGTCCCCGAGGCGGCCAGTCTGGCTTCGAGCAGGGGCAGCAGCTCCTCCTGGCAGCGCACGCGCTTCCCGAGGTAGGCGGCGCGCAGCGAGTCGGTGTGGTGCACCAAGCGGAAGCGCTCCAGTGCCTCCTCGGGAGTCGCGTGCAGGGAGAGCGCGGCCTTGAACGCCGCACGCAACGCCTCCCAGGCGTCGGCATCGACGGGCTGCTTGCGGACGGTTTCCGCCAGGAGGGTGACGAACCGCTCCTCGCTGCCGCCGATGAGGTCTTCCTTGGTCCCGAAGTAGCGGAAGAGGGTGCGCTGGGAGACGCCGGCCTCGCGGGCGATCTGCGCGATGGTCGTCTCGTCGTAGCCCTGCTGCGTGAACAGGCGCAACGCGGTTTGGAGGATCTCTTGGGCAGCCAGCTGCCGCGTCCGATCCCACAGAGTGGGCGTAGTCGCCCCTTTGCCTTGCGTTCCCTGTGTCATGCCATCAGCTTAGCGCAGCCTGCCAGGCTGGCACTTACAGGAGCTCTGGCAGTCGCTGTCATTCGGGCGTACGCTGTCGTGAAAGCGAGCCCGGGCGCCTGCGCGGCGCTTTGCCTCTGCGTCCTTTCTGCCTCTGGCGACAGGGCTGAAGGCGCCCTGGCGCATTCAGCAAGGAGAACAACCGTTGGCAACAAAGACGGCACTCATCACCGGCGGAACCAGCGGGATCGGCAAGGCCACCGCGGAACTGCTCCACTCGCGCGGTTATCGCGTCATGGTCACCGGCCTCGGCGATATCGATGACGCCGGCCTTCCTGGAGACGTCATCGCTGTCCAGGCCGACGCCGGCTCCCTGACCGACATCGGCTGGGCCGTCGACCAGGCGCGTGAGCACCTGGGCTCCCTCGACCTGCTCTACCTCAACGCGGGCATCTCTCGCCCCGGCCCGATCGAATCCACCGATGAGGCCGCCTTCGACGCCCTGTTCAACATCAACGTCAAGGGCAACTTCTTCACACTTAAAAAGGCGCTCCCCCTGCTGAACGAAGGCGCGTCCGTGGTGTTCACCGTCGGCGCCGGCGAGGGACTCGGCGCTGCCATGACCGCTGCCAAGGGAGCTCTGCTGCCTCTCGTGCGCTCCCTGGCCATCGAACTCGCCCCACGCCGCATCCGGGTCAACGCGGTAAGCCCCGGCCTGGTCAACACCCCCGCGTACAGCAAGATGGGCATCTCCCCGGACACGATCGCCTCCTGGGGTGAAGGCGTTCCCCTCGGCCGCGTCGGAGCCCCTGCCGACATTGCCGAAGCTGTCGCCTTCCTCGCATCCGACAGCGCCAGCTACATAACCGGCGACAATCTGATCGTCTCCGGCGGCATCGGCGTCCATGCCCGCCCCGTGTAGGTGATGGCGGCGGGCGCAGGCCGATCAATGCCCTCTTGAGTTTCTGACGCCCCTCCGTCGTCCTCGTCCAGCTCCGATGCGTCCGGATCACGCAAGGGGCGTAAGGCGCCGACCGCAGCGAAGCTGTAGCGGCCGAGCAGGTAGAGGTTGCGGAGTGGATCGCGAAGGACCGGGCCCGCACCCAGGCCCTGCGCCAGACCCCCGGTTGCGGCGTAACCCGGGAGGACATGGGCGACCCCGACCGGAAGCTGGCGACGATCAGCCAGGAACCGCAGGCCAGCGAGCAGTAACCCGTTCGCCGCCGACCTTCGCGCCGCGGAGGCGGTGCGGCGGCTGGCCCGGGAGGCTTCCGAGCTGGGCGGCGGCCGGGTTGACATCCCCGTCAACAACGCGGGTGTCTACCCCGGCGGTCCGACCGAGGAGGCGACACCGACCGAGGTGGACGCCGTCTACGACCTGAACGTGAAGGCCCCCTTCTACCTGGTCGGGGCGCTGGCGCCGACCATGGCCGAGCGCGGCGGCGGGGCGATCGTCAACGTGAGCACCATGGCGGCCGATTACGGCATCTCGGGACTGGCGCTGTACGGATCGAGCAAGGCGGCGCTGAACCAGCTCACCCGGGCGTGGGCCGCCGAGTACGGCCCGCGCGGCGTCCGCGTCAACACCGTCGTGCCGGGCCCGACCCGCACCGAGGGAATGGAGGGCATGAGCGAGGCGATGGACGCCGTGGCCGCACAGGTCCCCGCGGCCGAACCGGAGGAGATCGCCGAGGCCATCGCCTACCTGGCCAGCGACGCCGCCAGCTTCGTCCAGGGCGCCCACCTGGCCGTGGACGGCGGCCGCACGGCGGTATGACCCCTTCGCAGGGTCCGCTTGTACGATGCCCGCGCTTCCGCTTCACGTACCTCGCAGGCAGCGGTGCCCCGGATCACGTCCTGGCCCGGTGGGCAGGGCACACCAACGTCAAGACGACCAAGAAGTGGTACGTCAAGCCGGACGTGGAGGATCTGCGTGGGGCGGTGGAGGCATGGGAAGGTCTGGCGAGCGTCCCCGACCCCCCGCCTTGAGAAAATGTGAGATGTGGGAGCGTGGCCTGGTGAGCACGACAGCGACCGAACACCTGCAATACCGCTTTGACGGGCCAGAACACGCCCCGGTTCTGGTCTTGGGGCCAGCTCTAGGCACCACATGGCACATGTGGGACCGGCAGATACCCGAGCTGACCGCGCACTGGCGGGTGCTCCGCTTCGATCTGCCGGGACACGGTGGCGCGCCCGCGGAACCCGCGTCCTCCATCAGCGAGCTGGCCGACCGGCTGCTCGCCACCCTCGACGACCTCGGCATCGAACGGTTCGGCTACGTGGGCTGCTCGATCGGCGGCGCCGTCGGCCTCGACCTGGCGCTGCGCAGCCCGTGCCGGGTCTCCTCGCTGGTCCTGGTCTCCTCGGCGGCACGCTTCGACACTCCCGACGGCTGGCGGCAGCGCGGGGTCGTGGTCCGGTCCGGCGGGCTCGCCCAGATCGCCCAGACCACCCCGGAGCGCTGGTTCACCCCGGCCTTCCGCGCCGCACAGGCGTCCATCGTCGAGTGGGGCGTGCAGATGGTGCGCACCACCGACGCCGAGTGCTACATCGCCGCCTGCGAGGCACTCGCCACCCACGACGTACGGGCCGAACTCGCCGAAATCGCCGTGCCCACGCTGGTCGTGGCCGGTGCCGAGGACCACGCCACACCGCCCGCCGAGGCCCGCGCGCTGGTCGCCGGCATCCACGACGCCCGGCTCGCCGTGGTCCCCGGTGCCTCCCACCTGGTCGCGGTGGAGCAGCCGAGGGCGTTCACCGATCTGGTGGTGCGGCACTTCTCCACCGCCTGGCTGGACCGTCCCGCGCCCACCCAACCGCCGTTCCGGCCGCCCGTCGAGCCGACGGCGCCGCATCCGACCGCCGCCCCGGCACCGCCGCAGGTGATCACCCCGCCGTTCGCGGCGCCGGTGCCCCCGCCGCCGGTGGCCGTTCCGCCCACCGTCCCGCCGCCCGTCGTACCGACGGTCACGCCGACCGCCGCGCCCAGCGTCGTACCCGAGCCGCCCGCCGCCGCGCCCCCGCAGCGTCCCGACCCGTACGACGAGGGGATGAGGATCCGCCGTGAGGTGCTGGGCGACGCGCACGTGGACCAGGCCGCGGCCAACGCCGACGAACTCACCGCGGACTTCCAGGACTTCATCACCCGCTACGCCTGGGGCGAGATCTGGTCCCGGCCGGGGCTCGACCGCAAGACCCGAAGCTGCATCACCCTGACCGCGCTCGTCGCCGGCGGCCATCTGGACGAGCTGGCCTTCCACGTCCGCGCCGCGCTGCGCAACGGGCTGTCGCCCGCCGAGATCAAGGAGGTGCTGATGCAGACCGCCGTCTACTGCGGCGTCCCCACGGCCAACTCGGCCTTCGCGGTGGCCCAGCGGGTCATCCGGGAGGTCGCCCAGCTGCACGGCTGAGGGGCTCGCCGGATACCCGGATCGGCGCGCCCCGCCACAGCAGTGGTGGGACGCCGCCCCGGTGAAATGATGTTGGGGAAACGGTTCCCGGGACGGCCTGGTAGGGGAGACAACCATGAAGCTGACCAAGAAGGGGCACGCCTGCGTCCGGCTGGAGAAGGGCGGGCAGACCCTGGTCATCGACCCCGGCAACTTCAGCGAGGCGGACGCGGCGGTCGGCGCGGACGCGGTCCTGGTGACCCACGAGCATCCGGACCACTTCGACGAGGGTCGGCTGCGGGCCGCGCTGGACGCCAACCCGGCCGCCGAGATCTGGACCCTGCGCAGCGTCGCCGACCAGATCGCCCCAGCCTTCCCCGGCCGGGTGCGCACGGTGGGCAACGGCGACACCTTCAGCGCGGCGGGCTTCGACATCGAGGTGCACGGCGAACTGCACGCGGTGATCCATCCCGACCGGCCCAGGATCACCAACATCGGCTTCCTGGTGGACGGTTCGCTGTTCCACCCCGGCGACGCGCTCACCGTGCCGGACAAGGGCGTGGCCACGTTGATGCTGCCGGTGCACGCTCCGTGGAACAAGGTGTCCGAGATCATCGACTACGTGCGCGAGGTCGCACCGCGCCGGGCGTTCTCTATCCACGACGGCCTGCTGAGCGACAACGGGCACGGCATCTACAACACCCTGCTGGGCCCGTCCGGCCCCGGTATCGGCGAGGCGGAGCACCGCAGGATCGCCCCGGGGGAGAGCGTGGAACTGGCGTAGCCGTCCGGCTGTCGGTGGCGGGCGGTAGATTGCGGGACATGTCACTGCGCATCGCGACCTGGAACGTCAACTCGATCACCGCCCGCCTGCCGCGGCTGCTGGCCTGGCTGGAGAGCAGCGGCACGGACGTGCTGTGCATACAGGAGACCAAGTGCGCGGCCGAGCAGTTCCCGTACGACCAGCTACGTGAGCTGGGCTACGAGGCGGCGGTCAACGCGACCGGCCGGTGGAACGGCGTCGCGGTGCTGTCCAGGGTCGGGCTGGACGAGGTGGTGGTCGGCCTGCCCGACGGCCCGGAGTACGACGGCGCCCAGGAGCCGCGAGCGGTGGCGGCCACCTGCGGTGCGGTGCGGGTGTGGTCGGTGTACGTGCCCAACGGCCGCGAGGTCGGCCATGACCACTACAACTACAAGCTGCGCTGGTTCGACGCGCTGCGGCAGGCCGTCGCCGAGGACGCCGCCGGGGACCGGCCGTTCGCCGTCCTCGGCGACTACAACGTGGCGCCCACCGACGACGACGTATGGGATCCTTCCGTCTTCGAGGGGCTGACCCATGTGACCCCGGCGGAGCGCGCCGCGCTGGCCGCGCTGCGCGAGTCCGGGCTGTCCGACGTGGTACCGCGCCCGCTGAAGTACGACCGGCCGTTCACCTACTGGGACTACCGGGAGCTGGGCTTCCCCAAGAACAAGGGCATGCGCATCGACCTGGTCTACGGCAACGTGCCCTTCGCGAAGGCGGTCGGCGACGCCTACGTGGACCGCGAGGAGCGCAAGGGCAAGGGCGCCTCCGACCACGCCCCGGTCGTGGTGGACCTGGAGCTGTAACCGCTTTACGACCTGTACGGCCGGGCCGCGGAGCGCACACACTGTGCCGCCCCGGTGCCCCGGCCGACCCGCGTACGCTCACCGGCCATGACCGTCAATGACCCGGGCCGCCAACTCGTGCCCAGCTTCGCCCTGCACATCGCCGACGCCGAGTTGTCGCCGGAACCGCTCGATCCGGCGCAGATCGTCTCGGGCAGCCCCGAGGTGACCGGCGCGGTCCTGTGGGAGTCGGCGGACGGCACCCGGGCGCACGGCATCTGGCAGATCACCCCGGGAGTGGTCACCGACACCGAGGCCGACGAGATGTTCGTGGTGATCGGCGGCCGGGCCACGATCGAGGTCGTGGACGGCCCGGTCTTCGAGGTCGGACCGGGCGATGTGTGTGTGCTGCGCGAGGGCGACCGGACGACGTGGACGGTGCACGAGACGCTGCGCAAGGCGTACAGCGTTCGTATCTGATCGCCGCGTCCGACGCCGTGCGGCGGGCGGGCGGTGCCAGTCTGTCGGTATGGAGATCTCGTTCTTCGACAAATGGCGCAAGCGGCACGGCACCGCGCGCGGTGTGTCCGTGACGGCGCCGGGCGCCGTCGACCAGGAGGGGGTCGCGGAACTGCTCGCGGAGTGCGAGCTGCTGCGTGAGCAGGCGTCGGCGGCCGGGGTCGAACTCGACGACACCGCAGCCTCGTTGGCGGCTCTGGACCAGCTTCCGCCGCAGTGGCGGGACGACCCGGACAACCTCTCCTGGCTCGGCAACGACGCCGGGCTGTACCTCGGCACGGTCATCGTGCGCGGCGTGCCCGGCGCCGTCTGGCAGATCTGGCCGAACGGCCACCCGGTGGTGCGGTTGGCCTCCGGCCGGGAGATCGACGTGGTCGCCGCGGGACACGCCTGGGCGAGCGGCGGAACGCCGGAACTGGCCCAGGTCCACGCGGAGGCGGCGGAGGGCCACTGACCCCGCCGAACGCGGAGCTCGCCCGTGGGCCCCACGTCATGGGGTGGCTCGCCGCCGCGACGGCGGGTTCCCTCCGCCGCGGCGGCGAGTAGCCACGGGGGTGCGGCCGGGCGCGCCGCATCGTCCGTCAGCGGCCTACGGCCGCGAGCACCGCGCCCGGGCGCCACCCGTGTCCGAGGTGATCCACCCATGCGCCGCGCGCACCTCCCGGTCGTAGCAGAATCCGGAGTCGTCGAACTCCCGGTAGCGCTCGGTGGACGTGCCGTCCGCCGTGAGCACCGCGCCGTTCTTGCGCGCGAGTTCCCCGGTGGCGGTGAGCCGGTCGTTCACGTCGGCCGTGGTGTGCCAGCCGCCGCGCCCGGCCCGCACCGCGTCCGTCTCAGCGCGCCCCTGTGCCACCGTCGCCCGCAGGTCGTAGTTGTTGTAGTCGACGTTGGAGACCGCATCGCTGTCCACGTCGATGGGGTAGGCCCAGGAGTGCCGCACGGTCTGCTGGTCGCTGCCGGGGCCAGCGGTGCGCACCGTCGTGCTCCCGGTGTCCCGCTGGTGCACCACCTGCCGCTGGCCGGTCACGGAGACCGCGTCGGTGTTGCGGTACCCGAGGTGCTGTTCCACGGTGGTGGCCACCCGCCCATGGGAGGTGTCGACATATCCACTGATCGACCAGTCGCGGTGTACGTCCACCGCGACATCCGTACCGCCGTCCGCCCGCTTGGTCTCCGCGGTGGCGACCCGGGGAGCCGCGCCCAGTGAGTCCGCGGTGACCGCGCCGCCGGTGCGGGCCCGACCGTGGTCGGTGTCCACGAACAGCGAACCGCCCACCGTCCAGGTGTCGTTGGCGGCATACGGGGTGATGGTCAGCGAGTGCGGCCTTCCGTCGGCGAGTTGACCGGCGAACGGCGTCAGGTCGATGTCGTACGCCTCGGTGCGGAACTGGTCGATGGCCGGGATCGGCCGCCACAGCGTGGGCACGATGCCGCCCGAATACACCACGGGGTACGGCTGCGCCAGACCCGCCGGGCGGCCGTCCACCGAGACCAGGACCTCACGGTACGGGCCGCCCCCGCACAGGTAGTCGGGCGCCGTCTTGGCCAGGTCGTCCGGTACGGCGGTGAACCACTGCTCGTCGCAGCCCCCACCGCGCGCGTACAGCTCCAGCCGGGCCCGGGTCAGATTGGTCGGGAACGCCACCGAGGCGGTCGCCGACTGGCCCTTGCCCAGCTCGAACCAGGGCGCGGTCTTCGGATCGTGCCTGGCCACCGGTATCACCCGGTCGGCGGTACGGGCGGCGGGGTGCCGGGCGTCGGCCAGGTAGTAGGTGAAGCTCAGCCGCATGTGGTAGACGCCGGTGTATGTCGAGTTGACAACGTTGCCCAGTTCCACCTGGAGCTGCTGGGGGCTCCTCAGCAGCGGGGCGAACTCGGTGATGTCCTTGTCGACGTGCCAGTTGATGCCGTCCTCGTCGGGCTCGGCGGTACTGGTGCGGAAGATCTCCGCGCCCCCCAGCCACACCCCGGCGAGCCGGTCGTACTGGCGGCCCTTGACGCTGCCCGACCAGTCCATGACGACCTTGGTCCAGGGGCCCGCGCAACGGGTGGGCGGGGTGACGGTGGTGCCGTAGGGCGGGTCGGTGAGGTTGTTGCCGAAGTCATGGCGCATCACCTCCACCGTGCAGTGCCGGGTGTTCGGGCGGCTGACCGGGGGCAGGGCGGACACCGGATCCTGGTAGTCCACCGCCGGGTTCGAACGCGGCGCCGCCGCGGCCGAGGCGGGCGCGCCCAACCCGCTGAGCGCCAGCGCCGCCGCGGCGCCGAGCGCGGCCAACGGGCGCCAAACGGTCGGCAGTCGCCCGCCGTCAAGTGACCGCCATCGTCTGGTCCGTGCCATCGGATCACCCTCTCCTGATCATCCGTGACCATTCGTGATCACCGTGGCCCGTACGCTGCCGTACTCCCGGACGCCCGACAAGACCGCCGGATCGGACGTCAGGACGGCCCCGCATCCACAGGATCGGGCCCGGAGCCGGGCATCATGGCGGAAGGGACCCCGCGAACCACCCAGACCGGGAGATACGACATGGAATCCCTGGAGAAACTCCCCAACATCGGTGCGATCCTCGCCGACCGGCTGCGCGAAGCCGGGGTGTGCGACGCGGCGGAGCTGCGCCGGCTCGGCGCGGAGGCGGCGTACGCCAAGATCAGCGCGGAGCTGCCGGAGGACGCCCGCGGCCACACCCTCTTCGCCCTCGAAGGCGCCATCCGCGGCACCCGTTGGACCTCCATCCCGCAGGAGGAGCGGGCCACCCTCGCGTCGCGCGTCTTCGACTGACCCGGTGAGGGCGGCGCGGTACGCCACTCGCGCGCCATGCCAGGGCGCCCCGCTGGCTACGCGTGAGTAGCGGTCGGCGCCGCGCCGCCCATACGGCCCAAGCCCGAGCGCCGACGCCCCACAACGGCCGGATCATGACCCCATGGCAGTAGTGGTCGCGGTGGGCGCGTTCTTGACGACCCTGCTCGGCGGCGCGGTGGCGCACCGTATCGGGGACCGCCGCCATCTCGTCCTGGGGCTCGCCGCCGGGCTGATGCTGGGCGCGGTCGGCTTCGACCTGCTGCCCGAAGCCCTCTCCGCCCGACCGGCGCACGTGTTCGGGGTGCCCGCGGCGCTGCTGCTGTTCGTCGGCGGCTTCCTCGCCATCCACACCGTGGAGCGCGCGGTCGCCATCCACCGCGCCCACGAGGGCGAGTACGCCGCACACACCCACCCGCACCGGCACGACCGTGCGCCGCCCCAGGCCCTCGGTATCGTCGCGGCGAGCGCCCTGATCGCCCACAGCGTCATGGACGGCTTCGCCATCGGCGCGGCCTTCCAGGCCGGGGCGACCGTCGGCGCGGTGGTCGCGTTCGCCGTCATCGCGCATGACTTCGCGGACGGCTTCAACACCTACACGGTGACCTGGCTGCACGGGAGCGACCGCCGCCGGACCTTCGCGCTGCTCGGCTGCGATGCCGTGGCGCCCGTGGTGGGCGCCGCCACCACCCTGGCGTTCACCATCCCGCGCGGCGTACTCGGGCTGTACCTGGGCTTCTTCGCCGGATTCCTGTGCTACCTCGCCACCTCCGACATCCTGCCCGAGGCGCACAGCCCGCATCCCTCGTTGTCCACGCTGCTGTGCACGGTCGCCGGTACCGGGTTCATGTGGCTGGTCATCGCGATGGCCGGCTGACGCCGGACGCGGAACGTTACAGCCGGACGAAACATCATCGAGGCGGCCCTGGCCCCCTGTCGTCACTCCCGTCCCGCCGGTAGGCTCCCGGCCCTGTCGTTCGCTTGGAGGTACGCATGGGTCCTGCCGCAGGATCGACAACCCGCCGCCGGATCACGGCACTTGCCGCCACCGGCGCCGTGGTCGCCGCACTCGCCGCGGGCTCACCGGCCGCGGCCGGAACCCCCACCGCGGTCCCGGAGAAGTCACCGGTGGCGGTCGGCTACGGCGGCGCCGTCTCCAGCGTGGACGCCAACGCCTCCGCGGTCGGCATCGACGTCCTGCGGCACGGCGGCAACGCGGTGGACGCGGCCGTGGCCACCGCCGCCGCGCTCGGGGTGACCGAGCCGTACTCGGCCGGTATCGGCGGTGGCGGCTACCTTGTCTACTACGACGCCAGGACCCACCGAATATCGACCATCGACGGCCGGGAGACCGCACCGCACACCGCGAACAGCGGCCTGTTCCTGGAGAACGGCAAGCCGCTGCCGTTCGACCAGGCGGTCACCAGCGGCCTGTCCGTCGGCGCCCCCGGCACCCCCGCCACCTGGCAGGCCGCCCTCGACCGCTGGGGGACCCGCTCGCTCGCCCAGTCGCTCGCCCCGGCCGAACGCCTCGCCGAGCACGGCTTCACCGTGGACAAGACGTTCCGCCAGCAGACCGCCGACAACCAGGCACGGTTCGCCGACTTCCCGGCCACCGCCAAGCTGTTCCTGCCGGGCGGCAAACCGCCGGAGGTCGGCTCGACCTTCACCAACCCCGATCTGGCCCGCACCTACCGGGAGTTGGCCCGGCGCGGCCTGGGCGCCCTCTACCGCGGCGACATCGGCGCCGACATCGTCAGCACCGTCCGCAAGCCGCCGGTGAGCCCGACCGCCACCCGCAGGGTGCGGCCCGGCCGGCTGAGCGCCGCGGACCTGGCGGCGTACGCGGTGCGGTACCGGCAGCCGACGCACGTCACGTACCGCGGCCGAGACGTGTACGGGATCGCGCCGTCCTCCTCGGGCGGCACCACGATGGGCGAGGCCCTGAACATCCTCCAGCGGTACGACCTGTCCGGCATGAGCCCGGCGCAGTACCTGCACCACTTCATCGAGGCCAGCCGGGTCGCGTTCGCCGACCGGGGCCGCTGGGTCGGTGACCCGGCATACGTCAACGTGCCCACCCGCGGCCTGACCTCACAGCGGTTCGCCGACTCGCGCGCCTGCCTGATCAGGCCCGGCGCGGTCCTCAGCAGCCCGCTGCCGCCCGGCGACCCCCGTCATCCGTCGTCGGGCTGCGCCCACGGCGGCGCCCCCGTACCCACCACGTACGAGGGCCAGAACACCACCAACTTGACGGTGGCCGACAGGTGGGGCGACGTCGTCGAGTACACCCTCACCATCGAGCAGACCGGCGGCAGCGGCATCGTGGTGCCCGGCCGTGGCTTCCTGCTCAACAACGAGCTCACCGACTTCGACTTCACCCCGGCCAACCCGGCCGTCCCCGACCCGAACCTGCCGGGTCCCGGCAAGCGTCCGCGCTCCTCGATCTCGCCGACGATCGTGCTCAAGGACGGCAGGCCGGACTTCGCGATCGGCTCGCCCGGTGGCGCGACCATCATCACCACCGTGCTCCAGGTGCTGCTCGGCCATGTGGACCGCGGGCTGCCGCTGGTGGACGCCATCGCCGCGCCGCGCGCCAGCCAACGCAACGCCGCCGCCACCGAGTTGGAGCCCGGTCTGTACAACAGCCCGCTGCGCGGTGAGCTGGAGAAGATCGGCCATCACTTCACCCTCAACCCGGAGATCGGCGCGGCCACCGGCGTCCAGCGGCTGCCGGACGGCCGGTGGATCGCCGCCGCCGAGACGGTACGGCGCGGCGGCGGCTCGGCCATGGTCGTCCACCCGGCGGGCACGGCGTAGGTCAGCCACGCCCGCCGAGCAGCGCCACCGCCGCGTCGAACGCCGAGTCGCGGCGGTGGCCGAACTCCCCGGCGGTGAAGACCGGCTCCCGGATGTCCGGTGGAATGCCCTGGCCGTCGAAGGTCCGCCCGTCACGGGTCAGGAACTCCTCGTTGGGCAGTCCGAAGGTCCAGCCGTTCGGCAGGTCGCGGTCCAGCACGTCGGAGAAGACCCCCTGGGTGTTCTCGCCGATCCGCACCGTCCTGCCGGGTCGGCCGATCAGCGCCTGGGTGAAGGTCTCCCCGGCGCTGACGGTCGACCCTCCCATCAGTACGGCCAGCGGGCCGGTGTAGCGCGGGGCGCCGGCCGGGCGCACGGTGATCGGCTGCGGTCGGCTGAACCGGCCCGGGTCGCCGGGGTCGTCCCGGTGGCGCTTGGCGTACGCGAGGTAGGGGCGGTCCGTCAGCCGGGAGGCGATGCGCAGACCCAGTTCGTCGTAGCCGCCGCCGTTGACCCGCAGATCGATGACCAACCCCTTGAGGGCCCGGGTCCGCTCGGCGCTGAACACCGTGTCCAGCGCCCGGTCCAGTGCCTGCTCGTCGGCGGTGTACGGGTCGTCGCGGTCGGCGCTGTAGCCACCGAAACCGGAGACGCGCAGATACCCCAGGCCGTCGGGCAGATCGGCGTAGCCGATCCGGCCGCCCGCGAACTCCCGTAGCGGCCGCCCGCGCAGGTCGCGGTCCTTGACGTACGCCTTCACCCTGGCGTCGAGCGCCGGGCCCGGTACCACCGTTCCCGGCCGCCCCTGGCCGAAGTACCGCGCGCCTCCGTCGTACAGATGGACATGCGCGTCGTTCAGCGGTGCGACCATGTCCCGCAGGACGGTGAAGAGTTGGCCGTCGGAGGTGGTCGCGTTGACCCGGGGGCGGTAACGGCCGTACGTCTCCTGCCAGTTGACGCCCTTGGCGGCGAAGAACGGGTAGTTCTCCGCGAAGGTCCGCCAGAACGTCTCGAACACCGTCACGGGATCCGACGGAGCCCTGTGCGCGCACGCGGCGGGCAGCGCACCGATCCGCCGCAGGCCGCGCTCGCCGGGGGATCCGGCCACCCGCAACGCCGCGCTGTCCGGCAGGTCCGACGGCCGAACGGTGTAGACGTCCTTGTGGGACGTCGTGTACGTGACCGAGCCGTCCCGGGCGGTCGGGCCGGACCGCTCGGCCACCTCGCCCGGAAGGCAGCTGACCGCCGTCGTCTGGAACGCGCGGAGCCGGCCGTGTGCCACGCTGAGCACGGTGCCGTAGCCGTCCATCCGCCACACCCCGTCCAGGGGCTCCGCGGCGCTCGCCGAGCCCGCCGGGAGCACGGCGGCACCCACCGCCAACAGCGTCACGGCCGCGGCCGCTCGCGCGCATCGAGTCCTGTGCACCATGCGGACCATCGTGCCCGCGACACGCCTGGCCGGGGCATCCCGGCAGCATGTGGGTTCGGGGTGGGGAAGGCCCCACCCCGAACCCGTCCGTCAGCCCAACAGCTTGACGATCGCGTCCGTGGTGTCCGTCTCGCCCAGCATGGGGAAGATCCGCTCCAGGCTGTTGTGGTGGGCGTCCGCGTTCATGTCGGTCACGGCGTCCGTCGCGACGGTCACGTGGTAGCCGTGCTCGTGGGCGGCACGCGCCGTGGACTCCACACCGATGCTGGTGGCGATACCGGCCAGCACGATCTGCGTCACGCCGCGGCGGCGCAGCTCCAGGTCGAGGTTGGTGCCGTGGAACGCGCCCCACTGCTGCTTGGTGACGGTGATGTCCCCGGGCTGCCGGTCCAGACCCGGGACCAACTCGGCCCAGTCGGCGGGCAGTTCACGGTCCGGCTGCGGCATCTCGGTACGGCCCGGCGCCCGGCCCGCGACGTTCACCAGGACGACCGGCAGGTCCCTGGCGCGGAACGCCGCCGCCAACCGCGCGCCGCGCTCGACGACCTCGGTGCTGGGGTGGACGGTGGGCAGGCCGACGATGCCCTTCTGGAGGTCGATCAGGACGAGCGCGGTCCGGGGGTCGAGTGCTGTTGCTGGCATGGGTGGTGCCTACTTCCGTGCGTTGTCGTGTGCGGTTGGCGATGACCGGGTCAACGGCGCCTGGGGCGCAGCGCCCGGTCGGCGATGGTCAGTACGAGGAGCACCAGGCTCAGCACGCCCGCGGTGGCGGCCATGCCGTGCAGCCCGGCGTCGGTCGCCCGCGACCCGTAGAACAGGCCGATCAGGCTGGACGCGGCGATCGCGCCGAGGTACTGCGCGGTGCGTTGCAGTCCGGCCGCGGCGCCGGTGCCGCCGGGCGGCGCCTGCGCGTAGACGGCGGCCTGGTTGCCGGTGGAGGTCAGCCCCTGCGGCAGGCCGAACACCGCGCCGATCAGCAGCACGGCCGCCAGCGGGGTGTGCCGCCCGGCCAGCAGCAGCCCCGCGCTGCCCACCGCGAGCAGCGCCGCGGCCAGCGTGAGCTGGGCCCGAACTCCCTTGGTACGGGCGCCCAGCAGCGAGCAGACGGCGGCGGCCACCGACATCGGCAGCATCACCAGCCCGGCGTCGAACACCGAGACGCCATGAGCCTCCTCCAGCCACTGCGAATAGCCGTACATCACGCAGTAGATGATCAGGTACGCGACGCAGTGCCGTAGGTAGGTGGTGGCCAGCGCACGGTTGCGGGTCAGCATGCGCAGGTCGAGGAACGGGACGGTACGGCGCAGCTCCCACCAGGTGAGCAGCGCGCCGAGCACCACGAGCACCGGCAGCAGCAGCCACCGGGGGTGGTCGATTCGCATCAGGAACACCGTGGTGGTGGTGAGCACGGCACCGAACAGGGCGATGCCCAGCGGATCGATCCTCGCCGTGGTCCGCGACGGCCCCCCGGGCCTGCCGCCCGGCAGCCACAGCGCCGCCAGGACCAGCGCGAGCAGCGACAGCGGGATGTTCACCGCGAAGATCGCGCGCCACCCGAGGCTGGCCGTCAGCACTCCACCGAGCACCGGACCGACCGCCGCGCTGGACAGCCCGGCCAGTGACAGCAGCCCGAGCACGGTGCGCGGCGTCTCCTGACCGAGCCGCTCGGACTCCGCGCGCAGCAGCGCCATCGCCGCCGGGTACGCGGCCGAGGTGCCGAAGCCCAGCAGCACCCGGGAGGCCACCAGCCAGCCGAGGCTGGGCGCGAGGGCGCCGACCGCGCCCGCGGCGCACACCAGCACCAGGCTGACCAGGAAGACGCGGCGCGGCCCGAGCAGGTCGGCGAACCGGCCCATCAAAGGTTGGCCGATGGCGCTGGCCAGATAAAGCGAGGCCATCAGCCAGGCGGTCTGCGCGGCGCCCACGTGCAGATCGGTGCCGACGGCCGCCAACGCGGTCGCGATCATGGTCGAGTTGACCGGGTTCAGCACGGATCCGAGCAGCAGCGGAGTGATGAACTTCCGCCCGAATCCGGCGTGTTCACCGGTGCCCGAGCGGGCCGCCGCGGAGCGGGCCCCTACGCGTATCACGACTCGGCCAGCCGCTTCAGCAGCGCGATGGCCTCGGTCAGGGTGCGCCGCTCCGCGGTGTCGAGAGCGTTGGCGATGGCCTCGGCGAGCCAGGTCTCCTTGGCGTGCCGCACCGAGGTCAGGCCCTTGCGGCCGTCCGGGGTGAGGGAGAAGACCACCTGGCGGCCGTCCGTGGGGTGCGGGGAGCGGGTCACTATGCCCTGCTCCTCCAGCGCGCCGAGGGTCATCCGCATGGATTGCGGACGAACGCGTTCCGCGCGCGCCAGCGCGGCGGTGGTGGCCGGTCCGTCCCGGTCCAGCCGCCCCATCACCGACCGCTGCGTCGGGGTGAGCGCCCCTTCGGGGGATTCCGCCCGCAGCCGTCGCATCAACTGGCCCACGGCGACGGACAGTTCCGTCGCCGCGGCGGCGTCGCCGGCTGTGGGGCACGCTGCCTTTTCCGTCATGCCCGCACGGTAAACAATCAACAGGCAAACTTGCAAGTCTGCCTGTTGATCGTCTCCGGCGGGCTTCACTCTGGGGGCGGAGCCCGCGGGGGGCTCGGGGGCGCGGGTTCCCGAAGGGGTTCGGGGGCCGCGCCCCCCGGGAGGCTTCCTTTCCCGCGCAGTGGTCTTGCCACGGAGAGCCAAGGGCTCATACCGTCGTCCTCTCAGCCGCGATCTACGTGCGTAGATACGGCGTGACGTCGCGTCAAAGGAGCTGTCCGATGGCCACAGTTGTACGCGCCGCACTGGTTCAGGCGACCTGGACCGGTGACACCGAATCGATGATCGCCAAGCACGAGGCGCACGCCCGCGCGGCCGCCGCCCAGGGTGCCAAGGTGATCGGCTTCCAGGAAGTCTTCAACGCCCCGTACTTCTGCCAGGTGCAGGAGCCCGAGCACTACCGCTGGGCCGAGCCGGTCCCCGACGGCCCCACCATCCGCCGGATGTCCGCACTCGCCCGCGAGACCGGCATGGTGATCGTCGTCCCCGTCTTCGAGGTCGAGCGGTCCGGTTTCTACTACAACACCGCCGCCGTCATCGACGCCGACGGCACCGTCCTCGGCAAGTACCGCAAGCACCACATCCCGCAGGTCAAGGGCTTCTGGGAGAAGTACTACTTCAAGCCGGGCAACCTCGGCTGGCCGGTCTTCGACACCGCGGTCGGCCGGATCGGCGTCTACATCTGCTACGACCGGCACTTTCCCGAGGGCTGGCGGGCGCTGGGCCTGGCCGGGGCGCAACTCGTCTACAACCCGTCCGCCACCTCGCGCGGACTCTCCGCCTACCTGTGGCAGTTGGAGCAGCCCGCCGCCGCGGTCGCCAACGAGTACTTCGTCGCCGCCATCAACCGCGTCGGACAGGAGAGCTACGGCGACAACGACTTCTACGGCACGTCCTACTTCGTGGACCCGCGCGGCCAGTTCGTCGGCGACACCGCCAGCGACAAGGAGGAGGAACTGGTCGTCCGAGACCTCGACTTCGCGATGATCGACGAGGTCAGGCAGCAGTGGGCGTTCTACCGAGACCGCCGGCCCGACGCCTACGGCGACCTTGTGGAGCCGTGATCGTTATGACGGCCATGACCGAAACCTCCGCACCCGGAAGCCACGCCACCCTGCACGCCCGTCACCGCGCCGTCATGCCGGACTGGCTCACCACGTACTACCAGCAGCCGATCGAGATCACCCACGGCGAGGGCCGCCACGTCTGGGACGCGGAAGGAAACAGGTACCTCGACTTCTTCGGCGGCATCCTCACCACCATGACCGCGCACGCCCTGCCCGAAGTCACCCGGGCGGTGAGCGACCAGGCCGCGAGGATCCTGCACTCCTCCACGCTGTACCTGAACCGCTCCGCGGTCGAACTCGCCGAGCGTATCGCCCGGTTGTCCGGTATCCCGGACGCCAGGGTCTTCTTCACCACCTCCGGCACCGAGGCCAACGACACCGCGCTGCTGCTGGCCACCACGTACACCCGCTCCAACCAGGTGCTGGCGCTGCGCAACAGCTACCACGGCCGTTCCTTCTCCGCCATCGGCATCACCGGCAACACCGCCTGGTCACCGACGAGCCTGTCACCGCTGCAAACGCTGTACGTGCACGGCGGCGTCCGCAGCCGCGGCCCCTACGCCCATCTCACCGACGCCGAGTTCACCGCCGCGTGCGTGGCCGACCTGGAGGACGTCCTCGGGCAGGCCAACGGCTCGGTCGCGGCGCTGATCGCCGAACCCATCCAGGGCGTGGGCGGGTTCACCACCCCGCCGGACGGACTGCTCGCCGCGTTCCGCGAGGTCCTCGCCCCACGCGGCATCCTGTGGATCACCGACGAGGTGCAGACCGGCTGGGGGCGCACCGGAGAGCACTTCTGGGGCTGGCAGGCGCACGCCCGGTCGGGGCCGCCGGACATCCTCACCTTCGCCAAGGGCATCGGCAACGGACTGTCCATGGGCGGTGTGGTCGCCCGCGCGGACGTGATGAACTGCCTCACCGCCAACTCCATTTCGACGTTCGGCGGCAGCCCGGTCACCACCGCGGGCGCGCTCGCCAACCTCACCTACCTGCTGGAGCACGACCTCCAGGGCAACGCCCGGCGGATCGGCGGACTGCTGGCCGCCCGGCTCAGCTCGATCGCCGCCACCTCACCCCTGGTACGGGAGGTACGCGGCCGGGGCCTGATGCTCGGCGTGGAACTGGTGGAACCCGGCACCGACGAGCCCTCGCCGCGGGCCGCCGCCGCGGTTCTGGAGGCCGCCAGGGAAGGCGGACTGCTGGTCGGCAAGGGCGGTCGCGAGGGCAATGTCCTGCGCATCGCACCGCCACTCACCCTCACGGTCGCCGAGGCCGAGGAGGGCGCCGGAATCCTGGAGGACGCGCTGCGCACCGCGCTGGCGGGACTGCGAGAGGGGAGGGCAACGCCATGACCCGTACCGAACGTACCGTGATCCGCGGCGGACTGGTGATCACCGCGGCCGACGAGGTGCACGCCGACGTCCTCATCGAGGGTTCCAGGATCGCGGCGCTGGCCGCGCACGGCAGCGGCGCCGCGGCCGGATGGACCGCCGACCGCACGATCGACGCCACCGGAAAGTACGTCATTCCGGGGGGAGTTGACGCGCACACCCATATGGAGATGCCGTTCGGCGGAACCTTCGCCTCTGACACCTTCG
The DNA here is from genome assembly GCF_029269905.1 of Streptomyces silvisoli. Classification (NCBI taxonomy): domain Bacteria; kingdom Bacillati; phylum Actinomycetota; class Actinomycetes; order Kitasatosporales; family Streptomycetaceae; genus Streptomyces; species Streptomyces silvisoli. The sequence continues at coordinate 129,515 of NZ_JARJBC010000018.1, read as the reverse complement.
CCACCGGGACCCGCGCCGCCGCATGGGGCGGCACCACCACCGTCATCGACTTCGCGCTGCAGAGCGTCGGCCACTCGCTGCGCGAGGGACTCGACGCCTGGCACGCCAAGGCCGACGGGCAGTGCGCCATCGACTACGGCTTCCACATGATCCTCGCCGACGTCAACGAGCACACCCTGAAGGAGATGGACCTCCTCGTGGAGGAGGGCTGCACCTCGTTCAAGCTGTTCATGGCGTATCCCGGGGTGTTCTACAGCGACGACGGAAAGATCCTGCGGGCCATGCAGCGCGCCTCGGGCAACGGCGGGCTGATCATGATGCACGCCGAGAACGGCATCGCCATCGACGTGCTGGTGGAGCAGGCGCTGGCGGCCGGGCAGACCGATCCGCGCTACCACGGGGAGGTCCGCAGGGCGCTGCTGGAGGCCGAGGCAACGCACCGCGCCATCCAGCTCGCCCGGGTCGCCGGAGCGCCGCTGTACGTCGTGCACGTCTCCGCCGCCGAGGCCGTCACCGAGCTGGCACACGCGCGAGACCTGGGGCTCGACGTCTTCGGCGAGACCTGTCCGCAGTACCTCTTCCTGTCCACCGACGACCTGGCCAAGCCGGACTTCGAGGGCGCCAAGTACGTCTGCTCCACGCCGCTGCGCCCGGTGGAGCACCAGGCCGCGCTGTGGCGGGCGCTGCGCACCGACGACCTGTCGGTGGTCTCCACCGACCACTGCCCGTTCTGCTTCAACGGGCAGAAGGAGCTGGGCCGCGGTGACTTCTCCAGGATCCCCAACGGCCTTCCCGGCGTGGAGAACCGGATGGACCTACTCCACCAGGCCGTGGTGGAGGGGAAGTTGAGCCGCCGCCGCTGGATCGAACTGGCCTGCGCCACCCCGGCGCGGATGTTCGGCCTCTACCCGCGCAAGGGCTCCCTGTCGCCCGGCGCCGACGCCGACGTCGTGGTCTACGACCCGCACGCCGAGCAGGTCATCTCCGCCGAGACCCACCACATGAACGTCGACTACTCCGCCTACGAGGGCAAACGGGTCACCGGGCGGGTCGAAACCGTGCTGTCACGCGGCGAGTTGGTCATCGACGCCCGCACCTACGTGGGGCGGGCGGGGCACGGCCAGTACCAGCCGCGCGGCCTGTGCCAGTACCTGACGGGACACTAGGGAGGGCAGATGGACTTCGGACTGGTCCTGCAGACCGATCCGCCCGGATCGGCGGTGGTCGAACTGATGCGCCGCGCCGAGCACAACGGCTTCCGCTACGGTTGGACCTTCGATTCCACCGTGCTGTGGCAGGAGCCCTACGTCATCCACAGCCGGGTGCTGGAGCACACCGAGCGGCTGATCGTCGGGCCCATGGTCACCAACCCGGCCACCCGTGCCTGGGAGGTCAGCGCCGCGACCTTCGCCACCCTGAACGAGATGTACGGCAACCGCACGGTGTGCGGGATCGGCCGCGGCGACTCGGCGATGCGGGTCACCGGCCGCAAACCCAACACCCTGGCCACGCTGAGCGAGGCGATGCACGTCATACGCGAACTCGCGGAGGGGCGCGAGGTGTCGGTGGACGGCACCTCGCTGCGACTGCCCTGGGTCAAGGACGGCAGGCTGCCGGTGTGGATGGCCGCCTACGGACCCAAGGCCCTGGCCCTCGCTGGGCGCGAGGCGGACGGCTTCATCCTGCAACTCGCCGATCCGTTCCTCACCGAGTGGATGGTCAAGGCGGTGCGCACCGCCGCCGTGGACGCGGGGCGCGATCCGGGGGAGGTGACCATCTGTGTGGCGGCGCCCGCCTACGTCACCGACGGAACGGAGGCGGGGCTCGCCCACGCCCGTGAGCAGTCGAGGTGGTTCGGCGGCATGGTCGGCAACCACGTCGCCGACCTCGTGGCCCGCTACGGCGAGCATTCGGCTGTGGTCCCCGAGGAGTTGACCGCCTACATCGAGCAGCGGCAGGGCTACGACTACTCCCACCACGGCCGCGTCGGCAACCCCGACACGGCCTTCGTCCCCGACGCCGTCGTCGACCGCTTCTGCGTACTGGGCCCGCCGGACGCCCACATAGAGAAGCTGGAGCGGCTACGCGAGCTGGGCGTCGACCAGTTCGCCCTCTACGCCATGCACGACGCCCGCGAGGCGGTGATCGACGCCTACGGCAACCACGTAATCCCGGCGCTGGGCTAGCGCTTTGGGGCAGGCCCCCACCGAGGGCCCGGGGGCCTGCCCGACCAGCAAGAACCGCCAGCGCGGCAAGCACACCCCGGCCTGCGCGTCCACGCGATCCTCTGGCAGTGTGGTGACTGTGAAGCACTCGCCGACGACGGAAGCGGTAGTGATCGGGGCCGGTCCCAACGGGCTGACCGCGGCGATCGAGCTGGCCAGGGCCGGGCTGGCGGTCGAGGTGTTCGAGGCGGGCGACACCGTGGGCGGCGGAGCCCGCACCGAGGAGCTGACGCTGCCCGGCTTCCGGCACGACCCGTGCTCCACGGCGCACCCCTTCGGCATCGGCTCCCCGATCTTCAAGACGATGCCGCTGGACAAGTACGGCCTGGAGTGGGTGCACCCCGACCTGCCGATGGCCCACCCGTTCCCCGACGGCTCCGCGGCCGTGCTCTCCCGCGCCGTCGGCGAGACCGCCGCCTCGCTCGGACCGCGTGACGCCGGCGCCTACCGCCGGATGCTCGCCCCGTTCCTGGGCCACTGGGACGAACTGGCCCGGGACGTGATGCGCGCGCAGTGGACCGGCCTGCCGAGCAGCCCGCTGGTGTTCGCGCGGTTCGGCATGCTGGGCGGGCTGCCCGCCGCCGTACTGGCCCGCCGCTTCCACGACGCTCCCGCGCGCGCCCTGATCGCCGGCTGCGCCGGTCATCTGAGTACTCCGCTCAGCGGGCTGACCACGGCCGGCGCGGCGCTGATGTTCCTGCTCGCGGGCCACTCGGTCGGCTGGCCACTGGCCCGCGGCGGATCCCAGTCCATCGCGGACGCGCTGGCCGGATACCTCACCGACCTCGGCGGCACCATCCACACCGGCACCACCGTGACCTCGCTGAAGGAACTGCCGCCCGCCCGGGCCTACGTCTTCGACACCTCGCCCACCGCGCTCACCAGGATCGCCGGGCTGCCGAAGGACTACCGCGGCTTCCGCTACGGAGCCGCCGGATTCAAGATCGACTACGCGTTGGACGGCCCGGTGCCCTGGCACTCCCCGCAGGCCACCCGCGCGGGCACCGTCCACGTCGGCGGCACCCTCAGCGAGGTCGAGGCCGGGCTGCTGCCCGCCCTGCACGGCAGCGCACCTGAGAACCCCTACCTGCTCGCCGCCCAGCCCAGCGTCTTCGACCCCACCCGCGCCCCCGAGGGCAAGCACGTCTTCTGGGTCTACGGGCGGGTGCCCAACGGCTGGCGGGGCGACGCCACCGAGGCGATCGAACGGCAGCTGGAGCGCTTCGCCCCCGGCTTCCGGGACCGGGTGCTCGCCCGTGCGGTCAGCGGCCCTGCCGAACTCGCCGCGCACAACGCCAACTACGTGGGCGGGGACTACGCCTGCGGCTCCACGGCAGGACTGCGGTCCGTGCTCCGGCCGACGCTGCGCCGGGTCCCTTACGCCACGAGCGACCCCGCGGTCTTCCTGTGCTCCTCCGCCACGCCGCCGGGTCCCGGGGTGCACGGGATGTCGGGCTTCCACGCGGCGCGGGCGGTGCTCAGGGCGATGTGGCGGGACCGGGCGGGCGGCTCCGCGCGGCCGTCGCACGGTTGGTAGCGGTCGTCTTGCGGCAGGTGGAGGGGGCTCCTAGCCTTACTGATCAGTAGCTCCCGGGAAGTCAGAAAGGTGCCCGCCATGGCGACCAGCGACGCCCTCGACCTCGGCGCCCTCGATCTGCGGTCCGTCGACCCCGCTGAGTTCGCCCGCATCGTCCGGGACACACCCGCCAGAAGGACCGCCGAAGTGATGGCCGGGCCGCACCGCAGGCGGGTGCTCGACGAACTCTTCCGCCGCATGGAGACCCTGTTCAAACCGGCCGAGGCAGGCGACCGCACCGCGCTGGTGCGTTGGCGCATCACCGGTGCGGGCGACGTCCTGGACACCTACGAGACGTACATCGCGGATGGCCGGTGCGTGGTCACCCCGCACGGCACCGACCGCCCCGCCCGGCTGACGCTCACCATGGCCGCTCCGGAACTGCTCAGGCTGGCCTCCGGCAACGCCTCGGGACCGGCCCTGTTCCTCACCCGCAAACTGAAGATGCAAGGTGACCTACGGCTGGCCGGAGGGCTGCTGTCCTACTTCGACATCCCCCAGGCGTGAACGTGTTCACCACGCGCCCCACCCTCCAGGGCACGTTCGGCATGGTGTCCTCCACCCACTGGCTGGCCTCACAGTCCGCCATGGCGGTACTGGAGGACGGCGGCAACGCCTTCGACGCCGCCGTCGCGGCCGCGTTCGTACTGCACGTGGTCGAACCACACCTCAACGGCCCGGCGGGTGAGGTCCCGATCATCCTCGCCCCCGCGGGCGGCCCGGTACGCGTGCTGTGCGGCCAGGGGCCCGCGCCCGCGGGCGCCACCATCGACCACTACACAGGGCTGGGGCTCGAACTCGTGCCCGGCACCGGCCCGTTGGCCGCCGCCGTACCGGGAGCCTTCGACGCCTGGCTGCTCCTGCTGCGCGACCACGGCACCAAGCCGCTCGCCGACGTACTGACCCATGCCATCGGCTACGCCGAACGCGGCCACCCCGCCGTCGAAGCTATCGGCGGCACCGTCGAAGCGGTACGCGAACTGTTCCTGCGCGAATGGACCACCTCCGCCGAGCTCTACCTGCCCGCCGGCCGCTCCCCGGCCCCCGGGCACCTCCTGAGGAACCCCGCGCTGGCCCGCACCTGGCGCCGCCTCATCGCCGAGGCCGAGGCGGCCCCCGGCAGCCGGGAGAACCGGATAGACGCCGCCCGCCGGGTCTGGCGTGAGGGTTTCATCGGCGCGGCCCTCACCTCCTTCGCAGCCCGTCCCGCTCTCGACACCAGTGGCGAACGGCACGCCGGAGTGCTCACCGGCGACGACCTGGCGAACTGGTCCGCCTCCTACGAGGCGCCCGCCACCTACGACTGGAACGGCTGGACCATCGCCAAACCCGGCCCCTGGAGCCAGGGCCCGGTCTTCCTCCAGCAACTCTCCCTGATGCCCGATGAGTTGGAGTACGGCGCCGAGGACTACCCGCACCTGCTGATCGAGGGCACCAAGCTCGCCATGGCCGATCGCGAGGCCTGGTACGGCGACGCCGACCCCGGCAACATCCCCCTGGACGACCTCCTGTCAGACTCCTACGCCGCCGACCGACGGCAACTCATCGGCGACACCGCATCGCGCGACCTGCGCCCTGGCAGCCCCGGCGGCCGCACCCCCCGACTGCCCCACCAGGCCCAGCGCGCCGCCACCGGCCAGAGCAGCGAACAAGCCTGGGATCCGCTGGCCGTCGCCGGAGCGGGCGAGCCCACCGTCGCGACCAACGGCGCGACCCGCGGCGACACCTGCCACCTCGACATCGTCGACCGCTGGGGGAACATGATCGCCGCGACCCCCAGCGGTGGCTGGCTGCAGTCCAACCCGGTCGTCCCCGAACTCGGCTTCCCGCTGGGCACCCGACTCCAAATGACCTGGCTGGAACCGGGGTTGCCGAACTCCCTCACCCCCGGCCGACGCCCCCGCACCACCCTCTCCCCGTCCATGGCACTGCGCGACGGACAGCCCGTGATGGCCTTCGGTACCCCTGGTGGAGACCAACAGGACCAGTGGAGCCTGCACTTCTTCCTCGCCGTGGCACTGCGCCCCGCCGTGCGCCGCGGACTTGACCTCCAGGGCGCCATCGACGCCCCGAACTGGCACAACGACAGCTTCCCCAGCTCGTTCCACCCCCGTGCCATGCGGCCCGGCAGCGTCACCGTCGAGTCCCGCCTGGGGGAGCGGACGATCGCCGGGCTGCGGGCCCGCGGGCACCATGTCACGGTCGGCGAGCCCTGGTCCGAGGGGCGGCTGTGCGCCGTCGCCCGGGATCCCGCCACCGGTGTGCTCAGCGCCGCCGCCAACCCCCGGGGTATGCAGGGGTACGCGGTCGGCCGCTGATCTCGCGGCAGCTCACCGGTGGCGGTCGCGTATGGACCGCGCGTCCTGGGCGTCGAGTTCTATCCCGAAGACCTTCGCCAGCACAGTGGGCAACTCATCGGCCGGGACGTCCCGCCGCTGGACGGTCCCCTCCGGGCGCTCCGTGCGCAGCTCCTGGCCCACCAGGGTGCGCCGGACATCGGGGCCGTTGCGCTGCACGATAACGCGCGGGGTGAACGGCGATTGCGGATGGGTCGACGTGTAGTAGTTGAACAGCCCGTAGTCGACCGGGTAGCGCGGTTCCAGCGTGAAGGCGTGCAGATCGAACCAGCCGTCCGGGCGATGACTGCGCAGCAGGAAGACCCCCGGCGCCTCCTCCAACAGGTCGAAAGTCCAGCCGCCGTGCCGCAGTTCGACGCCGGTGCGCAACGGGATCGGCTCCAGCGGGCCGTCACCACCGAAGCCGACGTCGGCCAGCCAGTCCTCGCCGGCGATGTCCACCCGCAGCAACATATGGGTGGTGGCCCTGCGTTGATCACTGCCCATGCGGACCCGCGAGGCAAGGCCGGTGACGGAGTATCCGAGCCGCTCCAGCACTGCGGCGAAAAGCAGGTTGTGCTCGAAGCAGTAACCGCCGCGCGACTGCCCGACCAGCTTCGCCTGGATCGTCGGCACGTCCAGCGGCACCGACCGGCCCAGCACGATCTCGAGGTTCTCGAAGGGGATGGCGGCCAGATGCCCGCGGTGCAGCGCCCGCAGGGTGTCGAACGTCGGCCGCAGCGACCCGTCGTAGCCGATGCGGCGCAGATACGCGTCGAGATCCAGCTCGGCGCCACTCCACAGTGACTCGGTCATCGTCGACCTCCTCCGTAGTCTCCCCGGGCGTGCTTCTTCCCTGTGCACTCCGCCATTTCGAAGTGTTGTCCCGATCGTCGCACGGGGGTCTGACAACCGGCTCTGCCAGGCCGACCTACCGGCCGTCGACCGGCGGGAAGCCCTCCGCGACCAGGGCCGCCAGATCCAGGTACCGCTCCCGCGTCGCCGGGCGCAGCAGCGCCGGATCGGGGAAGCGACCGCCCGCGAGCCCACCGTCCGACGGAATGCTCACAAGGCCCCGGCAGCGCCCGCGCAGCCGGTCCGACAGATCCCGCTGCGCACCCGCACTGCCGTGGTGCTGGGAGATCACCGCGATACTCCGCGCCACCAGCCGGTCGGAGGCGGTCTGGGTGACCTGGTCGAACAGCGCTTCCGTGGCGTCGACCACCGCCCCCCTCTTGCTGGACGGCGCGGCCACGACCACCAGTTGGTCCACCAGCGAGTCCGTCAGATGACCACTGGGCAGCGGCATGTCGGCGTCCGTGTCGGTGATCAGCACATCGCACTCGTCGCGCAGGCTGTTGACCAGCCCCCGATAACTTCTCGGCGTGCTCAGCGGGCCGCCCGGATTGCGTTCGATCCTCGGGATGCGCAGGCCGGAGGCGTCACTTCCGGCGAACCACTTGCGGTCGTTGGTGATGAGCACGACCCTGCTGTTCTGCCGCACGGACGCCAGCAGCGCGCCGAGCGCGTGCGCCGTGGTCGAGGCACCCGCGAAGCGGAGGGTACTGGCCACGACGATCCGGTGACAGCGGGCCAACGGCCGCTGGATCAGCTCCAGTTGCCGCTCCTGCATCTGCCTGCCCCAGGCGGTACGGCGCTGCGGCACCCACAGCCGCGCGGAGGGCGACGGCGCCTCCACGACGGGCGCCGGGGCCTCGTCCACCACCAGGTCCTCAGCGGAGTCGTCGTCCGCCACATCGAGCGGCGGTGACCACCGCCCCGCCCCGCCCTGCAGCAGCGCGGCGAACGCGTCCGCCACCTCGCCTGCGCTGGGCCGTGTCCGCGGATCCAGCGCGAGGCACCGGCTCAGCACCTTCCGCAGCTCGGGATGGGGGACGCGGGGGAGCCAGGACGAGGAGCCGCGCAACTCCCCCTCCTCCAGACTCCACGGCATCGAACGGGAGTTGAGCGCGATCAGCAGCGTGCCGAGCGAATAGACGTCGGAGGCGGTCGCCACCCCCAGTTCGTGCGTCGGGGGATGGACAAGGGCTCTCGACCAACCGGTCAGTCGTACCGACGCGTGTCCGGTGACCAGAACGGAAGCCGGGGTCAGGGCGCCGTGCGCCATACCCTGTCCGTGGCAGCGGCTCACCGCCTGAGCCAGGCTCCAACTGAGTTCGTAGCACAGGGCGGAACCAGGAGACGGATCCTTCTGCCTCACGAACGCTGGTAGTTGGGGTGCGGGCTCGCCCGTCGCCGCCACCAGCAGCTCCTCGGCCGTCCAGAAGGGCGGCTCGACCGAGTTGTGGTCCCGTAGCGCGGGCGCGTACCGACCGCCCATCCGCGTCAGCGCCAGGGCCACCCGCTGGGTGAGATGGTGGGCGTCCTCCGGATCCGCAGAGCGCGGCACCCGCAGCAGCGCCTCCCGCCCGTAACCGTCCCGGCCCAGATAGAGCACGGCGAACCCGCTGGCCTCGCTGCGCGCGTACAGCTCGTACGGCCCCAGGGAGCGCGGGTCTTCGGGCCCCAACGGCCCCCAGGCCCGCTGCCGTGGCGCCGGGCGTCCCACCGGCGCGCCCAGATGTCGCATGAGCCGTGCGTCCAGCTCGGCGAACGGCTGGGACGCACCGGTGACCTGGTCCGTCCCGCCGGGGTGCGCCAGCCAGGCGGGGAAGTCGGGTGACCGGCCGACGAGTTCACCGAGGCGGTCGGCCACCGCGCTGTTGGTGCGGGCCAGTTCGCCGGCCGGAACGGTGTCCAGCAGGATCTTGCGGGACTCCTCGGTGAAGTCGAACGTCTGGTGCTGCGGTCCGGTGCCGCTGCCGCCGCCGTCCGTGCGCCGCATCAGGCCGCCCAGGAACACCTCCGCCAGATGCGCCGTCTCCGCCCGCCACGGCACCGCCGACTGCACCAGCCGCATCACCGGTACGGAGACCGGCGCCACCGCCGCCAGATGCGCGGCGAGCCGGTACGCCTCCGGGGAGGCGGCGCTGCGGAACCGCAGCACCGGATCACCGCCGTTGCGGGACGGCACGGCGGGTCGCGGTGTCTCCTGCGGCGCGTCGGCCAGCAGCGGCAGCATCTCGCTGCCGCCCGCGGACGCGACCAGCCGCGCCCACCTGCCCACCGAACCAGGCTCCGGTTCGAGCACGGGAATGGGCATGCCGTCGAACGGCGCCAGCTCCGGCGGCAGCACCGGATCGGCCACCTGCCACGTCCGGTTGGCCGCCCAGGTCTGGTGGACCGACACCTCCCAGTCCTCCGTGCGGATCCCGGACGTGTTCCACATCCGGGCGGGCAGCGCGTGCAGCACGGCTGTCGGCCCGCAGACCGCCCAGCGCTCAAGCACCCGCCGCATCCGCCCGTCCCGCCAGGCCGCGCCCACACCGTCACTGACCACCAGGACCAGCGTCCGCCCGGTCGGATCCGCGACCGACCCCGGACTAAGGCCGGCTGCCCGCGCGGCGAACGGGCGTCCGCGCAGCGCGGGTTCGCCCGGACCACGGGTGTCGAGCCCGTGCACCCGTACCGATCGGAACGCGCCGAGCCGCTCCAGTAGCGAGCGCGTCTCGGCGGCGAGCCGGCGCCACAGCAGCATGGACAGACCGTCGTCCACGATCAGCGCCAGGTCGAGTCGGCGTTCACCCGCGGGCCGCAGCACCAGGTCCGGTAGACCGGTCTCCGCCATGGCGTCGGCGGTGGCCCGCTCGTCCAACTCCATCAGCCGACCGCCGGGATGCCGCTGCTTCAGCGGCCGCAGCGCGCGTCCCAGCCGCAACTCCACGGCGCCCAGGGCCTTTTCCTCCGGCGCGCGGACCGCGAGCGCGGCCAGCGGTGCGTTCCTCACCGCCTCGGAGGAGGGCGTCCGGGCGGCGCTCGCGTGCAGCGCACCCGGCGACAGGTCCTGATCAGGAGGCGCCTCCTGCTCCGCGGCCAGTTCCCGCATGGCGGACGGCACCCTGGCGGCCGCCTCCGAGGCGCCGGTCACCGGAGCCGGCTCCGCCGCGGCCAGCGCTCTGGCGAGCGGCGCCGAGGCGTCGGAGGGCAGCCGCTGGGCCAGCCAAAGGGCGTCCAGCAGCTCCTGCGGCGAGAGGTCCACCCCGCAGTCTGCGAGCACCCGCCGCACCCGCCCGGGCATCGCGGTCAGACCGCCCCGCCGAGCCGGTGCAGTACGGCGTCCAACAGGCCCTCGGCGCTCAGATCGACACCACCCGCGCGCAGGAACACCGCGTTCAGCAACTGGTCGGTGGCCAGCTCCCCCGGCGCCCGGCGGGCCAGGAAGTCCCGCAGCAGACCGTCGACCGCCTCCAGCGCGTCCTCGCCGAGGTGCGCGGTGACGATCTCGCGCAGCCGCTCCTCGTCCGGGTCCGGCAGGTCCAGCCGGACGCAGCGCCGCAGGAAGGCGGGTGGGAAGTCCCGTTCGCCATTGCTGGTGATGATCACGACCGGGAACTGGGTGCAGCACACCCGGCCGCGCACCACCGGTACCGGATCACCGTCCGGATCGTCCGGGAACACCTCGACCTCGGACTGCTCACGCGGCAGCCTGGCCAGCTCCGGGATCTCGAACGAGCCGTCCTCGAAGACCGCCAACAGGTCGTTGGGCAGGTCCACATCGCCCTTGTCGAGTTCGTCGATGAGCAGCACCCGCGGTCGGCTTTTCGGCAGCAGCGCCGTGCCCAGCGGCCCGAGGCGTACGAAGGAGCCGATGCCGGGCTCGGGTGACTCCTCGCCGCGGTCGCGGCGCAGCGCGGTCTCGCGAAGCCGCCCGATCGCGTCATATCGGTACAGCGCGTCCTGGAGCACGGAACGGCTGTTGACCGGCCAGGTCAACACCCGGCCCAGGTTCAGCTCATGGGCGATCGCCCGCGCCAGCGACGACTTGCCGGTGCCCGGATGACCGGTGACCAGGAGCGGACGGCGCAGATGCAGTGCCGCGTTGACGACATCGGACTCCGCCCGACCGATCAGGTACGGGCGCGGCGCCTGTCCATGAGGCGCCTCGCCGAACCGGCGCCATGGCGGCGGTTCCGGGAAGACGGTGTCGCGGACCGTACCGTCGCCGCGGAACAGCCGCCAGTCGCCGTCCTCGGTGTTGCCGTTCACTTCTCCTCCGTCATTGCCACCGGGTCCGCGAGCCACAGTCCACCTGGAAGCGGTCGGTCCGGATCCTCCCAGACCAACGAGGGCCGCGCGGTGCGCTCCGAATCGGCGTACACACCGACACGGAAGTCCCTGACACGTTCCGGCAGCGAGTCCAACGGGCCCGCGGAATCGATCTCGTCCAGATGCCGCCCGTCGTCCCGCCCGGCCGCCGTCCGGTCCCACAGCACCACCGGAACGCCCATGAACAGGCACACCTGAAGCAGTTGGATGCGACGGGCCACGGGGCCGTGCAGCACCACCCGGCCGGTCGAACGCTGCCGCGTCCTGTTGAGTGTATCCTTCAACGCCCTTACGTCGCCGATGAGTTCGTCCACCGCCAGCGTCTCCTCGGTGCGGCATCCGGCCCATCGTCGCCGAAGGTCCGCCGCCCCCGTCGGGGACCTGCGGCGCAGCTCCGGGCAGCGCAGCACCACACGGAAGTCGGCGCCGAGTGCCGCCGGGGCGAAGATGCCGTACGGGTCCGTGTCGTCCGGCTCGGTCTCGCGCCACTCGTCCACCGGCAGTTGCAGCGCGTCGCGATCCACCACGACTTCGACCAGAGGCGCCTCCTCGTCGTCCGGCGCCACCGCGTCCCGCACCAGGCCGGCGATCTCCGGGCCGCTCAGCGGGCGGTCCTTGCCCGTGGAGGCGCGGGTCGCGGTGCCGTCCGGGGCCATCCGCCACACCGTGCACCGGTAGGCGCCGGACGGGTCGCCGGGGCGCCGGGTGAGCCGGACGACGGTGCCGCCGCTGTCGGTGTGGCGGCTGCTGGCCCACTCCTCGGCGTCCCTGCGGCGTTCGGCCAGCGCGGCCGGGTGGATGCCCAGCCGGGTGGCCACCTGGTCGCTCCAGCCGCACAGTTCGTCACCGGCCGCGCCGTCCAGCGCCGCCGCCACGTACTCGGCCACGCGAAGCAGCGCGGGCACCCGCGGGGTGCCGTCCGGTACCCGCCCGCTGTCGCCGAGTTCCTCCAACGCGTCCACCGCTGCTTCCACGGCCTCCGGCGCGATCCTCGCCGCCCGTACCGGCTGCGGCAGTTCCGCGTAGGCGAGCGCGCCCCGCGCGGCGCGCGGCAGCAGGGCCGGGTCGGCCTTGGCGTGCTGCCGCAGCAGGGCCAGCAGGTAGTGGTGTTCGGTGTACGACAGCAGCCGGGAGCCCGCCGCCAGCGGGCCGGTGGCGTGCAGGGTGTCGACGGCGTCACGGGCCGCGGAGCTGTGCGCGGTCGGTACCAGCACCTCGGTGAGCGACGGCAGGGCACGCGGATACTCGGCGAGCACCGCCGCCAACTCCTCGTACGTGGGCGCGGAACCGTCGTCCAGGGCGTGCAGTCCGCACTGCTCGGCCACCCGCCGGGCCTTGTCGGCGCGCTCCGCCGGGTCGCTCAGCAGCGCCGCCAGCGGCAGCAGCAACTGGTGCGGCACCCGCTGGGCGTCCTCCGCGCCGTCGCCCGTCGCGGCGAGCAGTGGGCCTGCCCCCGCGGACTCCAGCTCCGCGCGCACCGCCTGCCACGGGATCGCCCAACCGCGGCGCACCACATGGTGGGCCGCCAAGGGGCCGTCGGGCGCCTGGAGTTGCGCCGCCACCAGGCCCACGAAGGCGCCCTCGCGCTCCGACCACAGGGGGCCGCCGCTGTAACCGGGCCCGATCGCCGCGCCGGACAGCTCACCGTCGACATAGCCGATCCAGCCGTCGCACTCCTTCACCATGACCTCGACGAACGTGGCCGCGTGCCCACCGCCGTGCCAGGCGCGCACCCCCTGCCCCGGCACCATCTCCGACCAGCGCGGCGGCACCGCGGGCGCGGGGGCGTCGAGTTCGAGCACGGCGAGGTCGCCGCTCCAGTCCAGCCCGCCGCCGGTGCGCCGGGGCGGCACCCAGTGCGCGACCCGCGCCTCGTGCGGCGCCCGGGAACCGGTGCCGGGGAAGACGGCCCCGATCCGTACCGGACCCGGATCGGCGGGTGCCAACAGCTCCTTCCCCAGCGCCACGTTGACCACATGGGCGCAGGTCAGCAGATGGCGCTCGGTGAGCAGCACACCGCCGCCGGCGGCCCGGCGGTCGCTCTCCCGTAACACGGAGACGAAGGCGCCGTGAACCCCCGCCGAGTCATCCCCGCTGGCGTACCGGAACCACCCCATAGGTGCTCACTCCGAATCCTGACCGACCTGCCAGGAAGCCGTGACCATCAGGCTCGCGTGCCCACGGGCGCCCACGATGCCGAGCTTGAGGTCCTGGCCGATCTGGACACCGAACTCGACGCTGATCTCCTGCGGCGGGTTCTTGATGGCGCTGACCGAGTCGTGCACCTCCTGGAGCAGCGGGCCGAGTGGGCGCAGGCTGAACCGCAGAGCCTCCGAGGTCAGTGCCGAGACGGCGGCACCCGCCCGGCCGACGGGCGCCGACCCGGCGATGCCGTCCGGCAGGTCAGCGGCGTCGCTCCCGGCATCGTCCGCCGCGGTGGGCTGCTGGAGGACACCGACCGGCGCGAGTTCCAGGCGCACGGAGGTGTCGGGGTCGAGTTGTATCTCGGCGTATTGCGGCACACACCCATTGTGCCGATCAATACGCCGGGCGGCGCTGATTTTCGGTCGAACACGTGGTGCCCTTGCTGGGATTCGGCGCTGAGTCCTCGTGGGTCGCGGGCGGCCGTGTGACCGCTGGTGCCCGATGTTGTGGTTGCTCGCCGCCGGGGCGGGACTTGGTCGCGGGCGAGCCGCCAAACCTCCCAGCCGCTCGCGATTTCCGGCCAGCGCCCTTTGGGCGGTGGTCAGTTGTCGGTGTCGCGCTCGCGCACCGGCTCCACGACCGGGCGCGGTGGTGTGCGCCGGACGGCGGCGCGTTCGGTCAACGCGTCACCCACGGCGGCGCGGACCGCGTCCCGCAGGCCGTGCAGCGCGTGGTGCCGGGCCGGGCCCGCGCCGGGGCCGGTGCGCAGTTCGCCCAGCAGCGACCAGCACAGCGCCAGCATCACCACAACGAACGGCAGTGCAGCAGGTCGTGCAGATAGCCGCCGACGCTGGCCGGAACGCTGTTGAGCACGTACACGGTCGGGCCGACGACGAACACGAAGACCATGACGACGGCGGCGAGCACCACGTTGATCGCGCTCAGCCATTTGACGCCCTTGTGCAGTCCGGAGAAGGCGGAGGCGACGAACGCCGCGCTCAACGCGGCGATGACGACCAGCTCCAGCGCCCTGGAGTCGCGTACCCGGGCGGTGAGTTGGAGGCCCTTGGCGACCTGCAGGGCGCCCAGGCCCAGGCTGGTGGCAGTGCCGAAGACGGTGGCGAAGACGGCGAGCAGGTCGATCGCGCGACCGGGCCAACCCCGCGCCCGCGCCTCGCCGATGAGCGGGACGAACACCGAACTGAGCCGGTTGCCGCGGCCCTTGCGGAATCCCGCGTAGGCCGGCGCCAGCCCGGCCATGCCGTAGATGGCCCACGGCTGGAAGGTCCAGTGGAAGAACGAGTACTCCAGCGCGGTCCTGACCGCCGCGGGGGAGTGCTGCGGAACGCCGGTTCCTGGTGGCGGGTTCACATAGTGCTGGAGTGGTTCGCCGACGCCGTAGAACATCAGGCCGATGCCCATGCCCGCGCTGAACATCATCGCCACCCAGGCGAGGTTGTCGAACTCGGGCTCGTCCTCGTCCCGGCCGAGCCTGATGAGCCCGAAGCGGCTGAAGGCGATCACCACGGCCAGTACCAGGAAGGCGTCGGCGGCGATCACGAACAGCCAGCCGAAGTTGCTCAGCAACCAGCGGAGCGCGGCGCTGGAGGCCCGGTCCAGCGATGCCCTGCCGAAGGCGCCCCAGCCACTACCGCGACTACCAGGAGGGCTCCGACGGAGAACAGTGTGAAGTCGGGGGACTCGTCGCGCGGTTCGCGGGCCAGGGGCTGATCGGTGTCCCGAGCACTCATGTTGCCCAACTATGTCCGCATATGTGGGGCTACTGGGAGTGGCTCGCCGACGGTGACCATGGGCACCGGGCCCACCGGACGGATAAGGTCCGAAGCGGCGCGACTTAACTCCTGGAGAGTGCACAGGTGGCAGAAATTCGCAGCGTGCTGATCGCCGCGGACAAGTTCAAGGGCTCGCTCACGGCCACCGAGGTGGCCCAGCACCTCACCACCGGCCTGCGCCGGGCGGTGCCCGGCCTGCGCGTCGAGTTCCTGCCGGTCGCCGACGGCGGTGACGGCACGGTGGACGCGGCGGTCGCCGCCGGATTCGAACGGCGGACCGCACGCGTCACCGGGCCGCTAGGCGATCCGGTGACTGCGGCCTACGCGCTGGGCGACACCGTGGCCGTGGTCGAGATGGCCGAGGCGTCGGGCCTTCGGCAACTGCCGGACGGCGTCTTCGCACCGCTCACCGCGACGACGTACGGCACCGGGGAGCTGCTGCGCGCCGCGCTGGACGCCGGGGCGCGCACCATCGTGCTCGGGGTCGGTGGCAGCGCCACGACGGACGGCGGGGCCGGGATGCTGGCCGCACTCGGCGCGGAGTTCACCGACGCTGACGGCAAGCCGGTCGGTTCCGGTGGCGCGGCGCTGGCCGCGCTCGCCGCGGCCGACCTCAGCGGCCTTGACCCGCGGCTCGCCGAGGCCGAGATCGTGCTCGCCAGCGACGTGGACAACCCGCTGCGCGGCCCCAAGGGCGCCGCGGCCGTCTACGGCCCGCAGAAGGGCGCCTCCGCCGCCGACGTCGTGGCGCTGGACGCCGCGCTGGGCCGGTATGTGGACGTGCTGGGTGAGGCGGTCGGCGTCCGCGCGGTGGAGGCCGCGCAGGCCCCGGGCGCGGGCGCGGCGGGCGGCATCGGTTACGGGGCGCTGGTGGGCCTGGGGGCGGTGTTCCGGCCCGGGGTCGAGGTGCTGTTCGAGCTGCTGGGCTTCGCGGAGGCGCTGGCCCGGGCCGATTTCGTGATCACCGGTGAGGGCTCGCTCGACGCGCAGACGCTGCACGGCAAGGCCCCCGCGGGTGTGGCGCAGGCGGCGCGCGCCCGCGGGCTCGACGTCGTCGCGGTCTGCGGGCGGCTGGCGCTGCCGCCCGCGGAGCTGGGGGCAGCGGGGATCCGCCGCGCCTATGCGCTCACCGAGCTGGAGCCGGACGTCTCCCGGTCCATCGCGGAAGCCGGGCCGCTGCTGGAGCGGGTGGCGCGGCGGATCGCCGACGACTTCCTGGTCCTGCGACGGCCGTCTCATTAACCGCCGACAACGACCGGTGGCCAATTGACCGCCGACGAAGACTAAAGGTGGGCGGGAGATCTCCCGCCCACCCAGTCCTACGTCTGTGGAGGCTCAGCCCAGCGGCAGGCGCTCCGCGGCCCGTGCGGCCCGGGCGTCGCGCCGGTTGCCGCGGATCGTGTTCACCCGCCGGAAGGTGGCGAACAGCGGAATGACCGCCGCCATCACCACCTGGAGCGCCGCACCGGCCTGGAGCAGGACCTGCGCGCCCGGGGAGTCGGCCGCCCAGGCCGCAAGGCAGCCCATGCTGATGAAGATCCAGCACAGGGTGGCGATCGCCAGTCGCCCGCGCGGCTTGGGGTACTCGACCCGGCTCACCATGAGCCATGCCACACCGACGATGATCGCCAGCGTCGGCAGGAACGGCAGCCGCAGCAGCGTCGCGGAGACGATCGTCAGGGCGCCCATGGGGCTCGGCATGCCCTGGAAGATCCCGTCCTTCATGGTGGTGCAGGAGAACCTTGCCAGCCGCAGCACCACGGCCAGCACCACCACGATCGCCGCCACCGCGGAGACGTGCTGGTGGCCGTCGTCGGCGACCATGCCCCAGACCACCACGAAGTACGCCGGTGCCAGCCCGAAGCTGATCAGGTCGGAGAGGTTGTCGAGCTCCGCGCCCATCGCCGAGCTGCGCAGCTTGCGCGCCACCAGGCCGTCGAACAGGTCGAAGACCGAGGCGAGCAGCATCAGCATCACGGCGGTGGCGGCGCTGTGCCGGGCCATCCCGCCGTCGGTCTGGCCCATCAGGTGCGGGACCAGCACGCCGGTGGTGGTGAAGTACACCGCCATGAAGCCGCAGGTGGCGTTACCGAGGGTGAGGGTGTCCGCTATCGACAACCGGGTGGACACCGGCATGTCGTCGGCGTCGTCTTCGATCTCGGTGACCCAGGGAGGTTGTGTGTCGGGATCAACCACGGTCAAGGCGAGTCACCCCAGCCTGTGTGGTCTGGCCGACCTCGACGGCCGGCTCGATCCCCTCCGGCAGGTAGATGTCGACCCGTGAACCGAAGCGGATCAGCCCGATCCGCTCGCCCTGTTCCACCTTGGTGCCCTGTGTGACGTAGGGCACGATGCGCCGGGCGACGGCACCGGCGATCTGGACCATCTCGATGTCGCCCAGCTCGGTGTCGAAGTGCCAGACGACCCGCTCGTTGTTCTCGCTCTCCTTGTTGAACGCCGGAACGAACCCGCCGGGGATGTGCTCGACGGAGGTGACCGTGCCCGCCAGCGGGGCGCGGTTCACATGGACGTTCAGCGGGCTCATGAAGATCGCGACGCGGGTGCGGCCGTCCTTCCAGGGCATGATGCTCTGCACCACACCGTCTGCCGGGGAGATGACGCGGCCGTGAGCGATCTCACGCTCGGGGTCGCGGAAGAACCACAGCATGCCCGCCGCGAGGGCGGTGGTCGGTACGGCCACAGCCGCCCAGCGGCCGGAGCGTCGGGCGCGGGTCAGACTGACCGCTGCGGCGGCGACGGTCGGGAGGAGCCACGGCGACGCTCCACGCGCGAGGCGGACCCGGCCGCGTTGTGCAGAGGATGGGCTGTGGGGCATGGATGACCTTCGTAGCGGAGGATTGCCGCGAGAGAAACGGGGACGGCGGCTTTTCCCGATGGTATCGGTTGCGACCAGCAACTCGGCAAGCTCAAGGGCGAGTCGGTGGCCGCAAACCGATGACCGGGTGTGATCTTTTTCGCGGACAAAAGCCACAGAAGTGGACATTTAGCCCTGGATTCGGTACTCCTCCAGTAGGCGCCGCCCGATGATCATTTTCTGGATCTCGGCGGTGCCCTCGCCGATCAGCAGCATCGGCGCCTCGCGGTACAGCCGCTCGATCTCGTACTCCTTGGAGAAGCCGTATCCACCGTGGATCCGGAAGGCGTCTTCCACCACCTCTTTGCAGTACTCCGAGGCGAGGTACTTCGCCATGCCTGCCTCAAGGTCGTTGCGCTGTCCGGAATCCTTCTTGCGGGCCGCGTTAATCATCATTTGATGGGCGGCCTCCACCTTGGTGGCCATCTCCGCGAGCTTGAACTGGATCGCCTGGTGCTGGGCGATCGGTTTGCCGAAGGTGTGCCGCTGCTGGGCGTACTCCACCCCCAACTCGAAGGCCCGGCGCGCCACGCCGCAGCCGCGCGCCGCAACGTTGACGCGCCCGACCTCGACGCCGTCCATCATCTGGTAGAAACCCCGGCCGCTTTGGCCGCCGAGCACCCGGTCCGCCGGAACGTGTACGTCCTCCAGCACCAACTCGGTGGTGTCCACGCCCTTGTAGCCCATTTTCTCGATCTTGCCGGGCACGGTGAGGCCGGGGACCTTGGTGTTCGGGCCGAAGCCCGGCTCCTTCTCGATGAGGAAGGTGGTCATCGACCGGTGCGGCGGGGCGCCTTCCGGCTGGCCCTCGTCGGTGCGGCACAGCACCGCGACGAGATTTGAAGAACCGCCGTTGGTCAGCCACATCTTCTGGCCGTTGATGACGTACTCTTCACCGCTTCGGACCGCCTTGGTGCGAATGGCGGAAACGTCGGAACCGAGCCCCGGCTCGGACATCGAGAACGCGCCGCGGATATCACCGGCCGCCATCTTCGGCAGGAAGTGGTCCTTCTGCTCCTGCGTACCGTGCTGCTTGAGCATGTAGGCGACGATGAAATGGGTGTTGATGATGCCGGAGACGCTCATCCACCCACGGGAGATCTCCTCGACGCACAGCGCGTAGGTGAGCAGGGATTCCCCGAGCCCCCCGTACTCCTCGGGGATCATCAGGCCGAAGACGCCCAACTCCTTGAGTCCCTCCACTATCTGGGTGGGGTACTCGTCGCGGTGTTCGAGTTCCGTCGCGACCGGAAGGATCTCCTTGTCCACGAAATCCCGGACCGTGGACAGGATCTCGCGCTGGATGTCCGTCAGGCCCTCGGTCTGCTGGAGGCGGCTCATGGTCTACTTCTCCTGGGCGTTGAGCTCGGGGCGGCCGGGCTGCTCGCCGCCGCGCTCCTTGATGTACGTGGCCGTGGGGACCATGACCTTGCGGCGGAAGACGCACACCAGCGTGCCGTCCTGCTTGTAGCCCTTGGTCTCCACGTAGACGATGCCCCGGTCGTTCTTCGACTTCGACTCCCACTTGTCGAGCACGGTCGTCTCGCCGTAAACGGTGTCGCCGTGGAAGGTCGGTGCCACGTGCCGCAGCGACTCGATCTCCAGGTTGGCGATCGCCTTTCCGGAGACATCGGGCACCGACATGCCCAGCAGCAGGGAGTAGATGTAGTTGCCCACCACGACGTTCTTGCCGAAATCGGTGGTCCGCTCCGCGTAGTTGGCGTCCATGTGCAGCGGATGGTGGTTCATGGTGAGCAGACAGAAGAGGTGGTCGTCGTATTCGGTGACCGTCTTGCCGGGCCAGTGCCGGTAGACGTCCCCGACGGTGAACTCCTCGTAGGTGCGGCCGAATTGCATGGGGTCTAAGCCTCCTGGAGCGAAGCGGAGTTGGTCACGGGGGCAGCCCCCAGGCTTCCGAGACCGTATCCTCGGCGGATCTCGTCCACAATCCTGCCGATCATCTCGGTGATGCCGAAGTCCTTCGGCGTGAAGACCGCTGCGACGCCCTTCGCGCGCAGGGCCTCGGCGTCCGCCGACGGAATGATGCCGCCGACGATCACCGGCATGTCCTCCACCCCCGCGGCGCGCAGCAGCCGCAGTACCTCGGGGACGAGTTCCAGATGCGAGCCGGACAGGATCGACAGTCCGACGCAGTGCACGTCCTCGGCCACTGCGGCCGTGACGATCTGCTCGGGGGTCAGCCGGATGCCCTGGTAGACGACCTCGAATCCCGCATCACGCGCGCGAACCGCGATCTGCTCGGCACCGTTGGAGTGCCCGTCCAGGCCGGGCTTGCCGACCAGCAGCCGCAGCTTGCCGACCCCCAACTCGTGTGCTGTGGCCGCCACCTTGTGGCGCACCTCGGCCAGCGGCGTGCCCGCCTCCGGGGCGACCGCGACGGGCGCGCCGCTCACCCCGGTGGGGGCGCGGAACTCGCCGAAGACGGCGCGCAGCGCGAAGGACCACTCGCCCGTGGTGACCCCCGCGCGGGCGCACTCCAACGTGGCCGCCATCAGGTTGGCGTCGGTGGCTGCGGCCTCCTTGAGCGCTGAGACGGCCGCCTGGGCGCGGGCCTCGTCGCGCTCGGCCCGCCAGCTGCCCAGGGCCTTGACCACGAGAGCCTCGTTGGCCGGGTCGACGGTCTGGATGGCGGTGTCCAGGTCCGCGGTGAGCGGGCTGGGCTCGGTGCCCTCGAAGCTGTTGACCCCGACGATCTTGTCCTCACCGGCCTCGATACGGGCCCGGCGCAGCGCGTGCGAGGCGACCAGTTGGGACTTCAGGTAGCCGGACTCCACCGCCGGGATGGCGCCGCCCATCTCCTGAACATGTTCGATCTCGGCGGCGGCGGCCTCGACGATCTCGTCGACCTTGGCCTCTATGACATGGCTGCCGCGGAAGATGTCCTCGTACTCCAGCAGGTCGCTCTCGTGCGCCAGGACCTGCTGGATGCGCAGCGACCACTGCTGGTCCCAGGGGCGCGGCAGACCCAACGCCTCGTTCCAGGCGGGGAGTTGTACGGCGCGGGCGCGGGCGTCCTTGCTGAGGGTGACGGCGAGCATCTCCAGCACGATGCGCTGGACGTTGTTCTCCGGCTGGGCCTCGGTCAGCCCGAGCGAGTTGACCTGGACGCCGTAGCGGAAGCGGCGGTTCTTGGGGTTGTCGATCCCGTACCGCTCCCGGGTGATGGTGTCCCAGAGGCGGGCGAAGGCCCGCATCTTGCACATCTCCTCGACGAACCGGACGCCCGCGTTGACGAAGAAGGAGATCCGGCCGACCACATCGCCGAAGCGTTCCGGTGGCACCTGGCCGGAGTCGCGCACCGCGTCCAGCACGGCGATCGCGGTGCACATCGCGTAGGCGATCTCCTGGACCGGAGTGGCTCCCGCCTCCTGCAGGTGGTAGCTGCAGATGTTGATCGGGTTCCACTTGGGGATGTGGTTCACCGTGTAGGTGATCATGTCGGTGGTCAGCCGCAGCGACGGACCGGGCGGGAAGACATGGGTGCCGCGCGACAGGTACTCCTTGACGATGTCGTTCTGCGTCGTCCCCTGGAGCTTGGCGATGTCCGCCCCCTGTTCCTCGGCGACCACCTGGTACAGCGCCAGCAGCCACATGGCGGTGGCGTTGATGGTCATCGAGGTGTTCATCTGCTCCAGCGGGATGTCCTGGAACAGCCGCCGCATATCGCCGAGATGGGCGACCGGGACCCCGACCCGGCCGACCTCGCCGCGGGCGAGGATGTGGTCGGGGTCGTAGCCGGTCTGCGTCGGAAGGTCGAACGCGACCGACAGTCCGGTCTGGCCCTTGGCGAGGTTGCGCCGGTACAGCGCGTTGGACTCCTCGGCGGAGGAGTGCCCCGCGTAGGTCCGCATCAGCCACGGCCGATCTTTCTGACGCTCACTCATCTGCGCTGTCCCTCAGACGTTCCGGAAGCGGTTGATGGCGTCGATGTGCTTCTCGCGCAGCTCGTGGTCGCGCACCCCCAGGCCCTCCTGCGGGGCCAGGGCGAGCACGCCGACCTTGCCCTGGTGGAGGTTGCGGTGCACGTCGTAGGCGGCCTGACCGGTCTCCTCCAGGCGGTACGTCTTGGACAGCGTCGGGTGGATCTTGCCCTTGGCGATCAGGCGGTTGGCCTCCCATGCCTCGCGGTAGTTGGCGAAGTGGGAGCCCACGATGCGCTTCAGCGACATCCACAGGTAGCGGTTGTCGTACTCGTGGTTGTAGCCGGAGGTGGAGGCGCAGGTGACGATGGTGCCGCCCTTGCGGGTGACGTAGACCGAGGCGCCGAAGGTCTCCCGGCCGGGGTGCTCGAAGACGATGTCCACGTCCTCACCGCCGGTCAGCTCACGGATCCGCTTGCCCAGCCGCTTCCACTCGCGCGGGTCCTGGTTGTGCTCGTCCTTCCAGAACTTGTAGCCCTCGGCGTTGCGGTCGATGATCGCCTCGGCGCCCATCGCACGGCAGATGTCCGCCTTCTGCGGTGAGGAGACCACGCAGATCGGGTTTGCGCCGCCGGCGAGCGCGAACTGCGTGGCGTAGCTGCCGAGGCCACCACTGGCACCCCAGATGAGCACGTTGTCGCCCTGCTTCATGCCCGCGCCGTTGCGCGAGACCAACTGGCGGTACGCGGTGGAGTTGACCAGCCCGGGGGAGGCCGCCTCCTCCCAGGTCAGGTGCTTGGGCTTGGGCATCAGCTGGTTGGACTTGACCAGCGCGATCTCGGCCAGACCGCCGAAGTTGGTCTCGAAGCCCCAGATGCGCTGCTCGGGGTCGAGCATCGTGTCGTTGTGGCCGTCGGCCGACTCCAACTCCACCGACAGGCAGTGTGCGACGACCTCGTCGCCCGGGTGCCAGGCGTTGACTCCGGGGCCGGTGCGCAGCACGACGCCCGCCAGGTCGGAGCCGATGATGTGGTACGGCAGGTCGTGGCGCGCGGCGAGCGGCGACGACTTCCCGTACCGCTCAAGGAAGTTGAAGGTGGAGATCGGTTCGAAGATGGACGTCCAGACCGAGTTGTAGTTCACCGAACTGGCCATGACGGCCACCAGGGCCTCGCCCGGGCCGAGTTCGGGCACCGGCACCTCGTCGACGTGGAGGGACTTGCGGGGGTCCTTCTCGCGGGTGGTCAGGCCGGCGAACATCTCGGCCTCGTCCTTGCGGACGGTGACGGCACGGTACGACTCGGGCAGCGGCAGGGCCGCGAAATCGGCGGCGGTGACGGTGTGGGAGCCGCTGTCGGATGCGGTCGACGCGAGGATCGCGTCGAGGATGTCGTTCACTTTGGGGCCTCCGGCGAAGCGTTTGGGGACGCTTGAGGGAACGCTGGGGTCTCGGTGTGCCGTCGGTTCGGCGGTGGTGCGTGAGCGCGCTGTGGCGCGCTGGAAGTGCCCCCGGACGGGGTCTGGGGGAGCCTGTGACGCAGGCGTCCGGGCGCTTGGGGACAGACGGCGTGCGGAGGTTCGCTGCACGCCGCCCGCCCGGACACGGCTAGGTTATGGCACGGGGTGTCACTCGTAAAGACACTGCGTGCCATAAATTTTTTTGGACGAGTTTCACGCGGACGCGGCACGGGCCGTGCGCGGTCGTGACACGGAACCGCGCACGGATGTGGCACGGCCGCACCCGAAGCCGGGTGCGGCCGTGCGAGCTTGGGGGAGTTGCCGCTGGTCAGTCCAGGCCGGATTCCAGGGCCTTCTCGACGGCCCGCAGCACCTCGGTGGGCGAGGCGTCGGTACGGGCCACCGCCACCACCACCGCGCCCGGCCGGTCCTCCTGCGGCACCGGCGCCGCCGTTGCCGGGGTGGCGCGGCCCACGCCCATGCCGGTGCCGAATGTCTCCCTGATCACGTCGAAGGCGTGGTTCAACTGCGCCTCCACATCGCCCTTGCCGCCCGCCCGCAGCCAGCGCCGCAGCACATGGTTGTGGGCGGCCACCACCGCCGACGCGGCCACCTCGGCCAGCAGCGGGTCGTCATCGCCCGCGCGGTGCGCCGCCTCGTCGAAGTGGCCCAGCAGATAGCGGGTGAACAGCCGGTCGTAGCGCGCGACCGACGCGATCTCGTGCTCGCGCAGCGCGGGGACCTCGCGGGTCAGTCGATAGCGTTCCACGGACACCTCGGGCGACTCCGCGTACATCCGCAGCACTTCGGTGATACCGCGGCACACCGTGTCCAGTGGGTGCTCGCCCGGTTCCGCGCTGTCCAGTACCGCCTGGACACGGACCAGGGTGTCGTCATGGTCGGGGAAGATCGCCTCTTCCTTGGAGCGGAAGTGGCGGAAGAAGGTGCGCCGGGCCACCCCCGCCGCCGCGGCGATCTCGTCGACCGTGGTGGCTTCGTACCCCTTCGTGGAGAACAGGTGCATAGCGGCCGTGGCCAGGTCCTGGCGCACGCGGTGCCGCTGTGCGGTGGTTCGGGTGGTTGAGCGCGGCTGGGACATGTGGGGAACGTACTGCATTTCGGCAGGCGGTGCGCCCGGCGCCCCAGCTCGTCCGGCGCCGGGGGCCAGGCCGGGGAAGACCCCGGCCCACCCCTTGGTGTCGTCAGGCCCTGGCATATTCGCGGAAGCCGCGGCCGGTCTTCCGGCCGAGGCAGCCCGCGGAGACCAGGTTCTCCAGCAGTGGGGCGGGAGCGAGCCCCGGGTCACGGAACTCCCGGTGCAGCACTCGCTCGATGGCCAGCGAGACGTCCAGCCCGACGACATCCAGCAGTTCGAACGGGCCCATCGGGTAACCGCCGCCCAGCTTCATGGCGGTGTCGATCGCGTCCACGCTCGCGTAGTGCTCCTGAACCATCTTCACCGCGTTGTTCAGGTACGGGAACAGCAGGGCGTTGACGATGAAACCGGCCCGGTCGCCGCAGTCCACCGGGTGCTTGCGGATGGTGCCGCACACCTCGTGCACCGTGGCCCGCACGTCGTCCGCGGTGAGCACCGTGCGCACCACCTCGACCAGCTTCATCGCCGGGGCCGGGTTGAAGAAGTGCATGCCGATGACGTCCTGCGGACGGGAGGTCCCGGCGGCGATCTGCACCACCGGCAGCGACGATGTGGTGGTCGCCAGCACCGCGCCCGGTCGGCAGACCTTGTCGAAGGTCTCGAACAGCTGCTGCTTCAGGGCGAGTTCCTCGGCGATCGCCTCCACCGCCAGGTCGACCTGGGCGAAGGAGTCCAGCGACCCCGCCGCGGTGATCCTGGCCAGCGCCGCGTCCCGGTCGGCCGGCGCCAGACGGCCCCGATCGACCGAGCGGGCAAGGGACTTGGCGATGCGGGCGACGGCGGCGTCGGCCTTCTCCTGGCCGCGGGCGGCCAGGACGACCTGGTAGCCCGCCTTCGCGAAGACCTCCGCGATGCCGGTCGCCATGGTTCCGGAGCCCGCCACGCCGACGGTGCGCACGGTGCGGCCCGCGCCCTGCCGCTGGCCGTCGCCCGGGGTCTGCCGGTCGGCGACCACCTCGTGGCTGCCGGGCTCGGCGTAGGTGTAGAAGCCGCGTCCGGCCTTGCGGCCGGTCAGGCCCGCCGCCGCCAACTGGCCCAGGATCGGCGCCGGTGCGTGCAGCCGGTCGCGGGAGGCGGAGTACATCGCCTCCAGCACCGTTTTCGCGGTGTCGACGCCGATCAGGTCGAGCAGCGCCAGCGGCCCCATCGGCAGCCCGCAGCCGAGCCGCATGGCCGCGTCGATGTCCTCACGCGTCGCGTAGCGCGCCTCGTACATCGCGGCGGCCTGGTTGAGGTAGCCGAACAGCAGCCCGTCGGCGATGAACCCGGGCCGGTCGCCGACCGGGACCGCCTCCTTGCCGAGCGCGCTCACCAGCGCGGTCACCTGGGCCGTGGCCTCGGGCGCGGTGAGCACCGTGGAGACCACCTCGACCAGCTTCATGGCCTGCGCGGGCGCGAAGAAGTGCAGCCCCAGCACCTGTTCAGGGCGCTTGGTCTCGGCAGCCAGCCGGGTCACCGACAGCGCGTTGGTGCCGGTGGCCAGGATCGCCTCCGGCTTGACGATGGCGTCGAGCGTGGTGAGGACCTCGCGCTTGAGCTCGTAGTTCTCCGGCACCACCTCGATCACCAGGTCGGCGTCGGCGGCGGCGTGCAGATCGGTGAAGGTGCGGAACCGGGCCAGCGCCTCACCGCGTTCGGCCGGGGTGAGCTTGCCGCGCTGCACGGCCCGCTCGGTGGAGTGCTCCAGGGCGGCGGCCGCGGCGGCGGCCGCCTGCTCGCAGCGTTCGATGCCGATGACCTCGTGTCCGGCGCGGACCAGGACCTCGGCGATGCCGGAGCCCATGGTGCCGAGGCCGACGACGGCGACGGTGCGCAGGGCGGAGGGGGACGGGGTGGACGGACGGTCCATCGCGAAACTCCAGGGGGTGTGCCCCGTGCGGGAACGGGGCGTGACGACTGAGGAGCTACCGCGCGCGTGTCGGCGAACACACACCTGCGGTGCGGGAGTTGGGGTGCCCTTCGGGCGCCTGCGCCCGGGAAGGCGGGCACAGGGGTGTCCGTGGAGCGGGTGGCGGGCCCTGTCCCGGGGCCGCGCCGCGATGCCGAACCGACGAGATACCGCGATGGTGCGGTGGTGCTGTGCGCGTGGTGGCTGCGTCACCAGGCCACCGTGCGCGAGAACCCTGACACCGCGGTCAGCGGTGCGCGGGCTCGTTGGTGCGAGAGTAACTCGTCAGTAACCTGGGCGCCAGAGGGTCGCCCATGTGAATTGCGCCGCGTTCAGATGAGCGCGGTAGCCGTGGACGCGCTCACAGCAGCGTCAGTTGCGTCGGCCCGGCCGGGGCGGCCACCTCGGGGGCCGTGGACTCGATGCGCCTGGCCGTGCCCGGACGGGACGGGCCGATGCCGAACTCCTGGGCCAGTTCGTGTACTTGGCGGGTGATGCGGCGCTGGTACCACTTCGGTGCGTATGCGCTCTCCGCGTACATTGCCATGTACCGCCTGACCAGTTGCGGATGGCGCTCGGCGAGCCACTTCATGTACCACTCGCGCGCCCCCGGGCGCAGATGCAGCACCAGCGGCGTGACGGACGTGGCCCCAGCGGCGGCGATGGCCCGCCCCGTCTCACGCAACTGGTCGGGGGAGTCGGAGAGGAACGGCAGGACCGGGGCCATCAGCACGGCGCATGGGATGCCGTGCTCATTAAGTGTCCGGCACACCTCCAAACGCTTGTCCGGAGCCGGCGTGCCCGGTTCCACGCCGCGCCACAGCCGCCGATCGGTGAACCCCACCGAGACGGCGGTCGCCACCTCGGTCACCCGCGCGGCCTGCTCCAGCAACTCCAGATCGCGCAGGATCAGCGAGCCCTTGGTGAGGATCGAGAACGGGTTGGCGTGGTCCCGCAGCGCGCTGATGATGCCCGGCATCAGCTGGTAGCGGCCCTCGGCGCGCTGGTAGCAGTCGACGTTGGTGCCCATGGCGATGTGCTCGCCATGCCATCGCGGCGCGGCCAGCTCGCGGCGCAGCAGCTCGGGCGCGTTGACCTTCACCACGATCTGCGAGTCGAAGTCATGGCCGGTGTCGAGGTCGAGATAGCTGTGCGTGTTGCGGGCGAAGCAGTACACGCAGGCGTGACTGCACCCGCGGTAGGGGTTGACCGTCCACTCGAACGGCATCCGGGACGCCCCCGGCACCCGGTTGATGATCGTGCGCGCCCGTACCTCGTGGAAGGTGATCCCACGGAACTCCGGGGTGTCGAACGTCCGCGACACGACCTCGGTGCCGAACAGTGCGGGCGTGCTCCCGTTGAGGCCCAGGTTGTCCCAGCGCATGCTGCTGCCTCCTCGCGTCGCCGGTCCCCCGAAAACCAGAATAGAACACGCGAGCGAATTTGGCGCGAGTCGGATCCTGGGCCCCGCGTTAACCGCTGTGGGCCGGATGAGGCCCCGATTTCGGTTCGGCGCCCCCACGGTGGTTGGCTTCTGCCCTGACCGAGCAAGTGAGTGGATTCCGGAGGCGGTGCCCCCGGAACACGAACCGGAGGACGAACAGATGGCACAGGTAGAGGCCACCACCGAGCGGATCGTCGCCGCCACGCCCGAAGCGGCGTTCGGCACCCTCGCGGACTACGCCCACGCCCGCAAGGAACTGCTGCCCGAGCAGTACAGCGAGTACGAGGTGCGCGAGGGCGGCGCCGGTGCGGGGACCCTGGTGCACTGGAAGCTGCAGGCCACCTCCAAGCGGGTGCGGGACTGCCTGCTCGAGGTGACCGAGCCGTCGCCCGGGCAGCTCGTGGAGAAGGACCGCAACTCCACCATGGTCACCACCTGGACCGTGACCCCGGCGGGGGAGGGCAAGGCCAAGGTGGTCGTCTCCACCACCTGGAGCGGTGCGACCGGCATCGGCGGCTTCTTCGAGCGGACCTTCGCCCCCAAGGGGCTCAACCGCATCCACGACCAGGTCCTCGCCAATCTCGCGGCACACGTCGAGAAGTAACTAACTGCGGAACGGCGGCGAAAACCGGCACCGGCCGTATTCACCGAATCGAGTGGATTTCTTGGCAAGGGAGGCGCGCGCCTAGCGCGCGCCGCTTAGTGCGAAATTCCCTGATGGGGTGCCAAGTGGGTTTTTCGCAGCGGTAGTTGACCGCCCTCCCTCTGCCCCCTGAGGGGAAACGTCGCGCTTGCTCGTTCCTGTCGCGTAATGCGAGAAATGGCCCGCAGCGTGACGAGGGGAGCAGCAGTGGGCGGGACCGCACTGGCCGGACAGGCCGAGAGGACCGACAGCGCCGGGCCGGGTCAGGGCGCGGAGCGACCGAAGGCGCCGGGCCGGGCGACGGCCGCCCCGGGCGCGGCAACCCGCGTACCGCATCAGGGCACTCCGCCTCCGCACCAGCCGTACGAGGCCGAGCCCGCCCGCCAGGCGCCCGCGTCCTGCGAGGACGCCGAGGAGCCGTACGAGGGTGCCGAGGAGTCTTACGAGGGCGCCGAGGGGCCGCCCGCCACGGTGCAACTGAGTGCGCGCCGGGTGCGGATGGTCTTCCTCGGGCTGATGCTCACCCTGCTGCTCGCCGCCCTGGACCAGACCATCGTGGCGACCGCACTCCCCAAGATCGTCGGGGAGTTGCACGGGCTGGGCCATATGTCATGGGTGGTGACCGCCTATCTGCTGGCCTCCACCGTGGGCCTGCCGATCTACGGCAAGCTCGGCGACATCTTCGGCCGCAAACCTGTCTTCCAGTTCGCGATCGCCACGTTCGTCATGGGCTCGGCCCTGGCGGGCTGGTCGCACTCGATGGACGAACTCATCGTCTTCCGTGGCCTGCAGGGGATCGGTGGCGGCGGTCTCATGATCGGCGTTCAGGCGATCATCGCCGACATCGTGCCGCCCCGACGACGCGGCCGCTACATGGGCCTGATCGGTGCGGCGTTCGGGCTGGCCTCGGTGGCGGGACCGCTGCTCGGCGGTTTCCTCACCGACCACGCCTCGTGGCGCTGGTGCTTCTACGTCAACGTGCCCTTCGGGCTGATCACCCTCGTGGTGATCGCCCTGGTGCTGAGACTGCCCAGGCCCACGGCCCGCCCGCGACTGGACGTGCTCGGCGCCCTGCTGATCGTCGCCCTCTCCATCTGCCTTGTGCTGCTGACCAGTTGGGGCGGTACCCGGTACGCGTGGCGATCGGATGTGATCGTCGGCCTCGCCGCGGGTGCGCTCGTCGCCGGCGTCGGCTTCCTTGTCGTCGAGCGGTTCGCGGTCGACCCGATCATTCCGCTGCGGCTTTTCCGGGACCGGGTGTTCACCGTCAGCGGGCTCGTCGGCGCCGCCGTCGGGGTCGCGCTGTTCGGCGCGGCAACCTATCTGCCGACGTTCCTGCAGATGGTGGACGGGGCCTCCGCCACCCGGTCCGGGCTGCTGACGCTGCCCATGACCGGCGGCGTGGTGGTCGCCTCCATCGTCTCCGGCCAACTCATCAGCCGCACCGATCACTACAAGGCCTATCCGATCCTCGGCTGTGCGTGCGCGTCGGTCGGCACCTGGCTGCTGTCCCGGCTTGACGGCAGCACCCCGCGCACCGTCTACAGCGGTTGGCTGGCCCTGCTCGGCGTGGGCATCGGACTGTGCCTGCCGGTGCTCGTCCTGGCCGTGCAGAACACCGTCCGCCCCACTGACCTGGGCACCGCGACCTCGGCCAACAACTACTTCCGGCAGATCGGCGGTTCACTGGGCGCGGCGGTGTTCGGCACGCTGTTCGCCCACCGGCTCACCGCCCGTCTCGCCGTGCGACTGCCGCACTCGGCGCGGCTGCCAAACCCCGACTCGATCACCCCGCAGCTGGTGCACGCGTTGCCCGCGCCGCTGCGCGACGGCTATGTGCGGGCGTACGCGGAGGCCATGCCGCGGATCTACCTGTACCTGGTGCCGGTGCTCGTCTTCGGCTTCCTGCTCGCCTTTCTGCTCAAGGAGAAACTCCCGGTGACCCAGAACGGTCCGGCGACCGGTGCGCAGTCGCTCATCCCCGAGGCACGGTCCGCTCCCGGCGCGGGCGTCCCCGTGTGCGGTACGGTCCAGCACTCCGACGGCACCACGGTGGCCCGCGCGGCCCTGACCCTCATCGACGCCTCCGGTCGACAGATCGGGCGCGGCGCCACCGGTGACGACGGGCGGTACGCGCTCAGCACACCGGGCAACGGCAGCTATGTGCTCATCGCGTCCGCGGGCGGCCACCAGCCGCAGGCGGTCACCGTCACGGTCGGGGAGCGTCCGGTGGACCTCGACGTGGTGCTCGGTGGCGCCGGACGGCTGGCGGGCGCGGTCCTGACCGCCGACGGCACGCCGGTACCGGACGCCATCGTGACCCTGACCGATGTGCGCGGCGAGGTGGTGGCCAGCACCCGCACCAGCCGCGAGGGCTCTTACGTGCTCACCGAACTCATCGCGGGCGAGTACACGCTGGCCGCCAGCGCCCCCGCGTTCCGCCCCGCGGCGCTGCCGGTCTCCGTGCAGGCCGCCCGCGAGACCCGGCAGGACGTGGAGCTGGCGGGTGGCGCGGTGCTGCGCGGTACCGTCCGGGCGCCGGACGGACGGCCGGTGGAGGACGCCCGGGTGACCCTGCTGGACGCGGCGGGCAACGTCGTCGACTCGGTCACCACTGGCGGCGACGGCGTCTTCCGCTTCGTTGACCTGGCGGCGGGTTCGTACACCGTGATCGCGGCGGGCTACCCGCCGGTGGCCACCGTCCTACAGGTCGCGGGCGGTGGACGCACCGAACGCGACCTTCAACTGGGCCACGAGGACTGACGCGTATCGCCGGGGCGCTGAGCGCGGTCGCCCGACCGCGCTCAGCGCCCCGCCGCCGTCCGGCACGGTGTGCCGCGCGGCAGTTGGTAGCGAGCGCCGATCCGGAAGACTCCCGGCTCGGCCGCCCGCAACCGCGTCCACTCGCCGTCCTGCTCCAGACAGGCGTTTCCGCCTCCCAGCACCCCGAGCCACGGCGACCAGGTCACCCGCACCAGAACCGCCCCCGGCTTGGGAACTCGCACCGACATCTCGCCCTCCGCCGCCCGCACCACCTGTGCGGGGGCGTCGGCCAATGGCGACGCGTCGGTGACGCGGAACACCCGCCAGTGCGCGTCGTGCCAGACCGGCCGCAGCCACGGCTGCCCGGCGGCGACGATGCGCGCCTCCGCGACCGAGGCGCCGTCCGGCTCGGCGTTGGGCAGCACCACCAGGCTCACTCCCCAGCGCCGCAGCCACTCGTGGTAGGCCTCGGCCGTCAGCGTGCCGTGGTAGAACAGCGGGTTCCGCTCGACGTCAACCTGCCGGTTCCAGCCGCGCGCCAGGTTGACGTACGGCGCCAGGCCCGCCGACTCCCAGTGCGTCTGCGCGGCGACCGCCTCCACCCGTCCGCGATCCGCGCCCAGCCGGTCCAACTCGGTGAGCAGCGGCCGCGAGTAGGCCGACCAACCCGCGGCGGGCGCGGTGGAGAGCAGGTCCTGAACGGGCTTGAAGATCTGCCAGACCAAGGCGACGGCGAAGGCGAGCCCCAGCACGAGCGTCTTCCTGGCGTCCACCTCCCTGCTGGCCGCGATGGCGGCCAGCAGCAGCGGGCCGCCGAACAGCAGCGCCAGACGCACCACATTGCTGCCCACCGGCGACGGGACCGCCAAAGTCAGCACGACCCCCAGCACGTAGACCGCGGCGCCGATCCGCATCGGCCGCCAGGACTTCGGAGCGCACACCGCCAGCGGCGCCGCGACCAGCACCGGCAGCAGCGCACCGCCCCACGAGAACGGCTGCACCCCGTAGAAGGGGAACAGCAGCGTCGTCGTGGCGACCACCAGCACCGGCCCGGCCGCCATGGCGCAGCCGGCCTTGCGCCGCCCGGTGAGCATCAGCGCCGCCGCCACCACTTCCACGAACAGCCCCGCCACCGGACTGGAGAGCGTGGCCAGCGCACCCAGCGCCGCCGCCGTCCCACCACGCACGAACCGGTTGCCCCAGGTCTCGTACGCGGCCCAGACGGCCGCCAGGCCGAACAGCACCCCGACGGCGAACGTCACCCGTCCCGACACCGTGTCGCACCACAGCGAGAAGGCGCCCCACAGAGCCGGTGTCATGGGTTGCCGAACCCCCGAGCGGATCAGCAACTGGGCGAAGACGGCGGCGGAGAGGGTGCCCACGATCATCGCCGTCGTGCGGACCCCCGCGAACGCCATCAGGTAGGGCGTCAGCACGCTGTACGAGACGGGATGCATACCGCCGTACCACGACAGGTTGTACGCGGAGTCGGGGTTGTGCTGTGCGAACTCGGTCCATGCGTACTGCGCGGCCAGGTCACCGCCCTCGGCGGCCAGGAACAGCGCCCACACCACATGGAGCGCACCTGCCAGCAGCACCGCCGCGACAACGGGATGCCTCAGCCACGACGCCGCGGGCAGACGTGGCAGAAGCGCGGCGCGAGGGGCCGGTTCGAGCGTGCTCATGGGTGTTTGCTCCCGGTCTTTCCCCAGATGCCGTACCAAGAACGGGACGCTAACACGCACGTCGCTCAGACCGTGGTAGCGGGTGACTCGTGCTGGCGTGCGCCGGATTCTCGCTTTGCGCCCACCGGCTTCGCCCCGGGTCGTACGGTGGTACCGGCGTCGCAGATCTTGCACCGCGGCGGGGGACGGCCGTGGGCCGCGGCCCCACAGGGAAGGAGTCCCGCGGACGATGGACCACCCCATGCCGCCCGAGCCGACCAGCACACCTCCCGGACGGATCCCGCTGGCCGTGGTCGTCATGGACGGCGACGGCCTGGTCTCGCACTGGAGCAGTGGCGCGCGTCGACTGCTGGGCACGGCACGAGACGAGGCGGTGGGTCGCCCGGGTGTCGACCTGCTGCCAGTCACCGGCGCGTTGACCGCTCAGGAGGAGGACGGCGACCGGGCCGGGCCGGAACTGGACGTCTCGCTCTCCGATGTGACCCCCTATCCGACCGCCGGGCGGGCGCACCTGTCCGATGCCCAGGGCGGCCCCGTCGATGTGCTCTGGTGGGCGTATCCACTGGCGGGTCCGGGCCCGGAGCGGTTGCTGGTGCTGATGGCCGACGCGGCCCGGCTGGGCGTCGACGAGTGCGCGGACGGCGGCCGCGCCAGGCCGCTGGAACGCGTGTCTCCTGGCTTCGCCCTGCACACCGAGTTCCCCGGCGCGGACCTGCTGGGCGAGCGGCTGCCCGACATCCTGCCCAACATGGGACCCGCGGGCAGCAGCCGTATCGTTTCCCAGGTACTCGAACTCGGCTATCCGGTAATGGAGATCAGCCAGTACGAGCGGGTGCCCGTCACCCCCGACTGGGGTGTGCCCAGATACCTGGAGCGGCGGGCCAAGCTCCGTCAGCGCCATGAGGTGCCTGCCGCGACCTCGGACGCGCCCGCCGCGGTGACATCGCGGGATGATGCCCTGGACCTCGAACACGCCGCTGTTCGGGAGCGGTTGGAGTTCCTCAACGAGGTCTCCGGGCGGATCGGCTCCTCCCTCGACCTGGAGCGCACCATCCGCGAGGTGACCAGCGCGGCCGTGCCGCGCTTCGCCGACTTCGCCGGAACGCACCTGCGGGCTGAGGTGCTCGCGGGCGAGGGCTTCCCCGACGGGCCGCCGGACGTCACCACCATCTGGCACCGGGTGTGGGTCGAGCACAACGACGAACCGGGCCGCTGGGACGACACCGTCCCGGTCGGCGAGGCCATGGCGTTTCCCGAGCACACCCCGTTCTTCCAGTGCATGGTCACCGGTGAACCCGTACTCATCCCGCTGATCAGCGATGAGTTGGGCGACCGGATCGCCGCCCAGTTCGAGAAGCGCGATCTGCGCCCGCTGATCAATGGACGGTCGATCCTCATCGTCCCGCTCAAGGCGCGCCATGTGGTGCTGGGCTTCATGGTGCTGCTGCGCCGCGGCGACCGCTCGGCGTTCAACGACATGGACCGTGCTACCGGCGCCGAAATGGCCGCCCGTGCGGGGCTGGTCCTCGACAACGCCCGTATGTACACCCACCAGGAGAGCGTCGCCGAAACGCTCCAGGACCGGGTGCTGCCGAGGATCAGTCCGCGGATGCCGGGCTGCGACGTCGCCACCCGCTACCTGCCGGGTACCCGGCTCGGGCGGATCGGCGGCGACTGGTTCGACACCATCCGCCTGCCCGGTTCCCGGATGGCGCTGGTGGTGGGCGATGTCATGGGACACGGCCTCAACTCGGCGGTCATGATGGGACAGTTGAGGACCGCCGTGCAGACGATGGCAGCACTTGACATGCCGCCGGCGCAACTGCTTCGCCACCTGGATGACCTGGCGCAGCGCCTTGGGGAGCACTACCTGGCCACCTGTCTGTACGCGGTGTACGACCCGGTCGAGTCGGATCTGCTGATTGCCAACGCTGGTCATATTCCACCTGTTCTGGTCAGGGCCGAGGACGGCCGAAGTGAACTGCTGCAACTGCCGACGGGCGCGCCGATAGGAGTCGGCGGCGTGCCGTTCGAGACCGTTCGGGTACCCGTGGCACCCGGTGACCGGTTGCTGTTGTGCACCGACGGCCTGGTCGAGGTGCGTGGCCAGGACATCGGCACCGGGCTGGCCGCCTTGTGCGAGACCGCGGCGCATCCGGCGGCCTCGATGACCGACGCGTGTGACGCGATCATCCGTGCGCTCAATCCCGTCGGCGGCCGCAAGGACGATGTGGCCCTGTTGATGGCCCGGCTCAACGGCATCCCGCGCTCGGACGTGGCGACCTGGACCCTGGCCCCACGGGCCGGCGAAGTGGCGCGAGCTCGCCAACTGACTCGTGAAACGCTGCGCCGCTGGGACCTGGAACAGGCCTGCGAAACCGCGGAGTTTCTGGTCGGCGAGGTCGTCACCAACGCCGTACGGCACGCCCGCACACAGAGCGTTGAACTGAGGCTGGTGAGGGCCGACGCGCTGCTGTGCGAAGTGAGCGACGACGACCAGGCGGTGCCCGTGCTGCTCGGCACCGGTCCCGACGACGAGTACGGCCGGGGCCTGCGTCTTGTGGACCGGCTCTCCCGGAAGTGGGGCACCAGCCGCAGGGCGCACGGCAAGACCGTGTGGTTCGAACAGCCGCTGCCCTGCGGGAGGCGCGCGTAGCCTGCCGCGCGCCATGCGCACAGGGCGCATGCATGCGGAACGTCGGAACGCGCTCCTTGCCGTGGTGCCGCTCGGGCCGACAGCAAGGATCTTGACGGTTTCTCGTTTGGTGTCGGGAGTTCATATGGGTGTATCCAGCCGCTATGCCGAGGCGTGGGAGGGGTACTGGAAGGACACCCCGGTCGCTCCGGGAGCGGCGATCTGGGACTGCGACGCCGCGCTGAGCGCCGAGCCGCACATGGAACTGCTCGCTCCGTACCTTGGCGCGGGGACGCTGCCGATGGTGGACCTCGGCTGCGGCAGCGGCACCCAGACCCGCTACCTCGCGAAGCGCTTCGGGCGCGCGGTCGGCGTGGACTTCTCGGCGGCGGCCGTCGAGTACGCGAGGCAGTGCGATCCGGACGGCCTCGCGGAGTTCCGGCGGCTGGACGCGTCCGACGCGGCGGCCATGCAGCGGCTGCACACGGAGTTGGGCGACGCACACGTCTATATGCGTGGGGTGATCCATCAGTGCGAGGGGGCGGCGCGCCCGGCGGTCGCACAGGCCGTGGGCACACTGGTCGGTGGGCGTGGGCGGGCCTTCGTCGTGGAGCTGCTGTCGGAGGCGAAGTCGGTGCTGCGGGAGGCCGCCGAGGGAGACGGCGGGCCGCCGCCGAAGCTGGCCAGTGTCTTCGCGCATGGGTTGACGCCGGGTGAGGTGGATGACGCATCCGTGCCCGAACTGCTCTGCGACGCTGGGCTTTCGGTGCTCGCGCGGGGTCGGATCGAGTTGGTGATGACGGAGCACCGCCCGGACGGCTCGCGCATGGACCTTCCCGCGCAGTGGCTGGTGGTGGGTCGCTGAGAGTGATGTCATGCCGCCGAGTCTCCGGCGGCTGAAGCATGGCCGCCAGGCCTGTGGATAACTCTAGAGGTCTAGACCTCTAGAGTTATCCACAGGCCTGGCGGCCGCCGTCGACCGACGCGTACCGTCCGAGCCATGAGAATTCTGATCAGCGCGGACATGGAGGGCGCCACTGGCGTCACATGGCCCGCCGACGTGCTTCCGGGCACCGAGCAATGGCAGCGGTGCCGCGGCATGTTCACGTCCGACGTGAACGCGGCGATCGCCGGTTTCTACGACGGCGGCGCCGACGAGGTCGTGGTCAACGAGGCCCACTGGACCATGCGCAACCTCCTGCTGGAACAACTCGACAAGCGAGCCGAGATGCTCACGGGGCGTCACAAGGACCTCTCGATGGTCGAGGGCGTGCAGTACGAAGACCACCGCAGACCCGACGGCATCGCGTTCGTCGGGTACCACACCGGCGCGGGCACCGAAGGCGTCCTGGCCCACACCTACCTCGCCAACTCCATCACCGGCGTGTGGGTCAACGGTGAGCGGGCCAGCGAGGGACGGCTCAACGCGCTGGTCGCCGCCGAGTACGGAGTCCCCGTCGTCCTGGTCACCGGCGACGACCGCACCGCCCTCGACGCTCACACCTACGCACCCGACGCCTACACCGTAGGAGTGAAGGACTACGTGTCGCGGTACGCCGCCGTGTGCCGACCGCCGGCGCGCACCGCGGAGGACATCAGAGCCGCGGCCAAGCAGGCGGCGGCACTGGCCGTACGCCAGGAACCGGCGCGGGGCGGTCCGTTCAGCGTGGAAGTGGAGTTCGACGCCGCGCACCTCGTCGGAGCCGCCTGCGTCGTGCCCTCGGTCGAGCGGTGTGGCGAACGCCGCGTTCGGTACGCCGCGACGACCATGTACGAAGGCATCAGATGCTTCAAGGCCGTGACCACACTCGTCTCGGCGGCGGTGGAGGAGCAATATGGCTGAGACAACGCTCGCGAGCGTGACGCGGACGGTTCAGGACGACACAGTCGCCTTCGACGAAGTGGTCCGCCTCACCTCGGACCTGATCCGGATCGACACCTCCAACCGCGGTGGCGGCGACTGCGTCGAACGACCCGCGGCCGAATACGTCGCCGAGAAGCTGGCCGACGCGGGGCTCGAACCCCAGGTCCTGGAATCCGCGCCCGGCCGGGCCAACGTGGTGGCCCGCATCGAAGGAACCGACCCCTCTGCCGACGCCCTGCTGGTCCACGGCCATCTGGACGTGGTGCCCGCGGAGCCCGCCGACTGGACCGTGCACCCGTTCTCCGGCGAGGTACGGGACGGTGTCCTGTGGGGCCGTGGCGCCATCGACATGAAGAACGCGGACGCGATGGTGCTGGCGACGGTCCGGGCCTGGGCACGCCAAGGGCGCAGGCCGCGGCGGGACATCGTGCTCGCCTTCACCGCCGATGAGGAGGACAGCGCGGAGTACGGGGCGGACTTCCTCACCCGGCAGCACGCTGACCTGTTCGAGGGCTGCACCGAAGGCATCAGCGAATGCGGGGCGTTCACCTTCCACAGCGCCGAAGGCCTGCGTATCTACCCGGTCGCCGCCGGGGAGCGCGGCACCGCATGGGTCAAACTCACCGCGAACGGCACGGCCGGGCACGGCTCCAAGGCCAACCCCGACAACGCCGTCAGCGCACTGTCCGCCGCCGTCACCCGCATCGCCGACCACCAGTGGCCGCTGCGGCTCACCCCCACCGTACGGGCCGCACTCACCGAACTCGCCGCCCTGCACGGCCTCGAAGCCAACCTTGACGCCACATCCCCCGACGAACTCTCGCGCGCTGTGGCCGGGCTGCTGTCCCAACTCGACCCGGCAGCAGGTCTGGTGGACACGACACTGCGCAACAGCGCCAACCCGACCATGCTGTCGGCCGGTTACAAGGTCAATGTGATCCCGGGCAGTGCGACGGCCCATGTGGACGGCAGAACACTGCCGGGCGGCGAAGAGGAGTTCATCCGCACCCTGGACCAGCTCACCGGTGACGCGGTGAACTGGGAGTTCTACCACCGGCAGGTGCCACTGGAGGCGCCGGTGGACTCGCCGACCTTCGCGGCGATGCGGGAGGCACTGCTGCACTTCGACCCGGGTGCGCATGTGGTGCCGTACTGCATGTCGGGCGGTACGGACGCTAAGCAGTTCTCCCGGCTCGGCGTCGTCGGCTACGGCTTCTCGCCGCTGAAGCTGCCCGTCGGCTTCGACTACGGGGCGCTGTTCCACGGCGTTGACGAGCGGGTGCCCGTGGAGGCCCTGCACTTCGGCGTCCGAGTCCTCGACCGCTTCCTGAGCCGCTAGGAGATGACCGGCATGACCGTCCTCACCGCCCCGTACGGCACCTGGGAATCACCCATCGACGCGGCGACGGCAGCGTCCCGCGACGGCCGACCCGAGTTCGCCCGCATCGTCGGCGACGAACTGTGGTGGACCGCCCCCCGTCCCGCGGAGGGCGGGCGGCGCGCCCTGATGCGCCGACACGCGGACGGCACCGAGGAGTCCGTACTGCCACCGCCCTGGAACGTCCGCAGCCGTGTCATCGAGTACGGCGGCCTCCCGTGGGCCGCAACGGACCGTGCGGCCGGGCGGGGACCGCTGATCGTCTTCGTGCACTTCGCCGACCAGCGGATGTTCGCCTATGAGCCCGATGCGCGGGGGAGTCGGCCGCGTCCTCTCACGCCGGTCTCAGCGGTCGGGGACGGACTGCGTTGGGTGGACCTCCAGATACACCCCGACCGTGGCGAAGTCTGGTGCGTGC
The DNA here is from genome assembly GCF_029269905.1 of Streptomyces silvisoli. Taxonomy (NCBI): domain Bacteria; kingdom Bacillati; phylum Actinomycetota; class Actinomycetes; order Kitasatosporales; family Streptomycetaceae; genus Streptomyces; species Streptomyces silvisoli. Next base: position 90,186 of record NZ_JARJBC010000018.1, on the reverse strand, counting down.
TGGAGGAGTTCACCGGTCAGCGCCCCACCGACGTTCGACGCGTCCTGGCCGCGGTGCCGTTGGACGGGTCGGCGGCCGAGGACCGTACGCGGGTGCGCGAACTCACCGAGGACACCAACCGGTTCGTGACCGGACCGCGGCTGTCGCCGGACGGAGCGCACGCCGCCTGGATCGCCTGGGACCATCCGCGGATGCCCTGGGACGGCACGCAGGTGTGGATCGCCGATGTGACCGATGACGGACTCTCCGGGGCGCGCACCCTCATCGGCGGCCCCGACGAGTCGATCGCACAGATCGACTGGGCGCGGGACAACACGCTGCTGGCCGCGACGGACCGCACCGGCTGGTGGAACATTCACCGGGTCGACCCGGCCACCGGCGAGGCGGTCAACCTCTGCCCCCGCCAAGAGGAGTTCGCAGGACCGCTGTGGCGCATCGGACTGAGCTGGTTCGCCCCGCTGGACGACGGACTGATCGCCGTCCTCCATGGCCGAGGAGCGCACCGCCTCGGCATCCTGGATGCCGCCACGGGAGAACTCACCGACGTCCCCGGGAAGTGGAGCGAGTGGGACGCCACGCTCACCGCGTCCGGAACGCGGGTCGTCGGGATCGCCGCCACCGCCACCACCGATCACGAGATCGTGGAGGTCGACATCCGCACCGGCCGCCCCCGCGCGGTCGCCGCCCACCACAGCGACGCCGTGGACCCGGACCACTTGCCGGTCCCCGTCGAGCGCACCTTCACCGGCCCGGACGGCCGGGAGATCCAGGCCCAGCTCTACCCACCGAACAATCCCGGGTTCACCGCACCCGACGGCGAACTTCCGCCCTATGTGATCTGGGCGCACGGGGGTCCCACCAGCCGGGCACCGCTCGTACTCGACCTGGAGATCGCCTACTTCACCTCCCGGGGCATCGGTATCGCGGAGGTCAACTACGGCGGATCGACCGGGTACGGACGTGCTTACCGCAACCGGTTGCGCGAGCAGTGGGGCGTGGTGGACGTCGAGGACTGCGTGGCGGTCGCGGAGGCGCTGGTCGCGGAGGGCGTGGCCGACCCGGCGCGGTTGGCGATCCGCGGGGGAAGCGCGGGTGGGTGGACCGCCGCCGCCGCGCTCGCCTCCGGCTCCACCTTCGCCTGCGGCGCGATCAGCTACCCGGTACTCGACCTGACCGGCTGGTCGGAGGGCGGTGAGACCCATGACTTCGAGTCCCAGTACCTGGAAACGCTGGTCGGCCCGATCGCCAAGGTCCCCGAGCGGTACCGGGATCGCTCCCCGGTCAGCCACGCGGACCGGATCCGCGTGCCCTTCCTGCTCCTGCAGGGGCTGGACGACGTCATCTGCCCGCCAGTGCAGTGCGAGCGGTTCCTGGCGGCCCTTGCCGGACGCGGCGTCCCGCACGCGTACCTCACCTTCGAGGGCGAGGGCCATGGTTTCCGCCGCCAGGAGACCATCGCCCGCTGCCTGGAGGCCGAACTCTCCCTGTACGCACAGGCATTGGGCTTCGTGGCGCCGTCCACGGCGACCCTGGAGCTGACCATATGACGGCGGCCGAAGGCCGCTCGGCAAGCGCCAAGGCGGGGTGGCGCGGGGAGAGCAGCGATCTTACGAATCGCTGACGTACCGGCCGCGCCGCCACCAGCGGCGCCGGACGGCCCGTACGGTCGGTCCATGCTGGTACTCGTCACCGGAGGCGCGGGTTTCATCGGCTCGCACATCGCCACCGCACTCACCGAAGCCGGGCACGGAGTGCGCGTACTCGACGCGCTGCTGCCCGCCGCGCACACCGTGCCGCCGGACGTCGCGCCCGAGGTCGACTTCGTACGCGCCGATGTGCGTGACCCGGCCGCCGTTGAGGAGGCGCTGCGCGGAGTCGACGCCGTGTGCCACCAGGCCGCGATGGTCGGACTCGGCAAGGACTTCGGTGACGCGCCCGACTATGTGAGCTGCAACGACCTGGGTACGGCGGTTCTGCTGGCGGCCATGGCCCGGGGCACGGTACATCGGTTGGTGCTCGCGGGTTCGATGGTGGTGTACGGCGAGGGGAGGTATGACTGCGCACGGCACGGCATGGTCCGCCCCGGCCCGCGCAGGGTGTCCGACCTGGACGCCGGTCGCTTCGAGCCGCGCTGCCCGCACTGCGGTGAGCCGTTGCGGCCCGGGCTGGTGGACGAGGACGCCCCGGTCGATCCGCGCAATGTCTACGCCACCACGAAGCTGGCCCAGGAGCATCTGGCGGCGGCGTGGGCCCGGGCGGTCGACGGCACGGCGGTGTCGCTGCGGTACCACAACGTGTACGGACCGGGGATGCCACGCGACACGCCCTATGCGGGGGTGGCCGCACTGTTCCGTTCCGCACTGGAGAGGGGGGAGAGCCCGAGGGTCTTCGAGGACGGCGGTCAGCGGCGGGACTTCGTCCACGTACGGGACGTCGCCACGGCGAACGTCGCCGCGTTGGAGTCGGAGGCGATGACCGGCATGCTGCGGCCGTACAACGTCGGCAGCGGCACACCGCACACCGTGGGGGAGATGGCCACCGCGCTGGCAACCGAGTACGGCGGCCCGGCGCCCGTGGTCACCCGTGAGTACCGGCTGGGCGACGTCCGCCACATCACCGCCTCGTCACGGCGGATCCAGGAGGAACTCGGCTGGTCGGCGACCGTCGGATTCGGCGCGGGCATGGCGGAGTTCGCGAAGGCGCCGCTGCGCGGCGGGCGCGGCTAGGGCGCTTCCGGCGAGCCTCGGCCCGTCGGTACGGCCGAGCGAGGCCGCGCCGCGCGCCCGGCCGTGAACTGCCGGACCAGTGCCGTCAGTTCGGTGCCGCCGGTAGCACGACGTCGAATCGGCAGCCGCCGGGTACGTTGCGGACGGCGGCGTAGCCGTGGTGGGCCTCCACGATGCCGCGGACGATGGCGAGGCCAAGTCCGGCCCCCGCCGGAGGAGTTCTGGCACCGGTGCCACGCCAGCCGGTGTCGAAGACCCGTGGCAGGTCCTCGGGCGGGATGCCGCCGCAGCCGTCGGTGACCGAGAGCACCACGGAGTTGGCCTCCCGGTGCGCGGCCACCGCGACCGTGCCGTCTGCCGGGGTTCGATGGATCGCGTTGACCAGCAGGTTCGCCAGCACACGGGTCATCTCGCGGCCGTCGACCTCCACCGGCACCGGTTCGACGCCGTGCCCGATCAGCCGTACGCCGTGCTCGCGCGCCAGCGCGTCCGCGCCCGCGATGGCGTCGCCCACCAGGTCGTACACGGAGATCCGGGCCGGTGACAGGGGCAGTGCGCCCGCCTGGATGCGGGAGAGCTCGAACAGGTCGCCCACCATCGCGCTCAGCCGTTCCACCTCGGTGCGGATCTGCGCGTGGTACCGCGCGGGGTCGTCGGCGATGCCGTCCTCCAGGGCCTCGGCCATGGCGCGCAACCCGGCCAGTGGGGTGCGCAGATCGTGGGAGATCCAGGCCACCAGTTCGCGCCGGGAGGCCTCCAACGCGCGTTCGCGCTGCCGGGAGGCCGCGAGTTTGGCGCTGGTGGCGGCCAGTTCCCTGCCCAGCTCGGCGAGTTCGGCGGTCGGCGCGCCGTCCGGGGCGGTGAACGGCGTCAGTCCGGCGCCGTCGCCCAGCGCCCGGGTGGCCGAGGCCAGTGCCCGGCTGCCCGCCACGACCCGGCGTCCGAGCAGCAGTGCCACGGTGAGGGAGACCACGGCCGCCATCGCGCAGACCAGGATGATGACCCGCAGGTCGTGCGAGGACAGGAACATCGCCCACGCCACCGACAACGTCCCGGCCAGCATCGCGGCCACCGAGACGGTGGGCACGACGGCCACCGCCAGTGCGACCGAGCGGTTGCGCAGCAGCCGTAGGGCGAACGCGCCCAGCAGGCCCGCGAGGGCGGCGCCTGCCGCGGCGTACGCGGCGATCACCAGCAGGTCATGCATCGGCTACCGCCCCATCCGTGCCGTCGCCGGACGGCGCGCCCTCACCCGAGGCCTCCCCGCCGGACGACGTACCGTCCGGCGGATCGAACCGGTACCCGACCCCCCACACGGTGCTGATCAGCCTGGGCCGGGCTGGATCGTCCTCGATCTTCTCGCGGAGGCGGCGCACATGGACCGTCACCGTGGACAGGTCGCCGAACTCCCAGCCCCACACGCGGTGCATCAGTTCCTCGCGGCCCAAGACCCGTCCCGGATGCCGCAGGAAGAAGGCGAGCAGGTCGAACTCGCGGATGGTGAGGGCCAGTTCGGCGCCGCCCCGGGTGGCGCGGCGCGCCGCCGGATCCAGCGCCAGCGGGCCGGAGAGCAGCCAGGGGCCGGGCGCCGTCGGGGCGCCCACCCGGCGCAGTACCGACTCCACCCGCAGCACCAGCTCGCGGGGACTGAACGGCTTGGTGACGTAGTCGTCCGCGCCGATCTCCAGGCCGAGGATCCGGTCGTCCTCGTCACCGCGCGCCGTCAGCATGACGACCGGCACCGGTCCTTGCTCGCGGATCCGGCGGCAGACCTCAAGGCCGTCGATGCCGGGCAACATCAGGTCGAGCACGACCAGGTCAGGTCGTGTCGCGGCGGCGCGGGCCACGGCGGTGTGGCCGTCGGCCGCCCGTTCCACCGCGAATCCGGCACGGTCCAGGTACCCGGCGACGATCTCGGCGACGGTCGGATCGTCGTCCACGACGAGGATCCGGCGGGCGGTGTTGTGAGCTGCTGCGGTGGTCACGTCTCGAGTCTCGCACCGGGGCCATCGGCGCGTCGGGGCGAGACCGCCCGCCGGGCGCGACGTCCGTGTTTCGTAAGGATCCAGAATCCTGAATGCGGCTTTTGTCTTCGTAGGGTGAGGAGGGTGACCGAGAACCCCTCGCCGCCAGACGACGGCAGTCCACAGAACGCCCCGCTGATCGACGTTGTCCTGCCCTGCCTCGACGAGGCGGCGGCGCTGCCCTGGGTGCTGGACCGGATCCCGCCCGGCTGGCGGGCGATCGTGGTCGACAACGGTTCGACCGACGGCTCGGCCGAGATCGCCGAGAAGCTCGGCGCGCATGTGGTGCGCGAGCCGGAGCGCGGCTTCGGCTCCGCCTGCCACGCGGGGCTGCGGGCCGCCACCGCCGAGGTCGTGTGCTTCTGCGACTGCGACGCCTCGCTCGACCCCTCGCTGCTGCCGTCCGTCGCGCAGCCCGTACTGGACGGCCGCGCCGACCTCGTGCTCGGCCGCCGCAGGCCGACCGCGCGCCACGCCTGGCCGGTGCACGCCCGCCTCGCCAACCGCGAACTGGCCCGGATGATCCGCCGCCGCACCGGGCTTCGGCTGCGCGACCTCGGCCCCATGCGCGCGGCGCGGCGGGAGCGACTGCTGGCCCTCGACCTGACCGACCGTCGCTCCGGCTATCCGCTGGAGATGGTGGTGCGCGCCGCCGACGAGGGCTGGCGGGTGCTGGAACTGGACGTTCCGTACGCTCCGCGAACGGGCCGCTCCAAGGTCACCGGCACCTGGCGGGGCACCTGGCACGCGGTGCGGGACATGCGGGCGGTGCTGCGCCGCCCGGCGGGGGTGGCGCGATGAGCGCGGGACGGCCAACGCCCGCCGGACCGTCCGGCCCGGCGACCCTGCTGGTGATCGCCAAGGAGCCGGTGCCCGGCCGGGTCAAGACCCGGCTCACCCCGCCGTTCAGCCCCCTCCAGGCGGCGGCGCTGGCCGAAGCCGCGCTGGTGGACACCCTGGACGCGGTGCGGCGGGCGCCCGCCCGGCGGCGGGTGCTGGTGCTGGACGGCACGCCCGGTGCGTGGCTGCCGCCGGGGTTCGAAGTGCTGCCGCAGGCGGCGGGCGGACTGGACGAGCGGCTGGCCGCCGCCTTCGGCGCCTGCATGGAGGGCCCCGCCCTGCTCGTCGGTATGGACACCCCGCAGCTCAGCCCGGAACTCCTGGCCCCGGCGCTGGGTTCGGGGGCGTGGCGGGAGTGCGACGCGTGGTTCGGACCGGCGGCGGACGGCGGGTTCTGGGCGCTGGGGCTCGCCAGTCCCGATCCCGCGTTGCTGCGCGGCGTACCGATGTCCACCAGTCGTACCGGCGCGGTGCAGCGGCAGCGGCTGGTCGACGCCGGGCTGCGGGTCCGCGACCTGCCGTCGCTACGGGACGTCGACACCGCCGCGGACGCCGCCGCCGTCGCCGCCGAGGCGCCCGGCTCCCGGTTCGCCGCCCTGCTCACGGGGTTGACCGTCTCATGAGCATCACAGAGTTGACGCAGCGTCAGCGAACTCGGCGGCCGTGGGTGGACGACCCGTACGCGCGCGCCCTGCGCACCGGGCGCGGCCCGCTGTTCCTGCGCCGGTCCGACGGCTGGCTGCTGCCACTGGACGTGGAGCGCTGGTGCGCCGCGCCGGACGCCACGGACACCGCGCTGCTGCGCCGATGTCAGGGCCCCGTGCTCGACATCGGCTGCGGACCCGGCCGTCTGGTCGCCGCGCTCACGGCGTACGGGCACGGCGCGCTCGGCGTCGACGTCAGCCCGGCCGCCGTGGCCCGCACCCGGGGCGCGGGCGGAGCCGTACTGCACCGCTCGGTGTTCGACAGGCTGCCCGCAGAGGGCAGTTGGGGCACCGCGCTGCTGGCCGACGGCAACATCGGCATCGGCGGTGATCCGCACGCGCTGCTGCTGCGGATACGCGAACTCCTCGCCCCCGCAGGCCGGTTGCTGGTCGAGGCGGCGCCGTACGACGTCGACGAGCGGCTGACGGTACGGGTGGAGGACGCCCGCGGCAGGCACGGCAGCGACTTCCCCTGGGCCCGGCTGGGCACCCGCGCCCTGCTCGCGGCGGCGGCCGACACCGGCTGGAGCCCGGCGGAGCGCTGGGAGGCCGACGGCCGCCCCTTCGTGGACCTGCGTCGCTGCGCACCGCCCGACCAGCCCTGAGGATCCCGGCTAGGGTCGTCGCCGTGAACCGCACGGACCGGCTGTACGCGCTCGTTGAGGAGCTGCGCGCCGCCTCGCCCCGCCCCCGCAGCGCCCGTTGGCTCGCCGGGCGCTTCGAGGTCAGCACCCGCACCATCGAACGCGATCTCAACGCCCTTCAGCAGTCCGGCGTTCCCGTCTACGCGGAACAGGGCCGCTCGGGAGGCTACGTCCTGGACCGGGAACGGACCCTTCCGCCACTGAACATCACCCCCGGGCAGGCCACCGCGCTCGCCGTCGGCCTGCACACGCTCGCCGGCACACCCTTCGAGGACGACGCACGCGACGCGCTGCGCAAGGTACTCGCCGTGATGCCGGAGCGGGAGCGGGCGGCGGCCGGGGAGTTCGCCGCGCGGGTGCGGCTGCTGGTGCCGTCGTCATCGTCGCCCGAGGTGCCGCGGGTGATACGGGAGGCGCTGTCCGCCCGGCGGGTGCTGCGGCTGGTCTACGCGGACGCGCGGGGTGAGACGACCGAGCGGCTGGTCGAGCCGCTGGGATTCCTCGGCGGTGAGCGGTGGTACCTGATCGGGTGGTGCCGGCTGCGGGACGCGGTGCGCGGCTTCCGCCTCGACCGTGTCCAGGACGCGCAACAACTGGACGAGATCGCTCCACCGCGCCTGGTCGACCTCTGCGAACTGGACACCCTGGGCCGGGAGAAGGCCCGGTTGAGCGAGATCGCCAGGTAGCGCCAGAGCCATGGACGATCCGGCCGCAAACACCGACAGGGGGGTGTCGCCGAAGCCCACCAGAGTCGTTCCCGACGAGTTCGACGGGCCCTCTGCGAAAGGCGTTCGGCATGACCACGCACACCCGGACCACTGACCTCACCCGCGCCCACGGCATCCGCCTGTTCGACCAGTGGACGGCGCTCTGGAACGGCGACCTAGCGCTCGCCCAGCTGATCCTCACCCCCGGATTCCGCATCCGCTTCGCGTCCGCCATCGCCGACACCGCCGACGCCTTCCGCGGACCCGCCGACATCGCCTTCCTGATCGGCGAGTTCCGGGACCGGTACCCCGCCCCCGGACTGCGCTACGCCGTGGACGGCACGCCCGCGGTGGACCTGGCCACCCGAACTGTGGCCGCGCGCTGGACCGTTGACGTCCCCGACGCGGCGGGCGACGTCACCACCAAGAGCGGTATCGACATGCTGGCCCTGGACGGCGACCGCGTCGCCGAGGTGTGGTCGGTCACCGGCGCCCGTCGCTTCGCGCCGTGACCGGATCCCGGACCGGGCCGCCGCCAGCACCGTGGCGGCGGCCACCGCGGCCAGGGCGATGAGCAGGCCGCGCCCGTAGTCCAGGGGAAGCACGGAGGGGTTGGCCACTGGGCCTGGCCTCAGCAGGGCGGGCAGCGCCACCGCGGTCACGCATCCCGCCGCGATCAGGCCGCCGCGCAGCGGACCGCGCACCCGGCGCGGCACCCGTAGCGCGGCCCCGACCGCCAGCACCACGGGCACCAGCACACCGTCGTGCAGCAGCACGGCCCCCGCCAGCCACCAGGCGACGTCCAACGGGTCGCGCACATAGGGATCGGTGAGCAGGACGGACAGGCCGACGCCCAAGGCCGCCAGCCCCAACGCGCCGATCACCAGGCGGGTCTTCATGACAGCATCTCCAGCCGGGTGACCCACTTGGTCTGGAGTACACCCGGGCGGTTCGGGGCGATGATCCGGGCCGGGAAGCCGTGGTCGAACGACAGCGGTCGGCCGTTGAGGGAGAGCGCCAGCAGCGTCAGCGGATCGCGGGCGTAGGAGGCGCCCATCTCCGACACCCCGTAGTTCCCGCCGCGCTCCAGTGACACCACCCGGACCCGGGCGTGCGGTGGGGCGCCCGCGCGGTCGATCAGGTCCCGTATGGGGACTCCCGTCCAGTGCCCGTTCCTGCTCCAGCCCTCCACACAGGCGATCGGCAGGACGGCGGACCGCTGCGCCAGCGAACGCAGTTCGGCGAGCGTCAGCTCGTAGGGGCGTGGGCCCACCACACGCAGCCGCCAGTCGGACACCAGGTCCGCGGTGACGCCCGCCGCGGCGGCCGTGCGGTTGACCGGCAGGCCCTGCGGGCCGTGGTCCGGCTGGCGCGCCCCCAGCAGATCGAGGTCCTTGAGCGGACCGAAGGCCTGTCCCACCGTCGTCAGCGTCACCGCGCCCACCGCGGCGCCCACCGCCGCGACGAACGACCGCCGGTCGGGACCGTCCACGTCCGCCGACTCCGCGTCCGGCCGGACGCGGCGCCAACTCGCCGCGATCACCGGCGCCTTGACCGCGATGTGCAGCAGCAGCGAGCCCACCGCCACCCAGGCCAGCGCGAAGTGCACCTGGCGGAACGGGAACGGCCACGGATACCACTGCACCGTGTCCAACAGCCCGGTGAACAGCTCCAGCAGCGCACTGGCCACCAGCACGGCGATCGACAGCCGCTCCAGCGCGTGCAGCACCGACCGCACCGGCGGCCATCCGAACAGCCGGGGATACACCGTCCACAACTTGGCCAGCAGCAGCGGAACCGCCGCTATGCCGCTCGCCACATGCAGCCCCTGGGTGAGCCGGTACCCCCACACCGGACGGCTCGGCAGCATGTTGACCGCCCAACTCGGCGGCTGCTGAAGGTAGTGGCTGACAACTCCGGTGACGAAGCAGGTCAACATGGCGGCGCCCAGCGCCCGGCCGATCACCGTCGCCGTCCGCGCGTCATGCAACCGCCCCCGGAAGACGGGCAGCGGCGGTCGGAATCCCATCGCTCTCATGGCTCCATCCCACAGCGGAATAGCCGCGTACGGGGGGTCGTGACTCCTTACGGAATGCGGACACCGCACCCGGGAAGATCGCCTTGCGCCGCCTCGGCTGCCACCGTGGCACCTGTGGGAGTACGCACTGTCATCACCGCCGCCCTGCTCGCCGTCCTGACCGCGGTCACCGCCGCCACCGTGCGCATCGGCGGCGACCTCGGCGCGCCCGACCACCTGCTGGCCTGGTACGGCGTGGGCTGGGCGCTGTTCGCCGCGGCCGTCTGGGCGGTACGGAAGGTTCCGCGCCGGGCGGCGGTGGCGCTCGTGCTGGTCGGCGGGGTGGCGCTGGCCGCCGCCGCGCTTTCGGCGCCGCCGCGCACCAGTGACGACATGTACCGGTACGCGTGGGACGGCCGGGTGCAGGCTGCCGGGATCTCGCCGTACGCCTATCCGCCCGCCGCGCCGGAACTGGCCCGGCTGCGCGACCCCTGGCTGTTCCCCTCCGGCACCGCGTGCCGGGCCTGGGACCTGCACCCGGCGCCAGGAGGCGTGTGCACCCACATCAACAGGCCGACGGTGCACACCATTTACCCGCCGGTCGCCGAGGGCTGGTACCTGGGCGTGCACGCGGTCTCCCCGGCGGGCAGCCGCCACAAGCCCTTCCAGGTCGCGGGCGCGGTCCTGGCCGTGGCGACGGCCGGGGCGCTGCTGCTGGTGCTGCGGCGGCGCGGCGATCCCTGGCGGGCGGCACTGTGGGCGTGGTGCCCGGCGGTGGCCTTCGGCGCGGTCAACGACGCGCATGTGGACACCCTCGGCGTGCTGTTCATGGTGCTCGCCTTCGCGGTCGGGCCGGGGGTGCGCCGTGGGGCGCTGCTTGGTGCCGGCATCGCGGTCAAACTCCTGCCCGCGCTCGCACTGCCCGGTGCGCTGTCCGGCGTGCTGGCTCCCGGCCGGCGCTGGCGGGGCCGGCTCGCCGAGGCCGCCCGGGTACTGGTCCCCGCCGTTCTGGTGATCGCCCTCGCGTATCTGCCGTACGTGGTCGTCTCGGGCACCGGAGTGATCGGGTACCTGCCCGGCTATCTGCACGAGGAGGGGTACGACGCGGGCAGCGTCGGCCGGTTCGCGCTGCTGCGGCTGGTACTGCCGGACGCGTGGGCCGGGCCGGTCGCCGTCGCGCTGATCGCGCTGGCCGCGCTGTACGTGCTGCGCTTCGGCGACCCCCAACGGCCCTGGCGCGGCGCGCTGTTGGTGACCGGCACGGCGCTGCTCGTCACCTCGCCCGGCTACTACTGGTACGCGCTACTGGTGGTCGCGCTGGTCTGTCTGGACGGCCGCTGGGAATGGCTCTCGATCCCGGCCGCGGGCATGGTCCTCTACGTCGAGGGCGCGGAAGGACTGCGCGGCGTCCCGACACAGGCCTGGCCCTTCGGCCTGGCGGCCCTGACGGTGGTCACGGGGGCACTGCTGCGGCGGCGCTCCTCCGCCGCCGCGTAGCCGCGCGTACACCACCACGTCCCGAGGCTCACCGGCGATCCACCGCCCACCGGGCAGCAGCCCCTCCCGCTGGAATCCGGCGCGCTCGGCGGTGCGCAGTGACGCCGTGTTCCACGGTTCCACAAGGAGTTCGAGTCGGGGCAGGCGCAGCGTTCGCAGGCCCCAAGTGGTCATCGCCCGCAGCGCGTCGAGCGCCGCTCCCTGGCCGCGTGCGGACGCGGCGACCCAGTAGCCGAGGGACGCCCGCCCTTCCCCGAGCGGTCGGAACGAGGCCGCACCGACGGGACGAGGACCGCGGTCGCGGGCGATGACGAACGAGAAGCTCTCGCCGCCGACGGCCCGCCGCCACTGCCGTTCGACGAACTCGACGCCGGCCGCCGCCGAGTACACGCTCGGCACGGTGGTGATCCACGGGATGTAGGGATCGGCCGACGCCTCGCGGATCAGCGGTAGGTCCTCCAGCGACCAGGCGCGCAGCGTGAAAGCGTCCCCCGCGGGGAGGGTGGGGACGACGAAGGGAGGTACCAGCGCAGACGTCATGGAGCCATCCTGGCGGGAGATGCGGGCCGGGAGCACGCGGATATTGGGGAGTTGGCCGGGTGGTGGGAAGATCGGGAGGTACTGCTGGGACGTCCGAGGGCTGGAGAGATGACCGTACCGACGCCGCCTGCGCGGATTGTTCCGCGTGTACTTGGTACCGGAACGTTGACCGGTGGGCTTGAGCGGCCCGGGGTGCGGGAGCCGGCGCACGTGTGGCTGCTGCGGGTTTCCAGCTACAAGGCCGAATCGGACGGACTCGACGTGCTGGACGCGGCGGAGCGCCGGCGCCACCAGGCGTTCGTCCGGGCGGAGGACCGCGATCGCTACGCGGTCGCGCACGTCGGGCTGCGGCGGCTGCTGGGCGCGTACACGGATACGGCACCGGGTGAGATGGTCTTCGTACGCGAGTCGTGCCCGCTGTGCGCCGGCCCGCACGGCCGTCCCGCGGTCAGCGGCGGCGCACCGCACTTCTCGCTCTCGCACAGCGGCGACCTGGTCCTGATCGCCGTCGCCGCCAACCCGGTCGGCGCCGACGTGGAGGAGATCCCCGCGCTCTCGGTTGCCGACGACGTCGCCCGTACCCTCCACCCGCTGGAGCAGGCCGAATTGGCCGCACTGGCCCCGGCAGACCGCGTCCTCGCCTTCTCCCGCTGCTGGACCCGCAAGGAGGCCTACCTCAAGGGCACCGGCGAGGGCCTGGCGGGCGGTCCCGAGCGCATGTACGTGGGCACCGGACCCGAGCCCGCGGCCGTGGCGGGCTGGGCGCTGGCCGACATCCCCGTGGACGACGGATACGGCGCGGCGATCGCAACCGCGTCGACGCCGCGCTGATGGACAGCCAACCTGCTTTCGTCAATGGGTCGTTGTTCCAAACCGGGAAAGTGGCCGCAATCAGCTCACGCACCCGCACCGGTCGCGCGCATCCCCTTGGGCGGGCGCTGTCCCACGAGTAGTGTCCGTGGGCCATGCGACCCCTCTCCAGCGCATCCCAAGAGCCCGCCGCATGGCGCCCGTCACGCCGCACCCTGCTGGGCGCGGCCGCCACCGCACTCGCCGGTACCGCGCTAACCCCCCTGCCCGCCCTCGCCGCCGGGAGGTCCAGATCCATGACCGGCGACCCGGCCGCACTTCCCGGCGACGCCCACGTCACCCAGCAGGTCCACGCCGAGTTCCTGCACGGCTGGCACGGTTACACCTCGACCGCGTGGGGCTACGACGAAGTGCGCCCGGTCAGCGGGACCCACAACGACTTCTTCGCCGCAGGCAAGACCTTCGGACTGTCGATAGTCGAGGCGCTCGACACGCTGTTCCTGATGGGCGAGGACCGTGAACTCGCACGCTGCTGCGACTGGATCGAGCAGCACTTCGATCCGGCCCAGGACGCCGACGTCCATGTCTTCGAGGCCGTCATCCGCCTCGTCGGCGGCCTGCTCGCGGGCTACCTCGCCACCGGGCGGCACAAACTGCTCACGCTGTGCCGCGAGTTCACCGACCACCTGCTGCCCGCCTTCACCTCCTCGCCCACCGGCATCCCGTACACCCACGTCAACCTGCGCACCGGTGCGGTCAGCGGCCCCAACGTCCCGCTCGCCGAAGCGGGCACGAACAGCATGGAGTTCGGGCTGCTGTCCAAGCTCACCGGTGACTCGCGGTACTACGACGCGTCCCTGCGCGCGTACCGCGCGGTCATCGCCAAACGCAGTTCGCTCGACCTGCTCGGCACCTCGATCGACGCGGAGACCGGCCGCTGGACCGACCCCGGCTCCACCGCGCCCAACCCGCCGGTGGACTCCTTCTACGAGTACCTGTGGGGCGGTTACGCGCTGCTCGGCGATACCCGGCTGCGCGACTGGTACCGGACACTGACCCGCGCCATCCTGCGCCACCAGTCCGACACCAGCACCGGCCACCTGTGGTTCCGCCAGGTCGATCCGGCCACCGGCGCACAGACCGGCACCAGCCAGTCCGAACTGGCCTCCTTCTACGCGGGGTTGCTGGGCAAGGGCGGCGACCTACGGGACGGCGCGGCGTACTACCGCTCGTGGACGGCCGCCCTCGACCGGTATCCGGTGCTGCCCGAGGGGCTCGACTACCGCACGCTGGAGGCCACCGACAAGGGCAACCAACTGCGGCCCGAGTACCCCAACTCGTCCTTCGACCTGTGGCGGTTGACGCACGACGCTTTCTACAAGCGGACCGCGTACCGGTATTTCACCGCCATGCGGGACAATCTCCGGGTGCCGGGCGGCTACACGATCGCCACCGACGTGACGACGACACCAATGGGCCGAGGTGATCTGCTGCCCGCTTACTGGTTCGCGGAGAACTACAAGTACCTGTACCTGATGTTCTCCGGAACCCGGCGGTTCGATTACCGGAACGGCTACCTGTCCACGGAAGGAAAGGTTCTGCGGGGCCTGCGGCGCTCCTAGCCCCACCGCCGCGAGGCCGGTGTACGGCCGCCGGACCAGGCCGGGTCGCTCGGTGAACGCCGCACGGTGGCGGGCGACTCGGCCGTCCTGGCCGCGTCGGCGCATTAAGGATGCGGCACACATCCAAACGCGGGATCGGTAAAGATCGCTTCAATTACCGTCGGCCGCTCCCGCGGAATTACGTCAAGGTGTCGCCCAGTCCGCGAAAAGGTCTGGTGGCCCCGGACCTCACCGGGTTCGATGGGAAAACGCGGAGCTTCGCCCGCCAACCGGACCCGCGGCACCGCCACCAGTCAGAAAGGGGCAGCCTTGGCCACCACCGTGCGACGCACCAGCATCACCCTCCCCGCCGCCCACCTCGGCGAGGAGAACCCGCTGCCCGCTCTGCGCACCCCGGCCGACCCGCACCAGGTCCATGAGCGCGACCGGGCAGGGCTTCCGGCGGACATGGCGCGCCAGATCGGCTACGCGCCGCTGCGCTCCCTGCTGCCGGTGCGTCGACTCGACGGATACGACCGCCACCGCACGCCCACCGACCTCGACGCCATCGTCATCGAGAACGACCGTCTGCGGGCCACCGTGCTGCCCGGCCTCGGCGGACGTGTGTACTCCCTGGTGCACAAGTCCACCGGACGCGAACTCCTCTACCGCAACCCGGTGTTGCAGCCCGCGGACTTCGGGCTGGCAGGCGCCTGGTTCTCCGGCGGCATCGAATGGAACATCGGCGCGACCGGTCACACCACCTTGTGCTGCGCCCCGGTACACGCCGCGCGGGTGCCCGCGCCCGACGGGGGCGAGATGCTGCGGCTGTGGGAGTGGGAGCGGCTGCGCGACCTGCCGTTCCAGGTCGACCTGTGGCTGCCGGAGGACGCCGAGTTCCTGTTGGTCGGCGTCCGCATTCGCAACCCGCACCACCGGCCCGCGCCCGTGTACTGGTGGTCCAACACCGCGGTCACCGAGAGCCCGGACACCCGGGTCATCGTCCCCGCCGAGGAGGCCTGGCACTTCGGATACCAGCGGTCGCTGCGCCGCGTCCCCGTGCCGCGGTGGCAGGGCGCCGACCGCACGTACCCGGTGCGCGGCGAACGTCCCGCCGACTACTTCTACGAGGTGCCGGACTCCGCGCGCAAGTGGATCGCCGCGCTGGACGGCGAGGGGCACGGGCTCGTACAGACCTCCACGGACCAGTTGCGCGGACGCAAGCTGTTCCTGTGGGGAAACGGTCCCGCATCGCAGCGCTGGCAGCGCTGGCTCACCGAGCCCGGCACGGACGGGTACATCGAGATCCAAGCGGGGCTGGCCCGAACGCAGTTGGAGCACCTGCGCATGGAGCCGGTCAGTGAACTTTCCTGGCTGGAGGCCTACGGTCCGCTCTCGACGGATCCGGACGCGGCGCACGGCACGGACTGGACGGCGGCGCGCGACGCGGTGGCGCGCGGACTGGAGGCGGCGCTGCCGCGGTCGTACGTCGAGGAGGCGTACCGCGCCTGGCTGGCGAGCGCCGACACCGAGCCGAGGGAAATCCTCGCCGCGGGCTCCGGTTGGGGCGCGCTGGAAGTGCTGCACGGGCGGTTCAAGCTGCCCGGTACGCCGTTCGACGAGGCGACGTTGGGGGAGGAGCAGCGCCCCTGGGTGGAACTGCTGCACAACGGCCGCCTGCCAACGGGTTCGTTGGACGTGCCGCCCGGGCCGACGCTGGTCGCCGCGCACTGGCGGGAGCTGCTGGAGACGGCGCAGGCGGACGCCCTGGTCGAGTACCACCTCGGGGTGGCGCAGTGGCACGCCGGTGACCGGGCGCAGGCGGTGCGCAGTTGGGAGCGTTCGCTCAAGGCGGCGGAGTCGTGCTGGGTGGTGCGGTGCCTCGCCGTCGCGGACGCGGAGTCGGGGCATCCGAAACGGGCGGCGGAGCGGTATCTGCGCGCCTTCGCGCTGGCGGTGGAGTCGGGGCAGGGGGACACCGTGCTGGGCGCCCTCGCCCGGGAGGCGGTGCCCGCCCTGCTGGCGGCCGGGCGGGCCGAGGACGCGGAGACGATGCTCGGGGCGCTGGCGCCGGGGGTACGGCGGCGCGGGCGGTTCCGCTTGCTGGCGGCGCAGGTGTTGTTGGCGCTTGGGGACGTGAGCGGGGCGCGCGGTGTCTTCGACGCCGGGTTCGAGGTGGACGACCTGGCGGAGGGCGAGGAGACGCTGAGCGAGACGTGGTTCGCGGTGGCGGAACGGCTTGTCGCGGGTTCCGGCCCCGTCACGGAGACGGTGCGCAGCCGGGCCCGGGCCCAGCACCCGGTCCCGGACGCGTACGCCTTTCAGCCGGAGTAGGGGGACGGGCGCCAGGCGGCGGGGCGTGACCCCAGCCCACGCACCCGCACCGTATGGCGCACTGGCAATCGGGCGCGCGGGCCCGATTGCCGCCACCGGCCGGGAGCCGGCGAAGGGACGGGCGGGTTGGCGCCCCCCGTACCCCCAGCAGCCACAACTGCCCCCGCGACCCCGCCCGGCGTCACTCGAAAGGCTTAGCGCAAGCGCCTCCGCAGTGTTGACACCGCGTCAGTGGACCGTTTGACTTTTCCCCCGTACACGCTGGCAACGTTGTCACCCGTTCGGACGCGCCGTCCGGACGGCGTCATCGGTGGCGTCGCGCGAGCGGCGCCACCGCCCGCAGGTCCATCCGTGAAGTTCCAACCGCCCCGTGGAGGCACGTGATGGCAAGACCGCCGCGCGTGAGCGCGCCCGGATTCCGTAGACGTATCGCCGCCGTGGCCGTGCTGGCCCTGGCGGCGTTGCCAATCCAGACGCTGGGCGCCGGGCCCGCGTCCGCCGCCACCCTGGTGGAGGATCCCGCCTCGCTGGTGAACCCGCTCATCGGCACCTCGGGAAGCGTGGACACCTTCCCCGGCCCTGACGCGCCGTTCGGCATGCTCCAGTGGAGTCCGGACACCGCCCCGCACCGCCCGGACGGCGGCGGCTACGAGTACAAGGACGACAAGATCTCCGGCTTCAGTCTGACCCATCTGTCGGGTCCCGGCTGTCCGGGCGCCGGCGACGTGCCGATCCTGCCGGTCACCGGCGAGCTGTCCGGGAACCTCAGCGACACCTCCGCCAGCTTCCGGCACGAGGACGAGCAGACGGGGATCGGCTACTACGGGGTGACCGACGCCTCCGGCATCAAGACGGAACTGACCACCGCCACCCGGGCGGGCCTCGGCCGGTTCACCTTCCCCGGATCCGCGGACTCCCATCTGCTGCTGAAGCTCAGTGGCGGCGCCACACAGGTGGACGGCACCCGGGCCGAGGTCGTGGGTGACCACGAGGTCGTCGGCGCGGTGCAAAGCGGTCACTTCTGCGGTGCCAACAACACCTACACCCTGCACTTCGACATCAGGTTCGACCACCCGTTCACCAGCACCGGCACCTGGGTCGGCGACACCATCGACGAGAACGCCACCTCGCTGGAGCAGGGCCGTCCGCAGCAGACCTTCGGCCCGCACGACGCGACGAGCCCGGCCAGGGGACCGGACTTCACGGTGCACGGCAAGCCCTCGCCGTCGACGCACGGGCCCTCGACGCCCCGCAGGCGCGGCGCCGTCGGCCCGCCGGTGACCGGGGCCAACGGGATGTACCTGACGTTCGACACCAGTGCCGACCAGACGGTGAGGGCGGCCGTCGGCATCTCGTACACCAGCGACGACAACGCCCGTAGGAACCGGGTGGCGCAGGTCCACGGCTGGGACTTCGACGCGCTCCGGCAGGCCGACCACCAGGACTGGAACCGTGTGTTGAGCCGGGTGCGGGTCGGTGGCGGCAGCCATGACGATCAGGTGAAGTTCTACACCGCTCTGTACCACGCGCTGCTGCATCCCAATGTGTTCTCCGACGTCAACGGCGAGTACATGGGGATGGACAACCAGGTGCACCGCCTCGCCCGAGGCCAACTGGCCCAGTACGCCAACTACTCCGGCTGGGACATCTACCGTTCCCAGGCGCAGCTGATGGCCATGGTCGACCCCAGGGTCGAAAGCGATGTCGTCACCTCGATGCTCAACGGCTACGACCAGACAGGGCTGTTGCCCAAGTGGGCGCAGAACAACGGTGAGACGTATGTGATGGTCGGTGATCCGGCGGCGGGCATCATCGCCGGCGCTTACGCCTTCGGGGCGCGTGACTTCGACAGCCGGCACGCCCTGGACGCGCTGGTCCACGAGGCCACCAAGCCCAACAACAACCGTCCCGGTGAGGCGGTCAGGGACGCCAAGGGGTATCTGCCCATCGACGGCAAGGACTGGGGCTGCTGCAACTTCTACGGCCCGGTCTCCACCCAGCAGGAGTACGACATCGCGGACTACGCGGTCGCCTGGCTGGGCAGGTCACTGGGCCGCCAGGACCTGTACACCAGGTTCGCGACCCGGGCACAGGACTGGCAGAACGTGTTCAACCCGAGCAGCGGATATCTGCAGGCGAAGAAGGCGGACGGAGAGTTCGCCGCCGGTTTCACCCCCGCGACCTCCAACGGCTTCGTCGAGGGCACCTCGGCCCAGTACACGCCGATGGTGCCGTTCAACATCAGGGCGCTGGTCGCCGCCCGTGGCGGCAACGCCGCGTACAGCGCGTACCTGGACAGTCTGCTGGGCAACATCACGAACCCGTCCGGTACCAACGCCGACCTGAGCAACGAGCCCAGCATCGAGATCCCGTACGAGTACGACTACGTCGGCCAGCCGTGGAAGGCGCAGCAGGTGCTGCGGCAGGCGGAGCAGAAGCTCTGGTTCAACGCCCCGGTGGGCTCGTTCGGCAATGACGATCTGGGGGAGATGGCCTCCTGGTATGTCTGGACGGAGCTGGGCTTCTATCCGGAGACCGCAGGCACGGACATCCTCGCGCTGGGCAGCCCGGTCTTTCCGCGCGCCGAGCTGAGGCTGGGCAACGGAAACGCGGTACGGATCAACGCCCCGCAGGCGGCGCCTGACGCGCCGTACGTGCAGGCGCTGCGGGTCAACGGGCAGGACTGGCAGAAGGCCTGGCTGGGCTTCGGCGCGCTGAGCCGCGGTGCCGACCTGGACTACACCCTGGGCACCGCGCCCAACACCGGCTGGGCCTCGTCGCCCGCCGCGGCGCCGCCGTCCGACGCCACCGGGGAGCACGGGGTGCTGGCGGCGACCGGTCCCTCGGGCGCCGGGCTGGTGGTGCCGCCGGGCGAGAACGGCACCGGCACCCTGGACCTGGCGAACATCGGCGCGACCCCGATCACGGTGGCATGGTCGGCCACCGCGCCGTCCGGGGTGACCGTCGCCCCGGCGCACGGCTCGGTGACCGTCGCACCGGGCGGCAGAGCCGAGGAGCAGGTCAAGGTGACGGCGGACGACAAGGAGGGCGTGTATCCGGTGACGTTCGCGCTGTCCAACGCATCCGGCGGCTCGCTCGGTGAGGCCGTGCTACGGGCGGTGGTGGCACACCAGGACGAGGTCTGGCCGTACTTCACGGATGAGGGTGTGTATCCGGACGGTTCCAGCTACACCGGCGGGTTCGACGGTGACGGCGCGGCCTACTCGGAGAACGCCCTGGACGAGGCGGGAGTTCGCGGGGGTTCGGATGTCGGAGTGGACGGCGTCTCGTACATCTGGCCGGAGGTGGCCCCCGGCACCCTGGACAACATCACCATGGCGGGCCAGACCATTCCCACCGCCTCGCCCTCCGGTGCCGGGTCGTTGGGGTTGCTGGGCGCGGCGACCAACGCCCCGAAGGACGGTGCCAAGGGCCAGTTGACCGTCACCTACACCGACGGCAGTACGTCCAAGGCGACGGTCGGCTTCTCGGACTGGACGCTCAACGCCGGTGCCAGCAGCCCGATTCCGGGTGACACCACGGTGGTCAGTACGCCCTATCGGGACACCGGTGACGGGGGCAGGGACACGGTGAAGACCTATGTCTTCGCCACCAAGGTGCCGATCGATCCGGACAAGCGGGTGGCCTCGATCACCCTGCCGGTGACGGACAGCGGTTCGGCGCACATCTTCGCCATCGGCTACGGGAACTGAGCCGGTTCGGTCAACGGCCGTGAACAGCGGGGTACGTGGCGGTCGTGTGCACGACAAGTGAAAACTTGGCGATATCGGTTGAATCATGGCGCACGCCTCTGTACCGCCCGCCCCGTCTGCGCCTTACTGCTGGGTAGGGCTCGCGCTTACCCGCGAGTACCACCCCCACTCTTCCGCATCACCCCGTGGAGGAACCCCGTGCGCAGACCATCCCTGCTCGCTGCCGCCGTAAGCCTCGCCGCGGCCGCCGCCATGACCCTCGGCGGCGCCCCCTCCGCAACCGCCAGCGGGGGCAACTTCGTTGCCCTCGGCGACTCCTACTCCTCCGGAGTGGGCTCCACCGACAACTACCTCAACAGCTGTGACCAGAGCACCAACGCCTATCCGTACCTGTACCAGCAGGCCAACTCGCCCAGCTCGTTCAGCTTCGAGGCGTGCACCGGCGCCACCGCCGCCGACATCGAGAGCGGCCAGCTGTCCGCCCTCAACTCCGGTACCACCCTGGTCAGCCTCACCGACGGCGGCAACGACGTCGGATTCTCCAGCGTCATGGAGAGCTGCGTACTGGGCGGGGACAGCACCTGCACCAACGCGATCTCGTCCGCGCAGAGCAAGGCCAGGAGCCAACTCCCCGGAATCCTGGACACGTTGTACTCGGACATCCGCTCCGCCGCCCCCAACGCCCATGTCGTCGTGCTCGGCTATCCCGAGTTCTACGACCTGTCCCGCTCCAGCGGCTGCGTCGGGCTCGACAACACCAAGCGCACCGCCCTCGACAAGGCAGCCGACCTGCTGGACAGCGTCATCTCCACCGAGGCCGCCAAGTACAGCGGCTTCACCTTCGCCGACGTACGCGGCTACTTCGCCGGGCACGAACTGTGCGACGGCACGCAGTGGATGCACGCGGTGACCTGGCCGATCTCCGACTCGTACCACCCGACGGCGGACGGCCAGTCGGGCGGCTACCTGCCCGCCTTCCAGGCCGCGCTGTAACCTCCGCTCGGCCGAACGGGTGGCGGGGGGATTGCTCCCCTCGCCACCGCTCGTTTTCGCGATCATGAAGGCAATCGTGGTGCGGGCCTATGGCGGCCTGGAGAACCTGGAAATCGCCGAGGTACCGGAACGGAAGGTCGGACCCGATGACGTCCTCGTCCGGGTCAGGGCCGCCGGGGTCAACCCGGTGGACTGGAAGATCGGCAAGGGCTACCTCGACGCGATGCTGACCGTCTACTTCCCCTTCATCCCGGGCTGGGACCTGGCGGGCGTGGTGGAACGGGTCGGCCCCGGCGTCACCGAGTTCGCACCCGGCGACGAGGTGTACGGCTACGCGCGCATGGACTACGTACAGCACGGCACGTACGCGGAGCTGGCCTCGGTCCCGCTGCGCACCCTGGCCCGCAAGCCCGCCTCGCTCGACTGGGTGCGGGCGGCCGGGCTGCCGCTGGCCGGGCTCACCGCCTACCAGTCGCTGCGCGCGGTCGGCGGCCCCGGCGCGGGCCGGACCGTGCTGGTGCACGCCGCGGCGGGCGGGGTCGGCAGCCTGGCCACGCAGATCGCGGTGGCCGCCGGTGCCCGGGTCATCGGCACCGCCAGCGAGCGCAACCATGACTTCCTGCGCTCACTGGGCGCCGAGCCGGTCGTCTACGGCGACGGGCTCGCCGACCGGGTGCGGGCGCTGGCCCCCGACGGAGTGGACGCGGCCCTGGACTACGTGGGCGGTGACGCGGTCGCCGTGTCCAAGCAGGTCGTGGTGGACGGCGACGGCAGCCGGATCGCCTCGATCGTGGACGCCGAGGGCGTGGCCAGGGCGGGCGGGCACCTCGTCTGGGTGCGGCCGGACTCCGCCGACCTGGCCGCCCTCGGCGAACTCGCCGATCAGGGAACGCTGACCGTGCACATCGACCGGCAGCTGCCGCTCGCCGAGGCCGCCGAGGCCTGGCGCGCCAGTACCGAGGGGCGCACCCGCGGCAAGATCGTGCTGACCGTGTCCTGAACCCGGTGCCCCTCACGTGTTTCTTTGCCCTGCGGGGCGCATGTCCTGAGCCTCCTCGGGTACGCGGCAGGTTCGACGCCGGGCGCACCGGGCGGCCGGCGACCGTATCCGAGGAGCGCCGCGATGACCGAGCAGAACGAACCGAACTCGCCGCAAGCGCGGGACGCCGCGCAGCAGGCACTGCACCAGCTCGCCACCGACAGCAACGACGTGGTGGCGCTGGGCACGCTGGCCGCCAGCGAGGTGCTGGTGCCCGTTCCGGACAACGTCGAATCCCCCGACGGTGAGCCGGGCGGCCTCCAACTGCCGGTGTTCGAGCAGAGCGACGGATTGCGCCTGGTACCGGTCTTCACCTCAGAGGATCGGCTCACCCTCGCCCTGCCGCAGGTCCACAGCTACCGCACGGTGCGGTTGGCGCTGCTGGGGCAGGGCTGGCCCGCGGACGACCTCGCGCTCTCCATCGACGCGGGGTCACCCGACACCCTCACCGTCCAGGGCCGGGGTGTACGCGCTCTGGCCACCCTGACGGGCGGCGGCTGACCGCCGGCCGACCGGGTACGGGCGCCACCTCGCCGTGGGCGAGGTGGCGCCCGGCCGTCAGGCGGCGCGCCGGTGCAGCGCGTCCACCACTTCCTGCACGTTGTGGAAGGTGGTGTCGGCGGGCAGTGCCCGCGCCCGGTCGACAAGGGCGTCCGGGGCGTGCTGGGCGACCAGTTCACGGACCAGCGCGCTGCGCTTGGCCGGAAACTTCTTGCGCCCCAGGTGGCGTGCCAGCTCGAAGCGCAACGCGTCCTCCCCGCGCATACCGGTCGGTACGGGATGCGCGGCCACCGCCGGGTCGTCGTCGGCCAGGGGCTCGGGGTCGAACCACTCCGCCACCCGCGTCGCGTGCCCGGAGCGGATCAGCCCCTGCAACTCGTGCTTCATCTCGTCGTCACGGTAGACGCTGAGCCGGTCACTGCCTCGCTGCATGGTGTTCCTCCCGGTGTCGTCCTGTCTATCCGTCTTACCTCCCCCTGGCTACGTATGCGTGGTCGAGCGCCGGGGGCGGCCCACCCCAGGTCAGGGCGCGGCCGCGCGGGATCACGGTGCCGGTGGGCCGCCACCCCGTCGCGAACGGCCGCGTGGGGCTTCAATACCCTTACGCCATGGGACCGTTGAAGCCGGACACCACTGAGCTCGTCCTCGGGCTCGTCCTGTTCTTCGTCGTCTTCGGGATGTTCGGCCTGGTGCTCCTGCCGCGCATCGCGAAGGTCATCGCGCAGCGCGAGGAGTTGATCGACGGCGGGCTGGCGAAGGCCGAGGAACAGGCCGCCGAGGCCGAACGCACAGCCGCGGAAGGGCGCGAGATCATCGCCGAGGCGCGCCGTGAGGCGGCCCGCGAGCGGCAGGGCCGGATCGAGGAGGGCACCGCACTGCTCGCCCGGATCCGGGAGGAGGGCGTACGGCAGCGCGAGGAGACCGTGGCGGCCGGTCTGGCGAAGGTAGCCGCCGACCGGGCCCTCGCGGAGGCCGAGCTGCGGCACGACGTCCGGACGCTCGCCGTCCAGCTAGCCGGACGCGTCATCGGCGAACCGCTTGACGAGACGGCCCGCGACAGCGCGTTGGTGGAACGGTTCTTCGCGGAACTGGAACAGCGCGAGGCACCCGTGACCGACTAGCGGGCGCCGCGTACGTCGGCGCGGGGTCCGCCGGACAGGCGAGCGGGCGTGCGGGGGCCGGTGGCCGTTGCGATACTGGCCGCGTCAGGGCTGGCCGCGGTTCCCCACGGGGACGCGCTTCGCGTGGGCGACCGCCGTGGCGGGACCGGAAGGACCGAGCCGGGAAGGACGCGCCCATGGCCGACTACAACGGTGTGGCACCCGAGCGGCTGGACGACCGCCTGCTGATCAAGGAACTGGAGGCCATCCACCGCACCCGGCACGAGACGCTGCTGTACGGATCGTCGGACGCGCTGCGGACGCACAGCTCGCGGATGGCCGCGCTGGAGGGCGAGTACCTGCGGCGTCACCCGCAGCGCCGCCCGGCTCCCGGCCGTACCAGGGCAGGCGCCCGCGCCCGCGCCGCCTGCGTCTGAGCCCCGTCCCGTGGCCGCGACGCCCGCCGCATGGAGGTACGGATGCACCGCACGGCGGCTGGCTCCCCCCTCTCCCGCCCCGATCCCGGGCTCCCCGCGGCCCCCGAGCTGGCCGACCGGTTCGCCCAGGCCCGGGACGCGCCGCCGCAGCCGACCGGCGGCGATGTCGCCGTGCGCACCGCGGCCTGCGGCTACTGGGAGCGGCGTGGGCTGGCCACCGAGCCGGACCGGGTGCTGCTCGCGCCGGGGCCGGCGCCGCTGCTGCTCGCCCTGCTGGCGGCGGTCGGCGGTGATCTGGTGGTGCCCAGTCCCGCGACGGCCTGGTACGCCGCGCAGGCGAGGGTGCTCGGCCGCCGGGTCCATCCCGTCGCGACCCCGCCCGAGTGCGGTGGCCTACCGGACCCGGTGGCGCTGCTGGAGACCCTGCGCCGGGCCCGGGAGGGCGGAGCGCAGCCGCGGCTGCTGGTGGTCTCCGTCGCCGACGACCCCACCGGCACCGTCGCCCCGCCCGAGCTGCTGCACGAGGTGTGCGAGGCGGCGGCCGCCGCCTCGGTGCTGGTGGCCTGCGACGAGACGTACCGCGACGCGCTGCACGACCCGCACACCGTGCTGCTCAGCCCGGCCGAGTCGTTCCCCCGGCAGACCGTGGTGCTCACCGACCTGGCGGGCGCACTGCTGCCGCCCTCCTGGCCCGCGGCCGTCGCGCGGTTCCCGCATGGCGAGCCGGCGGGCGCTCTGCTCGGCCCGGTACGCGATCTGCTCGACGCGCAGCGGGCGGTACCGGCCGCCCCCGTCGCCCAGGCCGCCGCACTCGCCCTGGCCGAGCCCGCCGCGCTACGGGAGCGCACCGCCGCCGCCGTACGGCTGCACGCCGCCGTGGCCGCCGCCGCGCACCGCGCCGTCACCCGACTGGGCGCCCTCTGCCTGCCGCCACAGGCCGGGCACCAGCTCTACCCCGACTTCGGCCCGCTGCGCCCAGCCCTCGCCGAGCACGGCGTCACCGGCCCGGACGCGCTGGCCGAGCGGCTGCCGGGAGCCGTCGCGGGCCCCTGGTTCGGCGATGACCCGGCCGCGCTGCGGGTACGGATCACGACCTCGGTGCTGTACGGCGGCACGCCCGCCGAGCGGGAAGCCGCGCTGCACGCCGCGGAACCGCTGCGGGTGCCGCAGGTCGCCGAGGCGTTGGCGGCGCTCGGCACCGCCTTCCGCGAACTGACCGCCGCCTGAAACACCGTCAACGGGCGCCCCGCCCTCGGTCCCGTCCGGCAGCCGCAAGGTGCCCCCACCGATTGGAGCGTTGATGACCGATCAGACCGAACAGAGCGAACGGCCTGATCAGGCCGAGCGGCCCCATATCGGCCCCACGGCGCCGCGACCCACCGGCGCGCCCGGCACCGACAGCCGTCCGCGGCCCATCGGTGAGCGGCGGGTCTGGCCGCGGTCCTTCGCCGCCCGGATGACCGAACCGCTCCCGGGTTTCCTGGAGATGTTCCGGGCCAGCCGCCAGGGAGGTCTGCGCCCCCGCCGTGAGGACCTCGCCGACCTGCCCAGGCTTCCGGTCCGGCCCGCCGGGCTGCCCGACGTGGACGCCCGGACGCTGGCCATCAGCTGGGTGGGACACGCCAGTTGGGTGGT
Source organism: Streptomyces silvisoli (assembly GCF_029269905.1). Lineage (NCBI taxonomy): Bacteria > Bacillati > Actinomycetota > Actinomycetes > Kitasatosporales > Streptomycetaceae > Streptomyces > Streptomyces silvisoli. Next base: position 64,324 of record NZ_JARJBC010000018.1, on the reverse strand, counting down.
CCGCGTCGGCGGCCTGACCGTGCTGACCGACCCGGTGTGGTCCCGCAGGATCCTCGGCACCCCTGCCCGGGTCACCCCGGTCGGCGTGCCCTGGGCGAACCTGCCGCCGGTGGACGCGGTGGTCATCAGCCACAACCACTACGACCACCTGGACGCCCCCACCCTCAAGCGGCTGCCGCGCGACACCGCGCTGTTCGTCCCGGCCGGGCTGGCCCGCTGGTGCCGCCGCCGCGGCTTCACCCGGGTCACCGAACTGGACTGGTGGGAGGCGGCCGAACTGGGCGGGGTGCGCTTCGAGTTCGTGCCCGCGCACCACTGGAGCAAGCGCACCCTGACCGACACCTGCCGTTCGCTGTGGGGCGGCTGGGTGCTCAGCGACCCTGCGGGGCAGCGGCTGTACTTCGCCGGGGACACCGGGTACGGACACTGGTTCCGCGAGATCGGCCGCCGCCACCCGGACATCGACATCGCCCTGCTGCCCATCGGCGCCTACCAGCCCAGGCGGCTGCTGCGCTCGGTGCACACCGATCCGGAGGAGGCGGTCCAGGCCTGCCTCGACGTGGGCGCGCGGGTGATGGCCCCGATGCACTGGGCGACGTTCCTGCTCTCCGCCGAGCCGCCGCTGGAGCCGCTGACCCGTTGCCGGGCGGCGTGGGTCGCCAGCGGGCGCCCCCGGCAGGATCTGTGGGATCTGCCGATCGGCGGTTCGCGGGTGCTGGATGGCACCTGATCGTGGATGCTGTTGACGAGATCGCGGGCGGTGTGTCGAAGCCGCCGCGGCAGCGCACGAAAGGCCATGAGTGATGGCGACAGGCACCGTGAAGTGGTTCAACGCCGAGAAGGGGTTCGGCTTCATCACACAGGACGAGGGCGGCCCGGACGTGTTCGTCCACTACTCGGCCATCGAGGGCAGCGGCTACCGCTCCCTTGAGGAGGGCCAGCGGGTGGAGTACGAGACCAGCCAGGGGCCGAAGGGACCGCAGGCGGACCGCGTGATGCCCATCTAGGCCCAATACCGGTGACTTTGGCCGGTCTGGGTCGTTGGATGTGGTGTGCCAAGGCCCGGACAGGTGAAGTCATCCGCGACGGAGCGGTTGTCGGATCGCATCGCGCTCGGTGTGCTCACACGTGCCTTCCCGCCGGAGTTGGTCGATGAGGTGATCGCTGAATGCGGGCGGGTCGAGCAGCGTCGTCGGCTTCTGCCTGCGCGGGTGGTGTTGTACTTCGTACTCGCGATGTGCCTGTTTTCGGGACAGGGCTATGAGGAGGTCGCGCGGCTGCTCACCTGCGGGCTCCAAGACGAGCGGCGGTGGGAGGGGACGTGGCGGGTGCCATCGACGGGGGCGATCGGCCGGGCCCGGCTGCGGTTGGGATCCGAACCATTGAAGGTGCTGTTCGCGCGGGTGTGCCGGCCGGTGGCCACCGAGGCGACCGTCGGGGCCTGGTACCGGCGCTGGCGGCTGGTCGCAGTGGATGGCACCACCTTCGACGTGCCCGACACCGAGGCCAACGACGCCTATTTCGGCCGTCCGGGATCCTCGCGCGGGCAGAAGCGGGGGGCGTTTCCGCAGGCGCGGGTGGCTGCGCTGGTCGAGTGCGGCACCCATGCGGTCTTCGCCGCTGAAGCCGGTCCGCTTGCCGTGCACGAAACCGCGTTGGCCCGGTGCCTGTTCGACCATCTGGCTGCAGGAATGCTGGTGCTGGCCGACCGGGGTTTCGTGGGGTTCGACCTGTGGCGGGCTGCCACCGCAACCGGCGCCGACCTGCTGTGGCGGGTGAAGAACAGCGCGGTCCTGCCGGTCGTGCGGACGCTTGGCGACGGCTCGTACCTGTCGCAGATCGTCGCCGCCCGGGACAAGAACCGCCGCGCGGACCCGATCACCGTCCGGGTCATCGAGTACACCCTTGGCCCCGCCGCCGACGGCACGGTCTACCGGCTGATCACCACCATCTTGGACCCGAAGGCCGCACCGGCAGCCGAGTTGGCCGCACTGTATGCCCAGCGGTGGGAGATCGAGACCACGCTGGATGAGATCAAGACCCACCAGGGCGGTCCCCGCCTTGTCTTGCGTTCCCAGCACCCGACAGGCGTCGAGCAGGAGATCTTCGCGTTCCTGCTGATCCACCACGCGCTACGCGACTTGATGCACCAGGCCGCGCGGGATGAAGGCTGCGATCCCGACCGGATCTCCTTCACTCGCACCCTTCGCGTCGTCCGCCGCCACGTCACCGGCCAGGCGGCGCTTTCCCCCCTCCCGACTCGCCCGGGCACTGACCCAGAGCCTGTCTGAGGTCTGTGAACGACTGCTGCCACCGCGACGGTTGCGGTCCAACCCCCGCGTGATCAAACGCAAGATGGCCAACTGGAAACTCAAACGCCCCGAGCACATCAACCCGCCACGACCCGACACGCCGACCGTCACGACCGTCGAGCCCACCAAGACCACACCAAGCCGCCGAAAAGATCACTAAGTCACCGGTATTGCATCTAGGCCCGCCGGGACATGCCGGACAGGTGAAATCCCGTCGAATTCCCGGTTTCCCGGCCCCGCGCGCATAGGTGCGGGGCTGTCCGGCTCCCTACGATGAGCGGCGGCACCCCTGCCCTTCGCACTGGTGTCCACGCCGTTTACGTCCCGTGCCCGCTGGAGCCGCCGAGTGATCCGCCCACGAATACCGCGCGGTCGGCGTGGGCTGCTGTCGGCGGGCGGTGCGCTGGTGGCGGTCGCCGTGGTGGTCGCGGTGCTGGTGAGCGCGATGGACGGTACCGGCCGGCCCGCGGCGCGGCAGAGCGCCGCGTACCCGGACGGGTTGCCGCACACCCGGGTGACGATGTCCGCGGGCGACTGCGGGCAGGGCTGGACCGACGGGCACGGCGGCGACCAGGTGTTCGACGTCCACAACGCCTCCAGCGGCCCCGCCGAGGTGGATCTCGTCGATCCCGGCACCGGTGCGGTCTACGGCGAGGTCGAGGGCCTGGCCCCGGGCACCACGCGCCCGCTCCAGGTCACCCTCGGCGGCGGCTCCTACGCGTTCAAGTGCCTGCCGGACGACGCCGACGCCGTGACCGGCCCCACGGTCCGGATCGCCGGTCACGCCGCCGCCGGACCCGCCGCGGTACCGGTCAGCCAACACGACCTGATCCCGCCCACCATCGCCTACCAGCAGTGGATCGGCGGCCAGATGGGCCAGCTCGCCGACAGGGTCGGCGCGTTGAAGGACGCCGTCGACAGCGGCGACCTCGACGCCGCGCGCGCCGCCTGGCTGCCCGCGCATCTGGTGTACGAGCGGATGGGCGCCGCGTACGGCACCTTCGGCGACGCCGACAAGGCGATCAACGGCACCACCGCCGGACTGCCGCGGGGCAGCTCGGATCCGCGCTTCACCGGCTTCCACCGTATCGAGTACGGCCTGTGGCACGGTCAGAGCGCCGAGCAACTGCGCCTCCCCGCCGACCAGTTGGGCAAGGACGTGGACCAACTGCGGTCCGGCTGGTCGCAGGCGCGGATGGACCCCGCGCAACTGGGGCTGCGGGCGCACGAGATCCTGGAGAACACCGTTCAGTTCGAGCTGACCGGCCGGACCGACTACGGCAGCGGCAGCAACCTGGCCACCGCCCGCGCCAACCTCGACGGCACCAGGACCGCGCTCGGCTACCTGCGGCCGCTGCTGACCGCCGCCCGCCTCCCGCAACTCCCGCGGGTGGACGCCGCGTTGGACCGGATGCAGCGCACCCTCGACGGGTTCGAGACCGACGGCCACTGGACCGCGCTGAACGCCCTCAGCCGCACCCAGCGCGAGCGGGTCGACGCCGACGCCGGCGCCGCCGTGGAGCAACTCGCCGCGGTCGCCGCGGTATGCGATGTACGGAGGACGTCATGACCGGGCTGGACCGCCGCTTCTTCCTGCGCGGCGCCGCGGCCGCGGGGATCACCGGCGCCGCCACCACCGGTCTGGTGCGCGCCGACGCCGCGCAGGCCGCGCCGCTCGACGCGCCCTCCACCATCCCGTTCCACGGCGTCCACCAGGCGGGCGTCACCACTGCCTCGCAACGCCAGTGCGTGCTGGCCGCGTTGGACGTGACCGCGGCCGACCGGGGTGAACTGACCGATCTGCTGCGCACCATCACCGAGCGGGCCCGCTTCCTGACCGAGGGCGGTACCCCGCCGTCCCTCGGCATCACCGAGCCGCCCGCCGACTCCGGCACCCTCGGCCCACGACTGCCCGCCGACCGGCTGACCGTGACCGTCGGCGCAGGGGCCTCGCTGTTCGACGGCCGGTTCGGGCTGGGCGCCCGCAAGCCGCGCAGGCTGCGGGCGATGGACACCTTCCCGGACGACGACCTCGACCCGGCCTGGTGCCACGGCGACCTGAGCCTGCAACTGTGCGCCGACTCCACCGACACCGTGCTGCACGCGCTGCGCGACATCGCCCGGCACACCCGCGGCGGGGCGCAGGTGCGTTGGCGGATCGACGGCTTCGTCAGCGCACCGCGCCCGTCCGGCACCCCGCGCAACCACATGGGGTTCAAGGACGGCACCGCCAATCCCGACACCTCCAACGCCCGGGAGATGGACCGCCTGGTGTGGATCCCGGCCAGCGGCTCGGGGGAACCGGCGTGGACCGCGGGCGGCAGCTACCAGGTGGTGCGGCTGATCCGGATGCTGGTGGAGTTCTGGGACCGGGTCTCGATCAGCGAACAGGAGCGGATGTTCGGCCGCCGCAGGGACAGCGGCGCGCCCCTGGACGGCGACGCCGAGAGCGACATCCCGCAGTACCCCCAGGACCCCAAGGGCGACGTGATCCCGCTGGACAGCCACATCCGGCTGGCCAACCCCCGCACACCGGCCACCGACGACCAGCGGATACTGCGCCGCGCGTACAACTACGACAAGGGGATGGACTCCAACGGCAACCTCGACATGGGGTTGGTGTTCCTGTGCTACCAGCAGGACCTGGACCGGCAGTTCACCGCGGTGCAGAAGCGGCTGGCGGGTGAGCCGCTGGTGGACTACATCTCACCGTTCGGCGGCGGCTACTTCTTCGCCCTCCCCGGCGTGCGGGACCGCGACGACTGGCTAGGGCGCGCCCTCTTGACGTGAACTGTTCACTTCGATGTCATCGCAGTTCCGCCGTACCGCCCCGGCCGGCCACCAGCATCACCGGTCGGAACGCGGCATACCGCAGCTTACGGAGGGCATGGCATGACCGTCAGAGTGACACCGGCCGGTACCCGGCGCCGGGCGGCACGGTGGGGAGCGCTGGCCGGAGCAGCTGTGCTGGCGGCGGCGAGCGGAACCGCACCGGCGATCGCCGCGCCCGCCCACGGCGGACCGGTGCGCACCGCCACGCCGGTCAAGCACCTCGTCGTGATCTTCGACGAGAACATCTCCTTCGACCACTACTTCGCCACCTACCCCAAGGCGGCGAACAGCGACGGCACGAAGTTCACCGCGTCCCCGAAGACCCCGAAGGACACCAACACCCTCGCCAACGCGGGGCTGTTGACGAAGAACCCCAACCAGTACGCCCCGCAGCGGCTGAGCCCGTCGCAGGCGATGACCTGCGACCAGAACCACGACTACAGCCCCGAGCAGTACGCGTACGACGGCGGCAAGGCCGACCAGTTCGTGCAGAACACCGACTCGGGCAAGTGCTCGGGCAACCTGTTCGGCGAACCGGGCCTGGCGATGGACTACTACGACGGCAACACCGTCACCGCGCTGTGGAACTACGCCCAGCACTACACGCTCAACGACAAGTCGTTCGGCTCCACCTACGGCCCGTCGACGCCCGGCGCGCTGGAGCTGGTCTCCGGGCAGACGCACGGCGTGGTCTCGGTGGACCCGGCCTCCGGCACCGAGCACCCCAAGCAGACCAAGACGCCCGACCCGTACACGGTCCAGTCGCCCAACGCCAAAGGCGTCGGCACCGTGATCAACGACCCGGACCCGGCCTTCGACGACTGCGCCAACAAGGACCACACCGCCAAGGACGCGCTGGCCGAGATGACCGGCCCGAACATCGGTGACCGGCTCAACGCCAAGGGCGTCAGCTGGGGCTGGTTCCAGGGCGGCTTCCGGCCCAGCACTCCGTGGAACGGCCGGCAGGGCTCGTACGCCCAGTGCAAGGGCACCACGCACACCAACGTCGGCGGCGCGGCGGTGGAGGACTACAGCCCGCACCACGACCCGTTCGAGTACTACCAGTCCACCTCGAACCCGCACCACCTCGCGCCCGCCTCGATCAACGAGATCGGGCACAACGGCCGCGCCAACCACAACTACGACCTCAGCGACTTCGACGCCGTGGTCAAGGCGGGCAGACTGCCCTCGGTCAGCTTCCTGAAGGCGCCGGCCTACCAGGACGGCCACGCCGGTTACTCCGACCCGATCGACGAGCAGCACTTCCTGGTCAAGGAGATCAACCAGATCCAGAAGTCGCCGCAGTGGCGCGACACCGCGATCGCGCTCGCCTACGACGACTCCGACGGCTGGTACGACCACGTCTTCGCGCCGCCGCTGAACGGCTCGAAGGACTCCGCCAAGGGTTCCGACGGCAGGGCGGTCGACAACCCCGCCTGCCAGGCGGGCCCCGCGCCCGCCGGTGGCTACGCGGACCGCTGCGGACCGGGCGCCCGGCAGCCGCTGCTGCTGATCTCCCCGTTCAGCAAGGTGAACAAGGTCGACCACACCCAGACCGAGCAGACCTCGATCACCAAGTTCATCGAGGACAACTGGGGCACCCGGCGCATCGGCGACGGCTCCTTCGACCAGCGGGCCACCTCGATAGGGGCGCTGCTCGACTTCAGGCACCCCAACAACCAGCAGGTGCTGCTGAATTCGGACGGCTCCGTCGCCTCGGTGAAGTCGATTCCGCCGTCGCACGGCGGCTCCGACAACTCCGGTGACTCCAGCATCTCTGACAACACCGGTAACGCCGCCAGCACCGACGACATCGCCCAGCAGCAGCTCGCCGAGACCGGTGCGTCCTTCCCGGCCTTGCCCGTCGGGCTGGCCGCCGGCCTGGTGATCGCCGCTGGTGGGGCCATCGCGTTCGGACTGCGCCGGCGCCGCGACGCCGCCTGATCCCGTCCGCCCGGACAGGGCGCACGGCTCGGAAGCCCGGGCCGTGCGCCCTTCGGCGTTTCTGCGGTCCGACGGCGGCCGGACCGCAACATTTACCGTGCGCGGGGTCATGGCCCGAAACAACCGCGATCGATTTGTTGACGTGTGCGGGCTGGTCCACCATGGGGACGCTCCGAACAAGGAGAACAACCTTCCGTCGTGTCATCGCCGGGACCGGTGCGACCGCACCGGTCCCGGCGATGTGCGGTGCGGCGGCGGGACGCAGGAGAGGCGCGTACACCCATGCACGACACCGCGAGCGAGACCATGGCCCCGCCGGCCGACCCGGCCGAGAACGGGACCCATCACGCGCGGCGCTTCGGGCTGCCCACCGCCACTGCTTTGGTGATGGGAAACATCATCGGCGGCGGCATCTTCCTGCTGCCGTCCTCCGTCGCCCCCTTCGGCACGCTCAGCCTGCTCGCCTTCGTGGTGCTGACGGTCGGCGCGATCACCCTCGCCCTGGTCTTCGGCCGCCTCGCCCAGCGCAACCCGCGCACCGGCGGACCGTACGTCTACGCCCGGGAGGCGTTCGGCGACTTCGCCGGGTTCCTGTCCGCCTGGTCGTACTGGGTGATGACCTGGGTCAGCAACGCGGCGCTGGCGGTGGCCGCCGTCGGCTACATCGACGTGGTCTTCCCCGGCCACTTCTCCAAGTGGACCCACCTCGCGGTGGCGCTCGCCGCGCTCTGGCTGCCCGCGCTGGCGAACCTCGCGGGCACCCGCTGGGTCGGCGCGGTGCAGATCGTCTCCACCGTGCTGAAGTTCCTGCCGCTGCTGTTCGTCGCCGTCATCGGTCTGTTCTTCTTCGACCCGCACAACCTCGGCCCCTTCGACCCCAGCGGCGGCAACCTGCTCGGCGGGATCTCCGCCTCGGCCGCGCTGCTGCTCTACTCCTACGTGGGCGTGGAGTCCGCCGCGATGAGCGCGGGCGAGGTGCGCGACCCGGAGCGCAACGTCGGCCGGGCCAGCGTGCTGGGCACCATCGGCGCCGCGCTGGTCTACCTGCTCGGCACCGTCTCGGTGTTCGGCACCGTGTCGCACCGCGACCTGGTGAAGTCCTCCGCCCCCTTCTCCGACGCGGTCAACAACATGTTCGGCGGCCAGTGGGGCGGCACGCTCATCGCGGTCTGCGCGGTGATCTCCATCATCGGCGCGCTCAACGGCTGGACGCTGATGAGCGCCCAGGCCCCCTACGCCGCCGCCCAGGACGGGCTGTTCCCGGCCGCGTTCACCAAGAAGCAGCGTGGCGTGCCGACCTTCGGCGTGCTCGTCGGCGTGGTGCTCGCCTCGCTGCTCACCGTCGTCAACTACACGACCGGCGCCACAGGGGTGTTCAACATCCTGGTGCTGATCACCACGTTCTCGGCCACCGTGCCCTATCTGCTGGCCGCCGCCGCCCAGTTGTACTGGCTGGTCTCCGGCCGCCGCGAGCAGGTGCGGCCGGGTCGCTTCGCACGCGACGTGGTCATGGCGCTGGGTGCGTTCGGCTTCTCCATGTGGCTGGTCGCCGGTGCCGGATACGCGGCGGTGTACCAGGGCACGCTGTTCCTGTTCGCCGGTGTCCTGGTCTACGTCCTGATGAAGGGCCGCCGCGCCGGGCGTTGATCCGCCGACGCGCCGGTCACGCGCGGCAGATGATCTCGCCGTGCAGAACGCTCAGCCAGCCGTCGGGGTCCGCGGACCAGGTGCGCCAGGCGGCCGAGATGCGGCGCAGGCCGTCCTCGGTGACCATGCCGTCCCGGCGGGCCTGGTCGGCCATGGCCGAGTGCAGGATGCGGTCGGCCCACATGCCGCCCCAGTGGGCGCGGTCCGCGTCGTCGGCGTGGCACCAGGTGCTGGTGCTCGGCGTGATGTCGGTGAACCCGGCGGCGCGGGCCCAGGCCAGCATCCGCCGCCCGGCGTTCGGCTCACCGCCGTTGGCCCGGGCACATCGCTGGTACAGGTCCATCCACTCGTCCAGCGCGGGCAGTTGGGGATACCACACGAAGCCGTGGTAGTCCGAGTCCCGGGCCGCCACGATGCCGCCGGGCCTGCACACCCGGCGCATCTCGCGCAGCGCCTGGACCGGGTCGGCCACGTGCTGGAGCACCTGGTGGGCGTGGACCACGTCGAAGGTGTCGTCGGCGAACTCCAGCGCGTGCACGTCGGCGGTGCGGAACTCGACGTTGTCCAGGCCGCGTTCCGCGGCGACCCGGGCGGCCGACTCCAGCACGCTCTCGGCCGTGTCGACGGCGCTCACCCGTCCGGGGGCGACCAGCTCGGCCAGGTCGGCGGTGATCGTTCCCGGCCCGCAGCCCACGTCCAACAGCCGCATGCCGGGCCGCAGCCGCCCGGTCAGATACGCCGCGGAGTTCCGCGCGGTGCGCCAGCGGTGCGAGCGCAGTACGGACTCGTGGTGTCCATGGGTGTACGCGGCCATGGTGAGGCTCCCTTCGGAAGATTCCCTGCCTTCGGTCCGGTAGCGGCAGAGTAGGCCGATCTCGCAATCCGGGACAGGTCATTCCACATCATGGACGCCTCTGCGCGGGCTCGGTGGCCGCGACGGTGGCGAGTGGTCGACGTTTCCCCCTGAAGGCGCTGGCCCCGGGCCTGGGCAGAGGTGTCCGGAGGTGGATGGGTCATCGTCAATTCGATCGGTGAGGCTACGTCCGTCGCCGTTGCCGGGCCACGTGGTCCGCGGGGACGGAACCCGGATCGCGCCTCATGCGTCACATCCACATGAACGGACGACTTCTTGCTCTGACCGCCGCGGCGGCCATCGCCGCGACCACCGCCCTGACCGGCTGCGGCAACAAAACCGTCTCCCCGGCCAGCGGCCCGACCTCCACCAGCCCGAGCGGCTCACACGCCCCGAGCGCCGCCCCCGGCGGGGGTACCGCCGCCGGTCAGCCGAAGGACCAGCCGATCACCAAGCAGGTCACCGTTGCCTCCGACGGCCGTACGCTGCGCACAGAAGCGGTACGCGGGGGCTGCGAGACCGTCGCGCTGCGGGCCAGTGAAGCGACGTCGGACGTCACCTTGACCGTGCAGGTGACCAAGCACCAGAAGCCGGGGCAGATGTGCCCGGACATCGCCCAACTCACCCAGGTCAGCACCACGTTGAAGGCGCCGCTGGACAACCGCAAGCTGGTGGACGGCGCTACCGGGAAGCAACTCCCGGCGGCCAAGCGGCAGTAGCCGCGGCCTGCGGGCCGGCGCGGATGGCGAACTCGACGGGGGAGTAGCCGCCGTCCGCGCGCTCCAGCTCGCACTCGACCGCGGGGTACAGCGGCGGCTGGGCCATGAAGCGCTCCGCTGGCGCGTCGTTCATGACGTCCACGGGCCCATACCCGCGGCCGGTGGCATGGCGCGCATCCGGATTTCCGGGTGCCCGCCGTCCTCACCGGCGGGCACCCGAGGGCTCAGATCATGTCGAACGTGTCCGGGTCCGGGCCCAGCCGGGTGCCGGTCTCCAGCCCGGCCAGCGCCGCGAGGTCGTCGCCGTCCAGCTCGAAGCCGAACACGTCGATGTTCTCGGCGATGCGGGACGGGGTCACCGACTTGGGGATCGCCACGTTGCCGAGCTGGATGTGCCAGCGCAGCACGATCTGGGCCGGGGTGCGGCCGTGCTTCTCGGCGATCTTGCCGATCGTCGGATCGTCCAGCAGCCCCTTGCCCTGGCCCAGCGGGGACCAGGCCTCGGTGGCGATGTCGTGCTCGGCGTGGAAGGCGCGCAGCTCGGCCTGCTGGAAGTGGGGGTGCAGCTCGATCTGGTTCACCGCGGGCACGACGTCGGTCTCGTCCAGCAGCCGCCGCAGGTGCGCGGTCTGGAAGTTGCACACGCCGATCGCCCGGACCAGGCCGTCGGCGTAGAGCTTCTCCAGCGCGCGCCAGGTGTCCACGTACAGGTCGCGGGACGGCACCGGCCAGTGGATCAGGTACAGGTCAAGCCGCTCCAGCCCCAGCTTGGACAGCGAGCTGTCGAAGGCCCGCAGGGTGCTGTCGTAGCCGTGGTGGTTGTTCCACACCTTCGTGGTGACGAAGATTTCCTCACGCGCAATGGCGGAGCTGCTGATCGCCCGGCCGACGCCCCCCTCGTTGCCATAGGCGGCGGCGGTGTCGATGCTGCGGTAACCGGCCTCCAGGGCGGTGCGCACCGCGTCGGTGGCCTGCGCGTCCGGAACCTGCCAGACGCCGTAGCCCAGTTGCGGCATCGTGACGCCGTTGTTCAGGGTGATGGCGGGGACTTTGCTCACGAGCAGTCGTTTCCTTAGCTCTGACTCCGATGTCTCCCCTGTTCCAACGAGGAGCCACCTGCCAGGCATTCCCCTCCGTTCGAGTGGCGCCGTGTCGTGTGGCCGAAAGCCGCTGCTCAGGCCCGGTACAGCGCGTCTATCTCCACCGAGTAGGCCTTCTCGATCGCCTTCCGCTTCAGCTTCAGCGAGGGGGTGAGCAACCCTTTCTCCTCACTGAACTGCGCCGCGAGGATGCGGAACGTACGGATGGACTCGGCCTGCGAGACGAGGGTGTTGGCGGCGACCACAGCCCGCCGGATCTCGGTCTCCAGGTCCGGGTCGCGGACCAGCTCGGCGGGCGGCAGCGGCGGCTTGCCGCGCATCGACAGCCAGTGGGTCACCCCGTCCGGGTCCAGGGTGACCAGCGCCGCGACGTACGGCCGGTCGTTGCCGACCACCACGCACTGCGCGACCAGCGGATGCGCCCGCACCCGCTCCTCCAGCAGCACCGGCGAGACGCTCTTGCCACCGCTGGTGACCAGGATCTCCTTCTTGCGGCCGGTGATGGTCAGATAGCCGTCGTCGTCCAGCGCGCCCAGGTCACCGGTGGCCAGCCAGCCGTCGTGCAGCACCTCGTCCGTCGCCTTGGGGTTGTTCAGGTACCCGGCGAAGACCTGGCCGCCGCGCAGCCACACCTCCCCGTCGTCCGCGATGTGCACGGTCGTGCCCGGCACCGGCTGGCCCACGGTGCCGAACCGGGTGCGCTCCGGCGGGTTGGCGGTCGCGGCGGCGGTGGACTCGGTCAGCCCGTACCCCTCGTAGATGGTCACGCCCGCACCGGCGAAGAACAGCCCGAGCCGGCGCTCCATCCCCGAGCCGCCGGACATCCCGTGCCGCATCCGGCCGCCGAGCGCCGCGCGCACCTTGGTGTAGACCAGCTTCTCGTACACCTGGTGCTGCATCCGCAGCGCGGCGCTGGGGCCGGGGCCGGTGCCGAACGCCTTGTGCTCCTGCGCCTCCGCGTAGCGCACCGCCACCTCGACGGCCTTGTCGAACGGGCCGAGCCTGCCATCCGCCTCCGCCTTGCGGCGCGCGGCGTGGAAGACCTTCTCGAAGACGTACGGCACCGCGAGCGTGAAGGTGGGCTGGAAGGCGGCCAGGTCGGGGAGCAAGTCCCTCGCCGCCAGGCTCGGTTGGTGGCCCAGCCGCACCCGGGCGCGGATCGCCGCGACCTCCACCATGCGGCCGAAGACGTGTGCCAGCGGCAGGAACAGCAAAGTGCCCGCCTCGTCGCCGGGCCTGGAGTGGAACACCGGCTCCCAGCGGGCCACCACGTTGTCGGCCTCCGCCATGAAGTTGGCGTGGGTCAGCACACAGCCCTTGGGACGGCCGGTGGTGCCGGAGGTGTAGATGACGGTGGCCACCGCGTCGGGCGTCACCGCGAACCGGTGGCGGTCGACCACGTCGTCGTCGATGTGTGCTCCAGCGGCGGTCAACTCCGCGACCGCACCGGCGTCCAGCTGCCACAGCCGGGTGAGCTGCGGCAGCCGGTCGACCACCGCGCCGATGGTCATCGCGTGGTCCTCGTGCTCTACCACGCAGGCCACCGCGCCGGAGTCGTGGAGCATCCAGTAGACCTGCTCCGACGACGAGGTGGGGTAGACCGGCACCGGCTGGGCGCCGATCGACCACAACGCGAAGTCGAACAGCGTCCATTCGTAGCGGGTACGGGACATGATCCCGACCCGGTCGCCGAACCGGATCCCGGTGGCGAGCAGTCCCTTGGCCAGCGCCAGCACCTCGTCGCGGAACCGTGCCGCGGTCACGTCCCGCCATGCGCCGTCCGTCTTGCGCCCCAGCACCACATGGTCGGGCGCCTGCGCGGCGTTGCTGTACACGGCGTCGGCCAGTCCCCCGACCTGGGGCGCCGTCGCCAGTGGCGGGACACTGAACTCGCGCAATTCTGCTCCTCGGGAGCGCCCCGCGCGGCGCTTCGACGATGGTGCTGTCGCCCGGGAGGGGAACAGTGGCCGTAAAGCGGACCCGTGGGGCAAGGATGCCGGGCGGGCCCGTAAGCTACCTGATCCTGTCGCGCCAGGGGAGAGGCCTGCAGATACGGCGAATCCGGACTTGTCGGCCGGGTGATCACCCGTGTCGTCGCGTTATGCCGGAAACTTCGGGAACTACCTTACGGTTTCCGCGATGTAACGGACCGTGGATCTGCACCGAATCTCTCCGCCATCTTTCCGGGGCACTCACCCGCGCCTTACAGGTGCTGGCCGACGCCGACTCCCGTTCATCCCGCGTTGGCCCGCACCGGTACCTGCTCCGCCGCCCGCCGTGGGCCCGGCACCGGCGCGTTCGGGGTACGGACCAGCAGCAGCACCAGTACGCCCGCCACGATCCCCACCGCACCCGCGGCCAGCGCGGCGGCGTCCAGGCCCGAGGCGTAGGCGGCCCGCAGCGCGTGCGGGGCGGCCACCCGGGCGGACAGCAGCTGCCGCGCGGCCCCACCGGCGAGGGCCTGCGCCGTGCCGTGCGGGTCGGCGGCCTCACCGGTCAGGGCGTGGGTCATCCGGGAGGCGGCCAGGGTGCCGAAGAGGGCCACCCCGAGCGCGTAGCCGAGCTGCCGGAAGGTGTTGACCGCGCCGCCCGCCATCCCGGCCCGGTGCGGCGGTACCGAGGACAGCGCCGCCTGGGACAGCGCCGGGGTGGCCACGCCCACGCCGACGCCCGCCACGATCAGCCCTGGCAGCAGGGACGGCCAGTCGGAGCCGGCGCCCAGCACGGCCTGCGCCAGCGCCCCGGCGCCGATCAGCAGCATGCCGACGCCCACCGTCAGCCGGGCGGGGACACCGTGCAGCAGCCGTCCGCCCACCGCCGCCGCCAGGAATGACGCGGCGGCCAGCGGTACCAGCACCAGCCCGCCCTTGAGCGGGCTGAACCCCAACACCGTCTGCAGCCAGATCGAGGTGTACGGCAGTACGCCGAACGCCGCCGCGCTGATCGCGAACGCCGCCGCCATCACACCGCTGAACGACGCGCCGCGGAACAGCCGCGGATCCAGCATCGGATCCGCCGCCCGCAACTGGGCGAACAGGAACACCAGCAGCGCCACCGCGGAGACCGCGAGGGTGCCCAGCGTGGCCGCCGAACCCCAGCCCACCGCGTCCGCGCGCACCACCGCGTAGACCCCGGTACCGGCGAAGACCGTCCAGGACAGGGTGCCGAACACGTCCACCCGCTGCCCGGCTCGGCCCCGCGACTCACCGACCATCCGGAGCGTCAGCGCCACCGCGGCCACGCTGACCGGCAGGTTGACGTAGAAGATCCACCGCCAGTCCAGGTTCTGCGTCAGCAGGCCGCCGAGCACCGGGCCGAGCGCCGCCGCGGCGGCGGAGACCGCGCCCCACACGCCGAACGCCACACCCCGGTCGCGGCCCTGGTACTCCGCGCCGAGCAGGGAGAGCGTCGTCGCGAACATCGCCGCGCCGCCGACCCCCTGCACCCCGCGCATCGCCACCAGCATCCCCGCGCTCGAGCTGAGCCCGCAGGCCAGTGACGCGGCGGCGAACAGCACCGTCCCGGCCACGTACGTCCGGCGGCGGCCCAGCACGTCCGCCGCCGATCCCACGCCCAGCAGCAGCGCGGCCAGCGCCAGGGCGTAGCTGTCGATCACCCACTGCAGGCTGGACAGTGAGGCGTGCAGCGCCCCCGCCATGTCCGGCAGCGCCACCGTCACGATCGTCACGTCGAGCAGCAGCATGAACGTACCCAGGCAGACCGCGATCAGCGGTGCCCACTTGCGCATGGAAAGCCCCTTGCCTCGTTCGTTGGTTGCGGTACGTACGATGAACGGACGGCGCCGATACGTGCCAGGCAGAGCGAGAGCGGCGGCGGAAACCGACATTCGAGGACGGTGGAGCGGTGGATTCCCTCGTCGCCGACGAGCTGGACCTCCAGCTGCTACAGGCGCTGCAGCTGGACGGCCGGGCCGCGTTCAGCAGGATCGCCGGCGTGCTCGGCGTCTCCGACCAGACCGTCGCCCGCCGCTACGCCAGACTGCGCACCAGCGGCGGCCTGCGGGTCATCGGGGTCACCGACGGGACCCGGCTCGGCCGCACCCGCTGGTACCTGCGGCTGAGCTGCACCCCGGACGCCGCAGAGGGACTGGCCACCGCGCTCGCCCGGCGCCCCGACACCTCCTGGGTCGGCCTGACGTCCGGCGGTACCGAGGTGCTCTGCGTGATGGTCGCGCGCAGCCGCGACGAGCGCGACAGCCTGCTGTTCGACAAGCTCCAGCGCACCCCGCGGGTCACCGCGGTGAGCGCGCACTGCCTGCTGCACACCTTTTACGGCGGATCGCTCGGCTGGTTCACCAAGTCGCGGATACTCGCGCCCGAGCAGGTCGCCGCGCTCGCCCCGCCACCGGTGGATCCGCCGGGACCCGACCCGGTGGTGCTCGACGCCACCGACGAGCTGCTGCTGGCCGCGCTGGAACGCGACGGCCGCACCCCCGTCACCGAGCTGCGGAAGGTGACGGGGCAGTCGGAGTCGGCGGTCCGGCGCCGCCTGGAGCAACTGCGGCGCAGCGGTGTGCTGTTCGTCGACGTCCAGTTCGACTCCGGCCTGATCGGATACGAGACCAAGGCCACCCTCTGGCTGACCGTCACCCCGTCCGCCCTGGCATCGGTGGGCGCCGCACTCGCCGAACACCGCGAGATCGTCTTCGCCGCGGCCATCACCGGCCCGTCGAACGTGGTCGCCGTCGCCGTCTGCCGGGACACCTCGGGCCTGTACCGGTATCTGAGCGAGCGGATCGGCGGCCTCGACGGGGTGCAGCAGGTCGAGACCGCGCCCATCCTGCGCCAGGTCAAGCAGCTCACCTACGAAGGGCCGCGCTGAGGTCACATCGGCCGGTGCAGTCGGTCGCCCGCGGCGAGCACCGCCCGGGACAGCGCCATGGCGGGCTCCTGGGCCGCCGTCGCGCGCCGCCCGTGCAGCAGCACGAAGTCCACCCCGCCCAGCTCCGGGAGCCCGCAGGACCGGGCGGGCAGGGTGCGTAGGCCCGGGGGGACCAGCCCCTGGGCGTGCGGAACCACGCCGAGCCCGGCGAGCGCCGCCGCGCGCACCCCGCTGAGGCTGCCGCTGGTGCAGGCGATGTGCCAGGAGCGGCCCGCCCGCTCCAGCACCTCCAGGGCGCGGGCCCGCGTGATGCTCGGCGGTGGATAGAGGATCAGCGGCACTGGGCGGTCCGGTTCGATCCGCAGCCGTTCGCCGCCGATCCACACCAGCCGGTCCCGCCACACCAGCCGCCCGTGCGTCTCCCCGGCGGCCCGCTTGCCCAGTACCAGGTCCAGCCGCCCTTCCGCCAGTTGCTGGTGCAGGGTGCCGGACAGTTCGACGGTCAGCTCCAGGTCGACCTCGGGGTGGTCATGGCGGAACCGCTCCAGGATCTCCGGCAGCCTGCTCAGTACGAAGTCCTCCGAGGCGCCGAAGCGCAGCCGTCCGCGCAACCGGGTGCCCGCGAAGAAGCCCGCGGCCCGCTCGTTGGCCTCCAGGATCGTGCGGGCGAAGCCGAGCATCGCCTCGCCGTCCTCGGTCAGCTCCACGCCATGGGTGTCGCGCAGGAACAACTGCCGCCCGGCGGTCTCCTCCAGCTTGCGCACGTGCTGGCTCACGGTCGACTGCCGCAGCTCCAGCCGGTGCGCGGCCTGGGTGAAGCTCAGGGTCTGCGCCACCGCGAGGAAGGTCCGCAACTGCGTGGGATCGAACACGTCCCCGATGGTAGCCCCGTTATCGTGAATTGTGATGATTATCAGTTCGGTGAACGGGGTTCACAATGAGCCTGGTGAGGAGCAGGCTGACCAGGGTCACCGCCCCCTCCCCACGAAGGCGTGCACTCGTTGGTACCGACCTGCCCCACAGCCGACTGAGAGAAGACATGCGCCGCGTCACGCTGCCGTCCTGGCCGTCCTGGATGCCGATCGAACCGTTCATCGTGGCGCTCGTCGCCACCGTGGGCCTGGCGGCGCTGTTCCCCGCCAAGGGCGCCGCGGCGCCGGTCGCCGACGGGGCGTCCACCTTCGCGATCGCGCTGCTGTTCTTCCTCTATGGCGCCCGGCTCTCCAGCCGTGAGGCACTGGCGGGGCTGAGCCACTGGCGGCTGCACCTGACCGTGGTACTCAGCACCTTCGCGCTGTTCCCACTGCTGGGCCTGGCGGCCCGCGGCCTGGTCCCGTACGTGCTGACCCCGCAGCTTTACACCGGGTTCGTCTATCTGTGCATCCTGCCCTCGACCATCCAGTCCTCGATCGCGTTCACCTCGATCGCGCGCGGCAACGTCTCGGCGGCCATCTGCGCCGGGACGTACTCCGCGCTGCTCGGCATGGTCGTCACACCGGTACTCGCCGGGCTGATGCTGCACTCCAGCGGTGCCGGGTTCTCCGCGCACGGTCTGGCCGACATCGCGCTGCAACTGCTGGCGCCGTTCCTGGCCGGGCAGTTGCTGCGGCGCTGGATCGGCGGCTTCGTCGCCCGCCACAAGAAGGTGCTCGCACTGGCGGACCGCAGCTCGATCCTGTTCGTCGTCTACACGGCGTTCAGCGAGGGCATGGTGCACGGCATCTGGCACCAGGTGACGGCGGCCCGGCTGTCGGCGCTGCTCGGGGTCGAGGCGGTGCTGCTCGGCCTGGTGCTCTGCCTCACCTCGGTGGCCTCCCGCAGGCTCGGCTTCTCCCGCGCGGACCGCACCGCCATAGTCTTCTGCGGCTCCAAGAAGAGCCTGGCGAACGGGCTGCCGATGGCCAGCGTGCTGTTCGGCGGGCACGCGGGCCTGATGATCCTGCCGCTGATGCTGTTCCACCAGATGCAACTCATGGTCTGCGCGGTGATCGCCAAGCGGTGGTCCCATGACTCGACTGACGCGGACGGCGGCGGGGAAGGTAGCCTGCCATCGGAACGGTCGTCGCCAGACGCCCAGGCCCGCCCTGTCCACGCTTGAGGAGTTGCTGTGATCCGCGACCTGTTCACGCCCACCCACCTGCTGATCGTCGCCGTCGTGGCGATCGTGCTGTTCGGTGCCAAGCGGCTGCCGGACACCGCCCGGCAACTCGGCAAGTCGATGCGCATCCTGAAGGCGGAGACCAAGGCGCTCAAGGACGAGACCCCGGCGGGCGAGCAGCGCACGGTGGCGGGCGAGGTGGTCGACGGCGCGAACACCGCTACGGCAGACCGCCAGGCATCCACCCAGGCCCGCTGAGGCCTCGGTCCTTCCTCAGTCCTGCGGCCTGAGTAACGGTCAGGCTCCGGCCGTCGTCGTCTCCAGCAGCACGCGGTGCTCGCCCGCGTAGACGTTCATCGACGTGCCGCGCAGGAAGCCGACCAGTGTCATCCCGGTCCGCACGGCCAGGTCCACGGCGAGCGAGGACGGCGCGGACACCGCCGCCAGCACCGGGATCCCGGCCATCACCGCCTTCTGCGCCAACTCGAAGGAGGCGCGCCCGGAGACCAGCAGCACGCTTCCGGACAGGGGGAGCAGACCCTGCTGGAGGGCGCGTCCCACGAGCTTGTCGACCGCGTTGTGCCGGCCCACGTCCTCCCGAACGTCCAGCAGTTCTCCGTCCGGGGTGAACAGCGCGGCGGCGTGCAGGCCGCCGGTTCGGTCGAAGACCCGCTGCGCGGCCCGCAGCCGGTCCGGTAGCACCGCCAGCACCTCGGGGTCGAGCCCGACCTCGGGCGAGTCGGACAGCGGCCAGCGGGTCGTCGTCTCCACCGCGTCCAGGCTCGCCTTGCCGCACAGACCGCACGACGACGTGGTGTAGACGTTGCGCTCCAGGGTGATGTCCGGCACCGGAACGCCCGGGGCGAGCGAGACGTCCACCACGTTGTAGGTGTTCGACCCGTCGTCCGTCGCGCCCGCGCAGTAGACGATCGAAGCCAGCTCCTCCGCCGCGCCGAGCACCCCCTCGCTCACCAGGAACCCGGCGGCCAGCGCGAAGTCGTCACCCGGGGTGCGCATGGTGATCGCCAGCGGCTTTCCGTTCAGCCGGATCTCCAGCGGCTCCTCGGCGACCAGCGTGTCCGAGCGATGGCCGACCGCCCCGTCCCTGACCCGCAGCACGCGTCGGCGCTCGGTTACCCGTCCCATGGCGATCAGTCCCGCTTTCCGAAGCTCGTACCGCTCAGAATGTTCGACTCCATGATCTGATGTTGACACTCTCGGCCGGGGTCGCGCCTCGCGCTGTTCCGCGCGCCCGTTCGTTCCGGTAGACCTTGAGGCCCCCGTTCCGACGGCACTTCGCCGTTGCCGAGCCTTTCCGTTGGCCAAGATCTCCCGACTACCGAGCGGAGACCGACATGGCACCAACCCTCACCCTCAAGCCCGGAACCGCCTGGCGGGACGCCTGGCGGCGGTGTCTCGACGCCGCGCCCGAAGCGTTCGCCGAAGACCGCGTACGCAACCTGTGGGACGGCCGCTGGCATGCCGACGGGCGACTGCTGCCCTGTCAGTCGCCGGTCGACGGCAGCCCGATAGCGGGCCTGCCGCGGCTGGATCCGGACGCCGCGCACCATGCCGTGCGCGCCTCGCTGGACCAGCACCGCGCCTGGCGCGGCGTCCCGCTGCCGGAGCGCAAGGCGCGGGTGACCGCGGCCCTCGACGCGCTCACCGCGCACCGGGAGCTGCTCTCGCTGCTGCTGGTCTGGGAGATCGGCAAGCCCTGGCGGCTCGCCCAGGCCGACGTGGACCGTGCCATCGAGGGGGTGCGCTGGTACGTCGAGGAGATCGACCGCATGGTCGAGGGGCGGGCGCCGCTCGCCGGGCCGGTGAGCAACATCGCCAGCTGGAACTACCCGATGAGCGTCCTGGTGCACGCCATGCTGGTGCAGATCCTGGCGGGCAACGCGGTGATCGCCAAGACCCCGACCGACGGCGGCCTGGCCTGCCTGACGCTCGCCAGCGCCCTGGCGGTGCGCGAGGGGCTCCCGATCACCCTGGTCAGCGGCTCCGGCGGGGAACTGTCCGAGGCGCTGGTGCGGGCGCCGGAGATCGGCTGCGTCTCCTTCGTCGGCGGACGGGACGCGGGCGGCCGGGTCGCCTCCGACGTGGCCGACCTCGGCAAGCGGCACATCCTGGAGCAGGAGGGGCTCAACTGCTGGGGGCTGTGGGAGTTCAGTGACTGGGACACGCTTTCCGGCCAGATTCGCAAGACCTTCGACTACGCCAAGCAGCGGTGCACCGCCTATCCGCGGTTCGTGGTGCAACGGCGGCTGTTCGACCGTTTCCTGGGCGCCTACCTTCCGGCGGTCCGGTCGGTGGTCTTCGGCCATCCGCTCGCCGTGGAGTCCCCGGACGACCCGCTGCCCGAGCTGGACTTCGGTCCGGTGATCAACGCGGCCAAGGCCAAGGAGCTGACCGAGCTGGTGGACGACGCGATCGACCGCGGTGCCGTACCGCTGCACCGCGGAACCCTCGCCGACGGCCGCTTCCTGCCCGCTCAGGACACCTCCGGCTACATGCCGCCGGTCACCCTGCTGGCCCCGCCGCGCTCGTCGCCGCTGCACCACGCGGAGCCGTTCGGTCCGGTGGACACCATCGTGCTGGTGGACACCGAGGCCGAGCTGTTGGCCGCGATGAACGCCAGCAACGGTGCGCTGGTCGCCAGCCTGTCCTGCGACGACGAACGGACCGCGGCGCGGCTGGCCCCGCAGATCCGGGCGTTCAAGGTGGGCCTGGGCCGGCCGCGCTCCCGTGGCGACCGCGACGAACTCTTCGGCGGCTTCGGCGCCTCATGGCGCGGCGCCTTCGTAGGCGGCGACCTGCTGGTACGGGCCGTCACGGACGGCCCGCGCGGTGAGCGGCTCCCGGGCAACTTCCCGGACTACCACCTGATGCCGTAGCGGGCAGCCGATGCCCTGACGGTAGGCGACCAGCGCGGAACTCGTGGACGTCCGGCACCGTCCGCCGCACGGCCCGCGCCAGCGGCGTACGGTGCCGGGTCCCAGCCGCAACGCTGCGGCCCGGTCGTGGTGGCGCACCGCCCCCAGCGGCAGGTGCGCCACCTCCGCCAGGAACTGCACGGCCGGTCGGCGGCGGCCACCCACAGCTGACGAACCACCCGTACCGCCAGTATCACGCGTATCGCCCTAGCCGACCTTCAGCCCCCGGCCTGGGCCGGGATACGCAGGTGAAACGCACTCCGAATCCTTGGTATCGTTATCCCTGTCGCCGCGGGAAGCCGCGGACACCCAGTCCGGGTGGCGGAATGGCAGACGCGCTAGCTTGAGGTGCTAGTGCCCTTTATCGGGCGTGGGGGTTCAAGTCCCCCCTCGGACACCAGTGGAAGGCCCCCTACCAGGGGCTTTCTTCATTTCTGGGCTGTGGCGTGACCAGCCACGTGACCAACAGCCCAGCCGACTCCCTGGACCGGAGTCGACAGACCTACTCGACTGGCGTTGCTCGCAGCCAGCTTCTTTGCACCCGCAGCACGGCGCTTGCCGTACCGCTCCATCGTGCAGCCCGGCGAGTGGTGCCGTACGTTCGCCGAGACGTCCACAGGGTTCTCTCCGGCATCCAAGGCGTTGGTCACCCAAGAGTGACGCCAGTCATGGATACGGAAGTCATCGGGCAGGCTCAGCCTGACCCGAAGGGTCCTCCACCGTGCGGAGACCTTCTCAGGGTCCTGCGGGCCCCCTGCTCGGTCCGCCTTGAATGGTTGCCCTGCCTTCAGCGAGCAATGAGGCGACTTCCGGAACATCTGAGAATTCTTCCAGTCGACGTAATACCACGCGTACCCGTTCTGCCGTCCTTTCGGAGGCTACGTCGGATGAGAGTGTGATGACACGCTCCGCTGTCACTGCTGCCTCTTCTGGCTCGTTGGCGTCGGCAAGCGCGACAGCAAGCCACGACAGATAGAGCGCCAATTCTCGCGTGTGCGTTGCGTTGTACTCCTTGAGTACCTCCCGCAGCAACGGCACGGCGCGCAAGGGGCGATGTAGTTCGGTGTAGCAGCGGGATTCCATAACTTGCAGTTCGCCAGCGTCCACCCAGTACAGGTAGGTGGGCGAATCTGTGTCCGCAGTGTCTTCCGACAACGCTTCGGAAGCCTTGCCCAAGGCCCGCATGGCTGGTTGTGCTTCGCCTGCCTTCGTGTGAGCCCATGCCACCCTGTCTAGGTAGAGAGCACGGGCTTTCGGGGGCGCGTCGTTGCCAGCGTCGGTAAGGGCAACGCGAGCAAGCGTTATCCCTTCGACTTCGCGTCCTGTGTTGCTGTACTGGTAGGCGAGTGATCCGGCAAGGTTCCCGGCCAGCGTGAGGTCTTCGGCCTGCCTTGCTGCGCTGATGCCTAGCCGATAAATTTGTTCCGCCTCCCCGTGCTGTCCGGCGTCGCTGGCAATCCATCCGGCAATCTGCGCCAACTCGCCAATCTGGCTGAGGAGTTGCCGCCCTACTTCGCTCGTGTGGGTTCCGTCCCGGTAGAGCTTCACAGCGGAACGGAGTTCCCGGAGTGCAGGACGGATTAGATCGCCTCCGGCGATAACGTCATCGGCAAGCCTGAGCCCGTGTACGCGCTGTCGTAGGTCGTCCACCGTGCCAATACCGATACGACGCCCTGTACGGGCGCTGAGGGGGGCCAGTAGGTCTCTGTCAGGCAGATAGTCAGCCAGAGTCGGCAAGGGCGCTTCGACGGGCTTCTGGGATGCCTTGAGGTCAGCCACAGTCACGCTCAACGCCTCAGCAACGAACGGCAACCACTCACGGGGCGTGCGCTTGCCTGTCTCGTAGCGGCTGATCTCCTGCCGTCCGATCGGCTCTCCATTGACCCCCGCCAACCGGCACACTTCGCGTGCTAAGCGCGCTTGACTCCAACCGCGCTCTACACGAAGGCGCTTGATGTTGACACCAATGGCATCGGTCATGTCCTCATTCTGGCCGACAGTTGGCCACTATGCCGACACTCTCTGAGGCGGAAGAGTCAGGAGGCCAGTAAGGACCCCGGCGACCGTGCGACCGGTCCCGGGGCATGGTCAACGCTGCTTGGAGCGTCAACATGCCACAGACTATCGCCCGCTGGGTCGGGCGTATCCGAGATCTCTTGACCCTCCGCCCGCCAGGCCGCGCCGCCCTGGCGGTGTCCACCAGTGCGCCCGTGAGGCTGCACGTGCCCTCCGGTGTGGGGGTGGCGCGGTGAGGACTCCACCACTGCCGTACCAGGAAGGGTGCGAAGAGTGCGCGCGGCTGAAGTCCGCCGAGCAGGCAGCTCGGTTGAACCGAAACCCGAGCAGGGAAGTCGACTATCGCGTGTTGGCTCGGCGCCATCTGCGGAGGGTTCACAGTGTGGCGTCGGTGGTGCGGCCGTGATCCCGGATGAGACAGAGCGCGTAGCAGTGGAGGACGCCCGTGATTCCGTGGCTGTGGTCCTGTCGGCGCTGCCGTATGCATCCATGCCGTACGTGACCTACATCCCGCAGGGTGAGCCCGTACCGCCGTGCCCGTTTCCCTGCCACATCTGCATCAGGAAGGGGCGCCAGAGTGCACCGGCTGACAGCGTGGATGAGTAGGCGCGGAAGGCTGCTGTGCGTCGCGTGCATCGCGTTCTGTATGGGGCTGGACAATCGCCCTGGGAATCGCCGTCTAAGCCCCCGCTCCGGCCGACCAGAGCGGGCAAGTCCCCCGATGGGGATACAGCCGGAGAGAGCCGACGGGCTCACGCTCCCGCCCCCGTCAGTCGAACGGTGGAGCCCGGCCTCCTGGCAGCCGCGGCATGCGGACAGAGTACGATCCGCGACGTCCGCGCGCTGGCCGAAGATGAAAGATGGTGGCGTGCGACGCGGAACGGCACGGACGGACAGCGGCGGTCAACCCGGTCGCTCATCAACGCCGAGGCCAATCGCCGAATCACCTTCCGCCGGTACCCGATCCGGGCCGTGCGTGCGCACCTCGCTGCGAGCGGCCTGTTCGTCCTGGCCTACCTCACCACCTCCGGCGCTGTCCTGATCTTCCGTCACTTCCGCCCCGCCACCGTCGCGGCCTTCCGTGTCCCGACCTCGGCGGCCCGGCAGGCCAGTCGCAACGACCTGGAGTTTTGTCAGGGGTGAGGTGGCGAAGCGGCCGATTACCGGTGTTCGGGGTTCTCGTAGTCGTGGCGGCAGCCAGCGTCCCAGGCGGTTCGCTGGTTGCCGTAGGCGGGGATGCCTCCGGCGTCTTTGAGCATCCGGGCCAGGTGGAGCAGGTTCCAGGTCATGAACGTGGTGTTGCGGTTGGTGAAGTCGTTCTCCGGGCCGCCTGACCCCGGGTCTAGGTACGAAGGGCCGGGGCCCGCCTCGCCGATCCAGCCGGCGTCGGCCTGCGGGGGGATGGTGTAGCCGAGGTGCTGCAGGCTGTAGAGGACGTTCATGGCGCAGTGCTTGACGCCGTCCTCGTTGCCGGTGATCAGGCAACCGCCGACCCGGCCGTAGTAGGCGTACTGTCCGGCTTCGTTGAGGAGGCTGGAGCAGGCGTACAGGCGTTCGATCACCTGCTTGGTCACCGAGCTGTTGTCACCCAGCCAGATCGGACCCGCCAGCACGAGAATGTCGGCCGCCAGGACCTTTTCGTACAGCCCCGGCCAGGCGTCGGTCTGCCAGCCGTGTTCGGTCATGTCCGGCCAGACACCGGTGGCAATGTCGTGATCGATGGCTCGCACGACGTCGACGTGGACGCCCTGCCCCTCCATGATGCCCACGCTGCGGTCGATGAGCCCCTGGGTGTTGCTGCGCAGCGGCGACCGCTTGAGCGTGCAGTTGAAGACGAGGGCCCGCAGGTCGTCGTAGCGAGCAGGCGGTGCGTCGGCGGTCGGCGACTGGGCGGTCAAGGAGCACTCCCGGGGATCTTGCCACCATGCCCTTCACGGTGGCGCAACGCTGACATCGTGCTGGCCCGGCAGCCGTCGCGGTCGCTGCGGCACAGTCAACTGTCGGCGACCACCCCGACAGTCGAACAGCCCCTGGGCAGGTCACGCCGCGCCCTGAGTAGCGCGGATGGGGTGCAGGCTCGCTGGTGTACCGCACCTATGTTCGGCTCATCGCAACCACCAGGGGTTCGCGCTGCCGGGCGCGATCGCCGTCAAGCTCGCCCGCCCGCAGCGGCGGGTGCTGGCGATGATGGGCGATCGGCTCGTTCCTGATGAACTCCCAGGAACTGGAGACCGTCGTACGCGAACACGTGCCCCTCGTCGTGCTCGTCCTGGTGGACGAGGAGTACGGCTGTCCCGGCGCGCGACCTCCGAAGTCCGGGGCCGTGGCGTTACCAACCACGTGACCATGGGCTCGGCCCGGGAGTCTGGACCCCCGGGCCGAGCCCGTACGGCGTCAGCCGAGCAGCTTCGCTGCCAGCGTCGCCGCGTTGTAGGAGCCCCAGCCGCTCACGAAGTCCCAGCCCCTGCCCGCGCTGTAGGCGCCGTTGCTGCCGCTGGTGATGTCGTGGAAGCCGGTGCCGTTCGCCGCGTACAGCTTCGGGTTGGCGAAGCCGAGGTTGGGCTTGCCGGCCGCCGCGGCCTGCTGGTTGACCAGGGCGGCGAAGGCGGCCCACTCCGGGGCGGCGGCGCTGGTGCCGCCGACCGAGGACCAACTGCCCTGCGAGTAGATGGAGACACCGGGAGACGGGTCGGCGTGCGCCGACACGTCCGGCACCTGGCGTTGGCCGCCGCCCGCGCTCTGCTGGACGGACTTCTGCCAGCTCGGGATGGAGAAGCTGGTGGAGACCCCGCCGCCGCCACCGGACCAGGCCACCTCGCTCTTCCAGGCGTTGGAGGAGCTGACGGTCAGGCGGGTGCCGCCGACACCCGTGACGTACGGGTCGCTCGCCGGGTAGTCCACCGAGGTGCCGCCGTCGCCCGCGTCGTCGGAGCCGTTGTCACCCGAGGCCGCGTAGAAGCCCAGGCCCTCGGCCGCGCCCTGCTTGAAGATGTTGTCCACCGCGGTGATGTTGGAGCTGGTGCGCTGGGTCTCGGCCGCGCCCCAGCTGATCGACGTGGTCGGGATACCGCTGTCGACGATGGCTTGGTAGGTGTCGACCTCGCCCGCGTCGGAGTTGGGGCCCTCGAAGACGGTGACGTTCGCCTTGGGCGCGATCGCGTTCAGCACCTCGATGTCCAGTTCGACCTCGACCTGGCCGTCGCCCAGCGCGCCGGAGCCGCCGTCCACCTGCTGTACGGAGGGCGCGGGCGAGTTCAGGCCGTAGTGGCTGTCGTAGGCACTGATGTTGGACTGCTGGAAGCCGTCGAACTCCAGTAGTGCGATCTTCTGGCCGCTGCCGTTGGCGGTGCCCTTCACGTTGTAGCCGCCCTTGAGCTGGGCCGGGGTGTAGCCGCCCGCGGGGCCGTTGTGCGGGGTCACGCCGGAGGGGGCCTGGTGGCGCAGTTGGAGCCGGTTGTTCAGGCCCGCCACGTCACTGACGATCGAGGCGATGGAACCGGGGAGTGTCGGCGCGGTGTCGTTGGCGTAGAAGGTGTGGCCGGACCGGGTGTCCTTCCAGGTCGACAGCCTGGTGCCGAAGGCCTTCTGCACCTGGGCGGCGGTGCCGTTGGCGTCGATCAGCAGGTTGCCGGGGTGTACCGCGGTGACGGTGAGGCCCTGGGCCCGCAGGTAGTCCCTGACCCGCTTGACCTCGGCGTCGGTGCGGCCGAACCGGGCGGCGAACTCGGCCTTGGTCAGGTAGTGGCCGTAGGAGCTGGAGCGCGGGTCGCTCACCTTGGCGATGAAGGTGTCAAGTGCCTTGTCGTCTCTGGGAGTCAGGCTCACCGCCACCGATATGCGATGGCTCGAGGCGACGGCGCCGGTGCGCACCGCGTGCGCGCCGAGGCCCTTGACCACGTCACCGGTGAGCGCCGCGCTCGCCGTGTGCGGTTGCGGCGCCGCCGCGTAGGCGGCGGGAACGGCGGCGACGAGCAGGGCCGGAACGGCGGCCAGGGCGAGCAGTTTCAGACGTGGCGTCACTGGGTCCTCCATGGGGGGACGCGCTGCCAGGGCGCTTTGGGCGCACTCTGGTCGCGCTAGGGGCGGAGCGGAACTGACACCACGCTAGAAACGGAGGGACGCTCGCATAAGCGGGGGAACCCTTGCGTCATGTGTTAACTGCCGGTGTCGTGTTAACCCGGTATGTCGACGACGCGCGGTCCCAACTCCCCCCTGGCCGAGGGAAGTTTGCTGCTGATCGGTGTGACGCTGGCGCCGAGCGGACCCACCGCCATCGCATGTGCCAGCGCCGTACGGGAGCGGACCCCGAACTTCCGGTAAACCCTGGATAGCGTGCCCTCCACCGTCTTGACGCTGATGAACAGCTCGGCGGCGACCTCGCGGTTGGTCGCCCCACCGCCCACCAACGCGGCGATCCGGGCCTCGGTGGCGGTCAGTTCGGGACCGCCGCCGCGCTCCACGGCGTCCAGCCGGGCCAGTTCCTCGGCGGACCGCGCCTCCAGCGGTGCCGCCCCGCACACCCGGGCGGTCTCCAGCGCCTCGGTCAGCGCGGCCCGCGCGGCGTTGCGGTGCCTGCCCCGCCGCTCCACCGCCCCGAGCGCGATGAGCGTACGCACCAGCTCCAGCGGAAGCGGCAGTTCACGCAGCCGGTCCGCCGAGCGGCGCAGCAGTGCCGCGCCCGACTTCGCCCGGCCCAGCGCCGCCTCGCGCAGCCCCTCGGCCCGCTCCAGGGCGGCGAACACACTGCCGGGCGGGTTCGCCGCCAGCCGGTGGGCCTCCTGGATCACCGACCCCGCCGCGTCCGTCTCACCCAGCATCACCAGCGCCTCGGCCAGATCGCCGTACCACTGCAGCAGCGGCGGATCGGCGGCGCACATCGCCGCGCCGATCTCCTTGGCCCGACGCAGCGCCTCCACCGCCGCCGCGGCGCCGTGCGTGTCACCGGGGAGCAGCGCGGCCTGACCCAGCACGGCCAGGGCGCGCAGCAGGAACAGCCGGTCGCCGTCCGCCGCGGAGGCCCGGACCGCGCGCTCCGCCAGTCGGCGCGCCTCCTGCGGGGCGCCGCCCGCGGTGGCGGCCAGCGCCGCGGCGTACAGCGCGGGCGCCGACTCCACGCCGGACTCGGTGAGCAGCCGGGTGCAGCGGGCCGCGGTGCGCAGCGCGCGACGGCAGTCGCCGGAGCGCACCTGGACCCGGGTGAGCACGACAAGGCCGGCCAGCCGGTCCTCCACTCCCGCCAACCCCTCGGTGGTGCGCAGCAGTTCGGTGATCTGGGTGTGCGCCTCGGCCACCCGGTCGGAGTCCAGCGCCAGCACCGCGCGCATCCGCACCAGCGCCCGGCTCTCCGGACCGCCGTCCGCCCCGCCGAGCAGGTTGAGTGCCGCCGTCAGCGCCGCGTCCGCCTCGGCGGCCCGACCGGCGAGAGAACGGATCCTGGCGAGGGTGGTGAGTGCTCCGGCCCGGTCGGCGCTGTCACCCGCCGCGGCGGCACGCTCGGCATGCCCCGCGGCCTGCGCCAACTCCCCGCGAAGCAGGCCGCGTAGCGCCGCCCAGTGGTACAACCGGGCCTTGAGGACCGGGTCCTGGGCCGCGTCGTGCAGCCCCTCCTCGATGAGCGAACCGGCGCCCTCCAGTGCCTGTCCGGCGTTGCGCAGCAGGACAAGCCGGGCACGCACCCGTTGCGGGGGCGAGTCGGAGCCCTCCAGCACGATCCGTGCCGCCCGGTCCGCCTCCGCGCGCTGCCCGGCGTCACACGCGTAGTCGGCGGCGGCCAGCCAGCGCTCGGCCTGTTCCGCCGGGCGGTCGGCCGGGGTGCGGCGGGCCGCGAGCACGGCCAGTTCGGCCGCCGCGCCCGGTGCGCCACGGCGGCGGGCGGACGCGGCGGCGGCCAGCAGGGTGGCGGCCGTCGCCTCGTCCTCCTGCGGATGCGCCAGCGCCAAGTGCCGGGCCTGTTCGACGGGTTCGGTCACCGCGGCGGCAAGTACGGCGTGCGCCTCGCGGCGGGCGTGCGCGGTGGCGTCGGCGTAGACGGCTGCCCGGATCAGCGGATGGCGGAAGCGCACCGCCCCGGAGCCGTCGGTACCGGCCACCCCCAGCCGTTCGGCCGCCGACAGGTGTGCCGCCGCCCCGGCCAGGCCCGCGGCGTGCAGCACGGTGAGGGTGGGCCGGGCGGCCGCGCTGCACACCAGGAGGGTGCGGCGGACCGGTTCCGGCAGGGTGCGGAACCGGTCGAGCAGCGGCGTACGGAGCCTGCGGGGCACCGGTAGCGGGCCGTCCGGTGACTCGGGCGCGCCCTCGCGCAGCACGGCTCGGGCCAACTCCAGCGCGTACAGCGGGTTTCCGGCGGCGGTGCGCTGGATGGCGCGCAGCACCGGGGGCGGCAGGTCGGCGCCGGTGGCCGCGCGCAGCAGCCGGGTGACGGTGCTGGTCGGCAGCGGGGGGACCGGCAGTTCGGCGGTGCCCGGCGGGCAGCACCGCAGCCGCTCGGGCTGCTCGCCGTCCGGTACCCGCTCGGCCGCGATCATCCGGACGTCCGCGCCGTCCAGGCGGCGCATCGCGAAGGCCAGCACTTCGGCGCTCGGCCCGTCCAGCCACTGGAGGTCGTCCACTACCAGCAGCACCCCGCCGGCGCCGGCCAGCTTGCGCAGCACTTCGAGCAGCGCGATCCGCACCGCGAGCCTGCTGTGCGCACCGGACGGTTCACGGCCGCGCAGCAGCGCGGCGCGCAGGGCGGCGCCCGGCTCGGGCGGCAGGCCGTCCAGGACGCCCCGCGGCACCACCGCGAGCAGGTCGATCAGCCCGACATAGGGCAGCGCCGCGTCCTCGCTCGCGGGTGCGCAGCGCAACACGTGGGCGGCAGGCGGCAGTTGGCGCAGGAGTGCGCCGAGCAGACTGGACCGGCCGATTCCGGCGGGGCCGTGGAAGAGGACCGCGCGGTGCGCGGCCATCGCGTCGCCAGCGGTTTCGAGCAGCCCGTCGCGGCCGGTCAGGGCTGGTTCTCGCACGGTCCCACCCTTCGCCCGGAATCCGACGACGATGGGCGGGATCGTTCGAACGCCCATGCGTGTGCTCATGACAACGTTCCGGCGAACGCTTGTCAATGGCGTCGTGTGAACGCCGGATCATGCTTCGCGGAGCCGTCGTGGTGACCGTGAGTGTCGCCCTGTTGGCGCAACGCGCGTGGCGGGCGCCGCGGGCCGGACGCAGCGTGGGGGGACAACACCGCGAGCGACGCACACGAGGCGGACGCGGACGAGGAGGCATGATGAAGCGGCGGCGTTTCCTGACGGCGGCGGCGGGGACGGGCCTGGCGGCCGGTGCCCCGTTCGGCGGACGGCTGCGGGTGCCCGGCCGCCCCGGGCTGCCGATGCCGCTGCGCAGCGCCGCCCCGCTTCCGCGTCCGTACCAGGTGCCGCTGCCCGTACCCGCGGTGCTGCGCCCGTTGCGCGCCGACGCCACCACGGACTTCTACGAGATCACCCAGCAGGTCGCGCACCTGCGCATACTCCCCGGGCTCGAAACCGAGGCATGGACCTACGACGGCAGCTATCCGGGGCCGACGCTGGTCTCCAGATCCGGACGCCGCACCGTGGTGACCCACCGCAACGAGCTGCCGCAACCGGCCGCCGTCCATCTGCACGGCGGCCACACCCCGCACGACAGCGACGGCCACCCCACCGACCTGATACTGCCGGTCGGCTGGAGCAGACGGCACCGGTACGCCATGGCCGACACCAGCGGAGTGGGTCGGATAACGCTGGGCGAGCGCACGTACAACTATCCGATGGACCAGCGGGCCGCCACGCTCTGGTACCACGACCACCGCATGGGCTTCACCGGCCCGTCCGCCTACCGCGGGCTCGCCGGGTTCCACCTGGTGCACGACGACGAGGAGGAGGCGCTGCCGCTGCCGCGCGGTGAGCGGGACATCCCGCTGATGATCACCGACCGGTCCTTCACCGCCGACGGGTCCTTCCACTATCCGGCGCTCGACCCCGAGTGGGGGATGCCCGGGGTGACCCACCACTGGATGGAAGGGATGCTCGGCGACACGATCCTGGTCAACGGCGCGCCCTGGCCGGTGCTCGACGTACGGCGGCTGCGGTACCGGCTGCGGCTGCTCAACGCCTCCAACTCCCGTATCTACCGGCTGGAGTTGGACCCACCGCCACCGGGCGGGGACGCGCTGGTGCAGATCGGCGCGGACGGCGGGCTACTGGAACGGCCGGTACCGCACGACGCGTTGCCGATGGCTCCGGCCGAACGCTTCGACGTCGTGGTCGACTTCGCCCGCTACCGGCCCGGCACCCGCGTACGGCTGGTCAACCGCCTCGGCAGCGGTACCACGGCGGAGGTGATGCGGTTCGACGTCTCCGGCGCGACCCGCGCCCCGGTCGACGAGACCGCGGTGCCAGCCAGGCTCTGCACCTTCGAACGGCTCGACCCGCGCCGCGCCATGGCGGTAC
Source organism: Streptomyces silvisoli (assembly GCF_029269905.1). NCBI lineage: Bacteria > Bacillati > Actinomycetota > Actinomycetes > Kitasatosporales > Streptomycetaceae > Streptomyces > Streptomyces silvisoli. The sequence goes on along the minus strand of NZ_JARJBC010000018.1, from coordinate 32,560 downwards.
GCACGTTCTCCTTCCGCCGGACGACGGCCGGTTGGACGATCAACGGCATGCCCTACCTGCCGGGGCGCTCGCTCGCGACGCCGAAGCTGGGGACGACCGAGCTGTGGCGGATCGTCAGCGACTTCCACCATCCGATACATGTGCATCTCAACCCGTTCCAGGTGGTGGCCCGTAACGGAGGGGCGCCGGGACGCCATGACGCGGGGTGGAAGGACACGGTGGACGTGCTGCCCGGGCAGTCGGCGGAGATCGCCGTGCGGTTCACCGACTACACCGGGCGGTTCCTGTTCCACTGCCACAACCTGGAGCACGAGGACATGGCGATGATGGCCGACTTCGTCACGCGGTAGCACGGGTTCCGGCGAGGGGCGCGGGTGACGGGGGCAGCGACACCCCCGCCGGTCCGGCCGTCACAACCGGAAACGGTGCCACCACGGGGTGCGGCGGTCGGCGGCGCGGTCCGCGGGCCAGTAGGGCGGGATGTCGCGGCCGGGCTGGTAGTGGGCGCCCTGGTGCATGTGGTGGACGATCACGGTGAGGTCCACCACCGCCACCAGTGCGACGGCGCCGAAGAATCCCGCCCAGCCCGGCTGCCGGGCGAGGGCGAAGCCCGCCATGGCGCCCAGTGACCAGACGAGGCCGAACAGTGTCAGCCCCAACCGCAGCCGCAGCGCGCTGCGGGCCTGTGTCGGTTCGCTTCCGGTACGCATCGCCACACATCTCCCACCGTCGTGGGTGTGCCTACTCCCAGCGTACGCGCGCCGGTCAGCCGTCCCGGCGCAGCGCGGAGTCCAGGATCCGGGACCACTCCCGCACGATCGCGGTGCGCCGCGGGGTGTCGTCGCGCAGCAGAGTGGCGAGGCCGAGGCCGCGCGCCATGTCCAAGGTGGCCTGCACCGTCTCCCGTACCCCCGGCACGGTCTCGTCCGCGCCCAGGAACTCCACCGCCAGCCGGTGTGCCTCCCGTCCGATGCGGCTCTCCAACGCCACGACCCGCGGCCTTAGTTGGACCTCGTCGGCGGCTGCCACCCACAGGTGCAGCGCCGCCCGGAACAGCGCTCCGGTGTAGACGCCGACCAGCATCTCCACCACCGCACGGGTGCGTGGAACCCCGCTGTCCGGCAGGGTGCGGGCGTGCTCGCGCAGCGTCGCCAGCCATTCCTCCGCGACATGCTCGATGGCCGCGGTGAACAGGTCCTCCCGGGTGCGGAAGTGGTGCTGGGCGGCACCCCGGGACACCCCGGCCCGCTCGGCCACCACCGCGACCGTGCTGCCGCCCCAGCCGCGCTCGGCGAGGCAGGCCACCGCGGCCTCCAGCAGTCGCCGCCGGGTCGCCCGGCTGCGGTCCTGCTTGGGGAAGGTGGCGGTGCGCGGCGTCACAACACCCATTGCGGCTCCCGGCGTTCGAGGAAGGCGCGGATGCCTTCGGCCGCCTCCGCCGAGGCGAACAGCCGGGCGGACTGCTCGGCGTACGCCTCGGCGTCCCGGTCGAAGCCGCGCAGTACCGCGGCGCTGATGAGCCGCTTGGACTCGGCCAGGCCCTGCGGGGAGGCGGCCCGCAGCCCGTCGAGGATGCCGTCCAGCGCCTCCAGGCCGGCGCTCACCAGCCCCATCCGCACCGCCTCGGCGGTGTCGAACACCTCGCCGGTGAGGTAGTAGCGGGCCGCGTCCGCGGCGGGTATCCGTGGCAGCACGGTCAGCGAGATGACGGCCGGGGCCAGGCCGAGCCGTGCCTCGGTGAAGGCGAAGGTGGCCTTCGGCCCGGCGACCGCGATGTCACAGGCGGCCAGCAGCCCCAGGCCCCCGGCCCGGACATGGCCGGTCACGCAGGCCACCACCGGCTTGGTCGACTCCACGACGGTGCGCAGCAGTTGGGTGAGGGCCCGTGGACCGGTGGGGGACTTCTCGGTCAGATCGGCGCCCGCGCAGAAGGTGCTTCCGGTGTGGTTGAGCAGTACGGCGCGGGTGTCCGGGGCCTTGTCCGCCGCCGCCAGCGCCTCGTGCAACTCGGCGACCAGCCCGGTGGACAGGGCGTTGCGGTTGTGCGGCGAGTCGAGGGTGAGGATCCGGATGCCGCGTTCGTGGTCCTGTCGGAGGTGGGGCATGCGGGGCTCCTCAGTAGGACTTGGGCAGGCCGAGGGTGTGGTGGCAGATGAAGTTGAGCACCATCTCCCGGCTGACCGGGGCGATCCGGCCGACCCGGGACGCGGTCAGCAGCGACGCCAGGCCGTACTCCTTGGTGAGCCCGTTGCCGCCGAGGGTGTGCATGGCCTGGTCGACGGCGTGCGCCCCGGCTTCCGCGGCCGCGTACTTGGCCATGTTCGCCGCCTCTCCGGCGGCCATGTCGTCGCCGGCGTCGTACAGGAACGCCGCTTTGCGCATCATCAACTGGGCCAGTTCCAGCTCGATCCGCACCTGGGCCAGCGGATGGGCGATCGCCTGGTGCGCGCCGATCGGCGTGTCCCAGACCCGCCGGGTGCGGGCGTACTCCACGGCCGTGTCCAGCGCGTAGCGGCCCATTCCCAGGGAGAACGCGGCCGTCATGATCCGCTCGGGGTTGAGCCCGGCGAACAGTTGCAGCAGGCCCGCGTCCTCGTCGCCGACGAGCGCGTCGGCGGGCAGCCGTACCTCGTCCAGGAACAGCTGGAACTGCTTCTCGGGCGCGGCCAGTTCCATGGGTATCGGCCGGAACTCGAAGCCCGGTGCGTCGCGCGGGACGATGAACAGGCAGGGCTTGAGCTTGCCGGTCCTGGCGTCCTCGGTCCTGCCGACGATCAGGGTCGCGTCGGCGATGTCCACGCCGGAGATGAAGACCTTGCGGCCGGACAGCAGCCAGTCGCCGCCGTCCCGGCGGGCGGTGGTGGTCAGCCGGTGCGAGTTGGAGCCCGCGTCGGGCTCGGTGATGCCGAACGCCATCCGCACCGAGCCGTCGGCGAGACCCGGCAGCCAGCGAGCCCTCTGCGTTTCGGTGCCGAACCTGGCGATGACGGTGCCGCAGATGGCGGGGGAGACCACGAGCAGCAGCAGCGGGCAGCCGGTCGCCCCCAACTCCTCCAGCACGATGGACAGTTCGGTGATCCCGCCGCCCCCGCCGCCGTACTCCTGCGGCAGGTTGACGCCCAGGTAGCCCAGCTTGGCCGCCTCCCGCCACAGCTCGTCGGTCTGCCGTCCCTCGCGGACGACCGAGGTGAAGTACTCGCGGCCGTAGCGGCGGCCCAGGGCGGTGACGGCGGAGCGCAGCGCGCGGCGTTCCTCGCTGTCCAGCAACGCGTTGTCCAGGGTGACGCTCATTCGGTGGTGCCCTCCTGCGTGACGACGGCCAGTACGGTGCCGACCTCGACCTGACGGCCGACGGCGGCCTGGAGCGTGCTGAGGGTGCCGGAGGCGGGGGCGGTGATCTGGTGCTCCATCTTCATCGCCTCCAGCCAGACCAGCGGTTGCCCGGCCGCCACCCGGTCGCCGACGGCGACCTCGGCGACGCGTACCACCGTGCCGGGCATCGGGGCGATCAGTGAACCCGGCGCGGTACGGGTGTGCGGCTCCGGGAAGCGCGGCAGTGCGGTGAGCGCGACCGCGCCGAGCGCCGAGTCGACGTACACCCGGTCCCCGTACACCGAGACCTCGAACTCGCGGCGCACACCGGCCACTTCGAACACCGCACGGTCCGTGGTGTGGGTCAGCAGCCGGACGTCCGGGTGGCCCTCGGCCAGCAGCCCCTCGCGGCCCAGCCGGTAGCGGACCTCGTGCTCCTCGCCGTTCGGCGCGGCGCGGTACCGCTTGGACTGCGGCTGCGACGGTACGTTGCGCCAGCCGCCGAACGGCGAGCGGCCCGCGGCGTCGCACAGCGCCGCGGCCAGCGCGGCGAGCCGAACCGGCCCCGGATCGCTGGAGGCCGGCGGCAGCTGGCCGAGGAACGCCGTGCTCACCCCGCCGTCGACGAACCGCGGATCGCGCAGCACCCGCACCAGCAGGTCGCGATTGGTGACCGGGCCGTGGATCCGGGCCCGTTCCAGCGTGTGGGCGAGCAGCCGCAGCGCCTGCTGCCGGGTCGGCGCGTGGGCGATGACCTTGGCGAGCAGCGGGTCGTAGTGCGTGGTGACCGTGCTGCCGTCCTCGACGCCGGAGTCCACCCGTATGCCGTCGGCCGCGCGGACGGCGAAGCGGTGCACGGTGCCGGTGCGCGGCTGCCAGTCGTGGGCCGGGTCCTCGGCGTAGAGCCGGGCCTCGATCGCGTGCCCGCTCGGCTGCGCGGGCTCGCCGGGCAGCCGGGCGCCCTCGGCCACCCGGATCTGCCAGGCCACCAGATCAATGCCGGTCACGCACTCGGTGACCGGGTGCTCCACCTGTAGGCGGGTGTTCATCTCCAGGAAGTACGGGCGGCCGTCCCCGGAGACCAGGAACTCCACGGTGCCCGCCCCGACATAGCCGATCGTCCGTGCCGCCTCGCGGGCCGACTCGTACAGCGTGCGGCGCAGTTCGTCGCCGATGCCGGGGGCCGGGGTCTCCTCGATGACCTTCTGGTGCCGCCGCTGCACCGAGCAGTCCCGCTCGCCGAGCGTCCACACCGTGCCGTGCGCGTCCGCCAGCACCTGCACCTCGATGTGGCGGCCGTCCTCGACGTACGGCTCGACGAACACCTCGCCGTCCCCGAACGCGGCGCTCGCCTCGGCCTCCGCCGCGGTCAACTCTCCTTGGAGCTGGCCGAGTTCGCGGACGAGGCGCATACCGCGTCCGCCGCCGCCCGCGGCGGCCTTGACCAGCAGCGGCAGTTGGTCCGTTGTGGCGGTCGCCGGGTCGACCGGTTCCAGCAGCGGCACACCGGCCTTCGCCATCAGGGCCTTGGCCCGGGTCTTCGACCCCATCGCCTCGACCGCCTCGGGCGGCGGGCCGATCCAGGTCAACCCGGCGTCCAGTACGGCACGCGCGAACCCGGCGTTCTCAGAGAGGAATCCGTACCCCGGATGCACCGCGTCCGCGCCCGCCGTGCGCGCGGCCCGCACGATCAGCTCGCCGCGCAGATACGTGTCGCCGGGCGCGCTGCCCGGCAGCCGCACGGCGGCGTCGGCCTCGCGTACGTGCGGGGCGTCGGCGTCCGGGTCGGAGTAGACCGCGACGGTGGCGATGCCGAGTTCGCGGCAGGTCCTGAAGATCCTGCGGGCGATCTCGCCGCGGTTCGCCACCAGCAGGGAAGAGATCACGTAGCAGCCCCCTACATCCGGAAGACGCCGAATCCGCCGCGCGCCCCTTCGACGGGCGCGCTGTGGATGGCCGAAAGGCACAGGCCGAGCACCGTGCGGGTGTCCCGCGGGTCGATCACACCGTCGTCGTGGAGCCGTCCGGACAGGAACATCGGCAGTGACTCCGACTCGATCTGCCGCTCCACCGCCTCGCGCAGCGCGGCGTCGGCCTCCTCGTCGTACGGCCTGCCCTGCGCCGCCGCCGACTGGCGGGCGACGATGGACAGCACTCCGGCGAGCTGCGCGGGACCCATCACCGCCGACTTGGCGCTCGGCCAGGCGAACAGGAAGCGCGGCTGGTACGCCCGGCCGCACATGCCGTAGTGGCCCGCGCCGTAACTCGCGCCCATCAGCACGGAGATGTGCGGGACCCTGGAGTTCGCCACCGCGTTGATCATCATCGCGCCGTGCTTGATGATGCCGCCCTGCTCGTACTCCCTGCCCACCATGTAGCCGGTGGTGTTGTGCAGGAACAGCAGCGGGATGTCGCGCTGGTTGGCCAGTTGGATGAACTGCGCCGCCTTCTGCGACTCGGCGCTGAACAGCACGCCCCGCGCGTTGGCCAGTACGCCCAGCGGATAGCCGTGCAGTTCGGCCCAACCGGTCGCCAGGCTCGGCCCGTAGAGCGGCTTGAACTCGTCGAACGCCGAGTCGTCCACCACCCTCGCGATCACCTCGCGTGGGTCGAACGGGACACGCAGGTCGCCGGGCACGATGCCCAGCAGTTCCTCCTCGTCGTGGCGCGGCGGCAGCGGGTCGGGGCGCGGTGCGGGCCCCGACTTGCGCCAGCACAGCCGGGCGACGACCCGTCGGGCGGTGCGCAGCGCGTCGGGTTCGTCCACCGCGAAGTAGTCGGCGAGGCCGGAGGAACGGGCGTGCATCTCGGCGCCGCCGAGCGACTCGTCGTCGCTCTCCTCACCGGTGGCCATCTTCACCAGCGGCGGCCCGCCGAGGAAGACCTTGGAACGCTCCTTCACCATGATCACGTGGTCGGACATTCCCGGTATGTACGCCCCGCCCGCGGTGGAGTTGCCGAACACCACGGCCACGGTGGGGATTCCGGCGGCGGACAACCGGGTCAGGTCCCGGAACAGCGCGCCACCGGGGATGAAGATCTCCTTCTGGCTGGGCAGGTCGGCGCCGCCGGACTCGACCAGGCTGACCAGCGGAAGCCGGTTGGCGAACGCGATCTCGTTGGCGCGCAGCGCCTTCTTGAGCGTCCAGGGGTTGCTCGCGCCGCCGCGTACCGTGGGGTCGTTGGCGGTGATCACGCACTCGGTGCCCTTGATCACGCCGATGCCGGTGACCATGGAGGCACCCACCGGGTAGTCGCTGCCCCAGGCGGCCAGCGGGGAGAGTTCGAGGAACGGTGTGTCCGGGTCGAGCAGCAGCTCGATCCGCTCGCGGGCCAGCAGCCTGCCGCGTGCTCGGTGCCGGTCCACGTACTTCTGGCCGCCTCCGGCGATGGCTTTGGCGTGTTCGGCGTCCAGTTCGGCGAGGCGTGCGAGGGCGGTCTCGCGGTTCGCCAGGTATTCGGGCCCGGCGAGGAGCGTATTGGCCATGCGGGCCTCCCAGTTGACGTGGTGTCAGTTCGGGTCTGGCTTCGCCACGGGAGAAGGCTGGCACCGCGACAGGGAACAATCAAGCGTGCTTGCATGGTTTTTCGCCTTCCGGCCGGGATGCCGGGGCTGAGTCGGCCCGACACCGAGAAAGCCCGCCGCGTCGGTGCGTGACCACGACGGTGGAGCCCGGCGGGGCCGCACTCGCAGCGACCTCCCGCCCACCATCCGGCAGGCGTCAGCCGTACAACTCGCGCACACGAACCGAGAGGCAGGTGACGCAGCCCTCGCGCTTCTCGAACTCCGTGAGGTCGACCGGGACCGGGGTGTAGCCGAGAGCGGCCAGCAGCTCGGCCGTCTTCGGGGCGGAAGCCGACATCAGCAGCCGGTCGGCGCCCAGCAGGACGACATGCGCCCCGGCCTCCTCCGGCACCGGCAGGAAGTGCGGGAACACCGACGGATCGTCCACCAGCGGCGGATGGCCGATCACCGTACCGTCCGGCAGCGCGGTCACCGCCGACTTGAGGTGCAGCACCCTGCTGACCGGCACGGCCACCACTCGGGCGCCCAGTGGCGCGAACGCGGCGCGCAGTTGCCGTACTCCGGCCGCGTTGGTGCGGCCACCGCGGCCCACGTACACCGTGTCACCGATCTTGAGCACATCGCCACCGTCCAGGGTTCCCGATTCACGGACGTGGTTGATGGACATCCCGAGGCCGGACGCCGCCCGCTCGGCCGCCTCGGTCTCCGGTCTGCGGGACCGCGCCCCCGGGCGGCCGATCAGCGCGACGTTGCGGAAGACGACCATGGTGTCCTCGACGAACACCCCGTCCGGGCACTCGTCGGCGGCAGCGACCTCGACGGTCTGCCAGCCGTGCGCCCGCAGGGTCTCGACATAGCCCTCCCACTGCCGCAGAGCCAGCGCCGCGTCGACCGGTTCGGGTGCGATGTGGGTGACCAGACCCTCCGCGAGGCGCGGGCTGGGGCGGCGGACGAGGGCCTTCTTACTGGGCACGGCACATACCTCCAGCTAGGATTTACTCCCTTATGAGTGCCACTCTCGTCGCCAAGGGCCTCGCCGCAGGACACGGCGACCGCATCCTGTTCTCCGGTCTGGAACTCGTCGTCGCACCCGGTGATGTCATCGGGCTCGTCGGGGCCAACGGCGCCGGGAAGTCCACGCTACTGCGGCTGCTCGCCGGTCTCGACGCCCCGGAGCGGGGAACGTTGCGGCTCAGCCCGCCCGCGGCGGTGGTCGGTCATCTGCCGCAGGAGCCGGAGCGCAGGTCCGACGAGACGGTACGGGCCTTCCTCGCCCGCCGCACCGGTGTGGCCGCCGTCCAGCGTGAACTCGACACCGCCACCGAGGCCCTGGTCGACGGAGCGCCGGGCGCCGACGACGCGTACGCCACCGCACTGGAGCGCTGGCTGTCGCTCGGCGCGGCCGACCTGGAGGACCGCGCGGAGACGGTCGCCGCCGACCTCGGCCTGACCGTCGACCTCGACCAGCCGATGGCCTCGCTCTCCGGTGGCCAGGCCGCGCGTGCCGGTCTCGCCTCGCTGCTGCTCAGCCGGTACGACGTCTTCCTGCTGGACGAGCCCACCAACGACCTCGACCTGGACGGCCTCGACCGGTTGGAGGCCTTCGTCACCGGACTGCGTGCCGGAACCGTCGTGGTCAGCCACGACCGCGAGTTCCTCACCCGCACCGTGAACCGCGTGGTGGAACTCGACCTCGCCCAGCAGCAGGTGAACGTCTACGGCGGCGGCTACGAGGCGTACCTGGAGGAGCGCGCGGTCGCCCGGCGGCACGCCCGCGAGGAGTACGAGGAGTACGCGCAGAACCGGTCCGACCTGCTGGCCCGGGCCCGTATGCAGCGCGCCTGGATGGAGAAGGGCGTGAAGAACGCCCGCCGCAGGTCCACCGACCACGACAAGATCGGCCGCAACGCCCGGGTGGAGACCACCGAGAAGCAGGCCGCCAAGGCCCGGCAGACCGAGCGCCTCATCGAGCGGCTCGAAGTGGTCGAGGAACCGCGCAAGGAGTGGGAGCTGCGGATGAGCATCGCCGCGGCACCCCGCGCCGGAGCGGTGGTGGCCACCCTGCGCGGCGCCGAAGTACGGCGCGGGACCTTCCAGTTGGGGCCGGTGGACCTCCAGGTCGACTGGGCGGACCGGATCGCGATCACCGGTGCCAACGGCTCCGGCAAGTCCACCCTGCTCGGCGCCCTGCTCGGCCGGATCCCGCTGACCGCGGGCGCGGCCTCGCTCGGGCCCGGCGTGGTGGTCGGCGAGGTGGACCAGGCCCGGGGGCTTTTCTACGGAGATGAGGCTCTCCTGGACGCCTTCGGCGCCGTCGTGCCGGAGATGCCTGCGGCCGAAGTCCGTACGCTTCTGGCCAAGTTCGGACTGAAGGCCGACCATGTGCTGCGCCCGGCCGCCACGTTGTCGCCGGGGGAGCGGACCCGGGCGGCGCTGGCCCTGCTCCAGGGCCGCGGCGTGAACCTGCTGGTGCTCGACGAGCCCACCAACCACCTTGACCTGCCCGCCATCGAGCAGTTGGAGTCCGCGCTGGCCTCCTACGACGGCACGCTGCTGCTGGTCACCCACGACCGCCGGATGCTCGGCGCGGTGCGTACCAACCGGCGGATCGAGGTGGCGGACGGCAAGGTCGTCGAGGCCTGAGCGGCGGGCCACCCGCACCCCGGGGCGGCTCAACCGCCGGCTGCCGCGTCCGGCATGATCGGTGGCCTGGACGAAGGGTGGGGACCGATGACCGCGCTGGACGCCTTGCAACTGATACCCGTCGCCGTCGCCGCCGGTTGGATCGACGCCGTGGTGGGCGGCGGCGGTCTGCTGCAACTCCCGGCCATGCTGGTGGCGTTCCCCACCCTGCCCACCGCGACCGTGCTCGGCACCAACAAGGCGGTGGCGATAACCGGCACCACCTCGGCCACCATCACCTTCCTGCGCAAAACCGACATCAACTGGAGATTCGTCGGGCTGGCGGCGGCGGTCGCACTGCCGGCGGCGTCCGCTGGCGCACTGGTGGCCACCGCGCTGCCCAGCGGTGTGTTCCGCCCGGTGATCATGGCGGCGCTGCTGACCGTCGGCGCGTTCGTCACCCTGCGCCCCGACTTCGGCCGCACCCACGCGCCGGTACGGCTCAGCCGCTCCCGCGCGGCGCTCGCGGCCGCGCTCAGCGGCGCCGGTATCGGCTTCTACGACGGGGTGATCGGCTCCGGTACCGGCACCTTCCTCATCATCACCTTCCTGCTGGTGCTCGGCGCCGACTTCGTGCACGGCTCGGCCATGGCCAAGGTGGTGAACGTCGGCACCAACCTCGGCGCGCTTATCGTCTTCGTGGTCCAGGGGCACGTGCTGTGGCTGCTGGCCGCCGGCATGGCCGTCGGCAACGTGACGGGTGGCGCGCTCGGGGCGCGGATGGCGCTCAAGCGGGGCGCCTCGTTCGTCCGGTACGCGCTGCTCGTGGTCGTCGTGCTGCTGGTCGCCAAGCTCGGCTACGACCAGTGGCACTGACCCCTGGTGACCGCGGCGCGGGTGAACCTCGGCTGAGGGCGGTGGCGGGAGACGGTCGCTGACCCCGGCGCCGGGCGCTATCGTCGGCACTGCGGAGACCGCACAGCCGTTGTACGAAGGCAGGCGCCCAGGCGGCGCCCGAAGTCGGTTCGAGCCGGAGAGGGTAACGTCGTGGTCGTATTCCTACTCGGGCTCAGCGCCGCCTGCTGCCTCGGCTTCGGCTTCGTGCTCCAGCAAAGAGCCGCGCAACGCGCTCCACTCTCCGACTTCCTGTCCTTCCGGCTGCTGCTCGACCTGATGCGGATGCCCGAGTGGGTCATCGGCATCGTGGCGATGGTCGCCGGAATGGTCCTGGGGGCGCTCGCGTTGGCGCACGGCGAGATCTCCCTGGTGGAGCCGCTCACCGCGACCAACCTCCTGTTCGCCATGGGCCTGTCCAGATGGCTCTCCGGCCAGCCGCTGGGCTGGAGCGGCTGGGCCGGGGTGGCGTTGCTGGCGCTCGGCGTGACGTCGTTCATCGTGGCCGGCCGCCCGTCCGGGGACGGCCAGCTCGCCGGGCCGCTGCGGCACTGGGTGCTGTTCGGCACCTTCGTGGGCCTGGCGATGCTGCTGACCGGGCTCGCCAAGCGGCTGAGGCCCACCCTGGAGGCCACCGTGCTGGCACTGGCCGCGGGGCTGCTCTACGGGTTGCAGGACGCGCTCACCCGGATCTCGGGGCAGTTCGTCAGGAGCGACGGGGTCGCGGTGCTGTTCGTCCACTGGCAGCCGTACGTGATCGTGGCGCTCGGGCTGACCGGGTTGCTGCTGGTGCAAAGCGCGTTCGAGACCGCGCCGCTGCGGTCCTCGCTGCCCGCGCTGACCGCGGCGCAGCCGCTCGCCGGTATCGCCTGCGGGGTGGGGTTCCTGGGCGACCGGCTGCGGGTGACGCCCGGTGCGCTGGCCTGGCAGGCGTCCGGGCTGCTGGCCATCGTGATCGGCATCGTGCTCCTCGGGCGCCATCCGGCGATGCCGGAAGGTCCTTGTGCGGTGCGTGATCCGCATCCCGCGGACCACGCCGCCCGTGCCCTCGAGGGGTGACCTGGGGGCGAAGCCCCCAAACGCCCAGCGGGTTCGGGGTCAGCGCAACCCGGTCGGCGGTACGTACGCGGACCAACCGGTGACCGCGGCGGAGCCGGTGAGCGCGCGCCGCTGCCAACCGGGGGCGTACGAGGGGGCGGAGCCCCCGGGCGGGACCAGGATCGCCACCGCGCGGGACCGGGCCGCGCGGACCACCTCCGGGCCGGAGGCCTGCGACGCGTCACTGCGCAGGTTGGAGCGCAGCGACGACGCGCAGCCCGCGTCGTAGGCGATGGGCTGCGTGTCACCGGCGACCAGGCAGGGCGGCCGTACCCCGATCCGCCGCAGGGCGTCGGCCAGCGCCCGGTACTCGCCGACGTTCCGCTCGGCGGAACCGATCTGCCGCCGCAGGATCTCCCCCTGCACGTACCAGTGCCCGACGAGCAGCGCACCGGCGAGCACGGCGGCCACGATCCGCGGCGGTGTCGGCGAACTGCGCACCCACCGCGCCCCCGCCGACAGCAGCCCGGCGACCGGCAGCGCCAGCAGCGCGTACGCCGGCAGGAGGAACCGGGGCGCCGCGTACGGGATCAGGAACAGATACGAAGCCGTGAGCGACAGCGCGCACACCACCGGCAGCAGCGCGCCGGCCAGCCGTCCGGCCCGCGCCGCCACCACGACGCCGACCACCGCGAGCAGCGGCAGCGCGAGCCACCAGGCGATGTGCGCCACCGGCGGGTAGCCGACGTCGCACGGGCGGCACAGCAGCGGACCGTCCGCGCTGCGCAGCGCGTTTCCGACGTTCCAGGAGAAGCCCAGTCCGCCCTCTATCGCGTCGGAGTCCGCCAGCCGCTCCCAGACCCCGCCGAACCGCGCGTACGCCTCGGCGATCCACTCGGCCAGCCCGGCCGCCAGCCCCACGACGATCGCCGCCGCGACCCGCCACCGGCGCCAGGCCCTGACCAGCAGCACCCCCGCGAGCAGCGGCAGTGCCAGCCACACCCCGTCCGGGGCGCGCACCAGCGTGGGCCAGCCCACCGCCACCGCGAGCCCCACCAGGTACCGCCGTCGCGGCCCCTCCCGCACCGTGAGCAGGAAGAAGCCGGTGGCGGCCACCGCGCCGAAGGCCACCCACAGGTTCGGCATCATCTGCGACCCGTACTCGACGGTGACCCACAGCCCCGCGAACAGCAGCGCCGCCAGTGCCGAGGTGCCGGGTCCGACGATCCGCCGCCATACCGCGAACGCGCCGAACAGCGCCAGGCCGGAGAGCGCCGCGAGGAAGGTGCGCAGCACCAGCGGATCGGAGGTGAAGGCCGCCACCGGCGCTCCGAGCAGGGTCACCCCGCGGGACCGCGGCGCGCTGAAGAAGGCGGCCGGAGAGCGCGGGTCGACCTGCGAGAAGTAGATCGACTCGTCCCAGGCGAGTGAGCGGCCGGGCGCCGCGAACACCAGCTGCGCGACGGTGTACAGCGCGGCGACGACCGCCAGTCGCGGATCACGGCGGACGCGGGCGACCGCTGATCCGGCCGTTCGGGCGCCTATCGCTGCTGTCCCGGCGAGTGTCATCGGCATCTCCTGGTCGGTGCGCTCGCAGCATTTTCGCTGACCCACCCCATCACACAAGGGCCGCGACCGCTGACGGGAGCCCGGCCGCTACTTGCCCATGTGCTTGACCGGCAGCGCGTTGGCCGCCAGCACCGCCTTGGTGAACGGCGCGACCAGCTCGGTCAGCCGTTCGGCGTACTCCGCGCCCAGGTGCCGGTAGGGGGCGAAGCCCAGACGGTCGGTGTCGTCCTCGATGGTGCGCCGCAGTTCCACACCGGCTTCGGTGAGTTCGCCCGCCGGGTCCAGCAGTCCGCGCTCCCGCAGCCGCTCCTCGGCCGCCGACCACTCCTGGGCCGACCAGCCGCGGGTGGCCTGGGAGAAGTAGCGGGTGAAGCCCTTGCCGGTGGCGGTGTGCGACACCAGGGCCTCCAGGCCGTCGAGTTCGGCCTCGGCGAGCGCGATCAGATGCCCGTCACCACGGTGTTCGCGCAGCAGTGTGGCGGCGTGCCACAGCGCCAGGTGGGGGGCGTCGGGCACCGGCAGGTCGGCGTTGGCCGAGTACAGCGGGCGGCCGGGGCGGCCGCAGGCCTCGGTGGCCCGTAGCGCGAGTTCGGCGGCCTCGGTCAACTGCCGGGAGCCGATGGCCTCCGGGCCGAGCAGCCGCCGCAGGTAGGCGTCGGTGATGCGCAGCCGGGCCTCCAGCACGGCCCGCGGCGACGCGGCGTGCCAGGCGCGCGGGATGTGCCGGGCGACCAGGTCGGGGTGGAAGTTGTAGAACGTCGCGGTGACCGTGCCCGCACCGACGGCGCCCAGTGGCGCGGCCCGCCCGGCGAAGTACGCCATCGACCCGCGTTCCAGGCCGAGCGCGGCCAGCTCGTCATCGTGCTCTGGCGCGAAGTAGAAGGCCGAGTGCAGCGGGTTGAGGGCGTTGTAGCAACGCCGTGACGCGCGCAGGGTGAGAGTCGTCATGGCGTCACGTTACCCGTCGGTAGAACCGTTGCCGGGGTGTCCTCGCCGCGCCGGGCGGGCGGTGTGGGCGGTCTCGACCGTCCAGGTGAACTTCGGCATCCGGCGTTCCAGGAAGGCGGCCACCCCCTCGGTGCGGTCCGCGCTGTCCCGCGCCTGCTCCGCCCAGTGCGCCAGCCGGCCGGGATCCGCGGCGCCGGACGCGCCCAGCGCCATCGCGGTGAACTCCTTGGCCGCCGCCTGCGTGAGCTGGGAGCGTGCGGTCAGGATCCCGGTGAACTCGGCGACCCGCGCGTCGAGCTCCCCGTCGGCGAGCAGTTCGTCCACCAGCCCGGTGCGCAGCGCCCGTTCGCCGTCGATCAACTCGGCCGAGAACAGCAGGTACTTGGCGGTGGCCGGGCCGACCAGGCCGACCAGCCTGCGGGTGGACGACGCCGGATAGACGATGCCGAGCTTGGCGGGTGTCACCCCGAACCGGGCACCCCGCGCCGCGAACCGCAGATCGCAGGCGGCGGCCAGTTGGCAGCCGCCGCCCACGCAGAAGCCGCGGATCGCCGCGATCGTCGGTTTGGGGAAGGCCGCCAGCGCCTCCTCCGCGACCACCGCCGGTGCGCCGGGGTCCGGCTGGCCGCGCAGCGCCTCGATGTCGGCGCCCGCGCAGAACGTCCCGCCCGCGCCGGTGAGTACCAGTGCCCGTACCGAGGGGTCGGCGGCCAGTTGGTCGAGCAACTCCGGCAACTGCCGCCACATGTCCGGGGTCATGGCGTTCCGCTTGGCCGGATTGCTGATGGTGATGGTCGCGGTGGCGGCGCCGTCGGCATGGTCGAGCGACAGGCCGGGCTCTGCCATGCGGCTTCCTCCAGTCGGGGTGCGGGGGTCCGTCCGGGCTGTCCGGCCGGTGGTCCGATTCGGGCGATCCTAATGTCTGCCTCTCGGACAACCCCCCGAAATTAGCGAGCAAAAGCCGCAAGACCGCTCTGGCCGCCCACTGTAGACGGTCTGAATCGGTCAAGACCCGTCGAGACACGCTGACTTGTGGTCAGCGCAACGGCAAGCGCCTTGTGGCCCCAACACTCTTCACATATGAGGCGGTTCCCGTCGCCCCGGCAAGTGGGGACAGGGCGGGACTGCGGGGTACGTCAGCGAGGGCTGGTGCTGTCATGACGGTCTGCGGGAGAACCCCGCCCGAACCCATGCCCCCGGAGACCGCGCGAGCGGTTCCGGGCGCGGAGCGGGTCGCCCCCTGCCCCTACGAGGGCACCTGGCGGTTCACCGCACCGGCCCTGGACTCCTCGGTACCGCAGGTGCGGCACGCGGTGCGCGACCTGCTCGCCCGGCAGGGCGTCCCGGTCGCGGCCGAGACCGTGGACGGTCTGCTGCTGATCGTCTCCGAACTGGTCACCAACGCGGTACGGCACGCCGCCGTGCTCTCCCCGCAGATCACCGTGGAGATCGCGGTGGGGCCGCAGTGGGTGAGGGTCGGCGTGGCCGACGACCACCCGTACCGCCCCAAGGCGTTGGAGGCGGACTACGCCAAGACCGGCGGCCGGGGCCTGCTGCTGGTGAAGGCGATCACCGACGAGGCGGGAGGTGTCTGTGACGTCGAACACACCCCGGCGGGCGGGAAGGTGGTCTGGGCGGCCCTCCCGCTGACGATGCCGCTGCTGTGACGTCGGCGGCCCACCGGCCCGTCACCAGCCCGCCGACGGGCCGGTCAGCTCCCGTACCGCGGGCAGCGCGGCGTCCAGCACAGTGCCGAACCACGCGGACAGCGTGGTCCCCTCCCGCAGTTCGGCGAGGCCGTCCGGGGTGACGAACGCGGTGTCGCACACCTCCTCCGGATCGGGCCGCGGCTCGGCCCGGACCAGGCCCACGAACAGGTGGTTGTACTCCTGCTCCACCAGGCCCGAGGCCGGGTCGGGGTGGTTGTAGCGCACCGTTCCCGCCTCGCGCAGCAGCACGGGCGCGAGGCCCAGTTCCTCGGCGGTGCGCCGGGTGGCGGCGACGAACGGCTGCTCGCCCGGGTACGGGTGGCCGCAGCATGTGTTGGACCACACACCGGGCGAGTGGTACTTGCCGAGCGCGCGCCGCTGCATCAGCAGCCGGCCCTCGTCGTCGAAGAGGAAGACCGAGAACGCCCGGTGCAGCCTGCCCGGCGCCAGATGCGCGGACAGCTTCTCCGCGGTGCCGATGGTCACACCGCCCTCGTCGACCAGCTCCAGCAGGATCGGTGCGGAGCTGCCGTTGGACGACGGCCCGGCGGACGACGGACCTGCGCTCGCTGGGTCGCCGGGCCGGCCGGTGGCGGGACTGATCGGCATGGCCATCCTTCGCTCTTGACGCTCATGACGTACGAGATGCCTAAGTCTGCCGCACACCACCGCACCCCCGCCGGTCGATCACCTGGCGCACCGGCGGTTTGTCGTCACACCCGACCCTCGCCCATGCTGGAGTGTCTGCTGTGCCGCCCGCCCGGGCGACCAGCCCGGTCCAGGGCCGCGCCGAGGCCGCCACCGGGGGGCAGTGAACGTGCGGTGAACGGTGCCTTCCGGGGATCCGATAGCCTCAGCCGTCGAACCCGCCCCGCGAACTGCCGTGGCGGGACGCAGGCGCGTCCGGAATCCGGGCGCCACGAGGTGCAGCAGCCACGCGGGACCTTGCCGTCGCCTTGACCCATCAGGGAGTGAGTTCGTCTGTCGACCGCCATCCTCACCGGTCCGCCGGTCGCGGACTCGACCGTGGAGGACGATCTGCGCCTCCTCGGCTTCGACGTGGTCGCCGCGGACAGCCCGGCCGAGCTCGCCGGACACCTCAAGGCCGCACCCGCCGGGACCAGGGTCGCCGTGGTCGACCGCCGCTTCATCGGGCACCGGCACGCGCTGCGGCTGGCCCTGACCGACCCGCGCTTCACGGCGGGGGCCGTCCCCGGCGCGCTCGGCGTCAGCCCCGCCGGCCGTGACCGGCTGTGCCTCGCCGCCGACG
This sequence comes from Streptomyces silvisoli, assembly GCF_029269905.1. Taxonomy (NCBI): domain Bacteria; kingdom Bacillati; phylum Actinomycetota; class Actinomycetes; order Kitasatosporales; family Streptomycetaceae; genus Streptomyces; species Streptomyces silvisoli. Next base: position 15,672 of record NZ_JARJBC010000018.1, on the reverse strand, counting down.
GCCTGGCCACCCCCGACGAACTGGCCGCCGCACTGGACACCGCCGGCGTTCCGGTACACCGGCCGGAGCTGGGCGTACTGACCGCCGCGGTGCCCGCCGACGAGGCGGCGCGCGCCGAGGCCCGCGACGCCGTGGCGGCCGTCGATGACGAGGAGGTACGGCTGCGCACCGCCGTGAAGTCGCGCGACGGCTTCTTCACGACGTTCTGCGTCAGCCCTTACTCGCGCTACCTGGCCCGCTGGTGCGCCCGGCGCGGCCTCACCCCGAACCAGGTGACCACCGCCTCGCTGCTGGTCGCGCTGATCGCCGCCGGTTGCGCGGCCACCGGAACCCGGGCCGGGTTCGTCGCGGCGGGCGTGCTGCTGCTGGCCTCCTTCTTCCTGGACTGCACCGACGGCCAGCTGGCCCGCTACTCCCTGCAGTACTCCACCCTCGGCGCCTGGCTGGACGCCACCTTCGACCGGGCCAAGGAGTACGCCTACTACGCGGGCCTGGCGCTCGGCGCGGCCCGGGCGGGCGACGACGTGTGGGCGCTGGCGCTCGGCGCGATGGTGCTGCAGACCTGCCGCCATGTCGTGGACTTCTCCTTCAACGAGTCCAACCACGACGCCACCGCCAACACCAGCCCCACCGCTTCCCTCTCCGACCGGTTGGACGGCGTGGGCTGGACGGTGTGGGTGCGCCGGATGATCGTGCTGCCGATCGGCGAGCGCTGGGCGCTGATCGCGGTGCTGACCGCGGCCACCACGCCGCGGGTGGTCTTCTACGCGCTGCTCGTCGGCTGCTCCTTCGCCGCCTGCTACACCACCGCGGGCCGGGTGCTGCGCTCGGTCACCCGCAAGGCGCGGCGCACCGACCGGGCGGCACAGGCGCTGGCGGATCTGGCGGACTCCGGGCCGGTGGCGGAGCTGGCGGCGCGCGTGCTGCCGTCCTTCGCGGCGCCGGTGACCGCCGTCGTCGGCGGTGCCGCCGCACTGGCGACCGCCCTGCTCACCCCGTACGGCACCTGGTGGCCGGTGCTCGGGGCGGGTGTGTACTGCCTGACCTCGGCGGTGGCGGTCGCGGCACCGCTGAAGGGCGCGCTGGACTGGCTGGTCCCGCCGATCCTGCGCGCCACCGAGTACACCGTGATCCTGGCGCTCGCCGCGCGCTCCGGCGTGCCCGGCGCGCTTCCAGCGGCGTTCGGGCTGGTGGCGGCCGTCGCCTACCATCACTACGACACGGTGTACCGCATCCGCGGCGGCACCGGTGCGCCTCCCCGGGCCCTGGTCCGCGCGACCGGCGGCCATGAGGGCAGGCTGCTGGTGATCACCGTGGCCTCAGCCCTGCTCGCGCACACCACAGCTTTGAAAACGGCAGCTTGGCCCACGGCGGTAGCAGTACTGGCCGGATACCTGGCGCTGGTGGTGCTCACCGAGTCCATCCGTTTCTGGGTCTCGGCCGGTGCACCCGCGGTACACGACGAAACAGGAGAACCCACATGATCGGCCTCGTGCTGGCGGCCGGCGCCGGACGGCGTCTTCGCCCCTACACCGACACCCTGCCGAAGGCCTTGGTCCCCGTAGGCCGCCCCGGTGGGGCGGAGGCTGCCACCACGGTCCTCGACCTGACCCTGGGCAACTTCGCCGAGGTCGGTCTGACCGACGCGGCCGTCGTGATCGGCTACCGCGGCGAGGCCGTCATCGAGCGCCAGGCGGAGCTGGAGAAGAAGTACGGCGTCAAGCTGCACCTGGTGCACAACGACAAGGCCGAGGAGTGGAACAACGCCTACTCCCTGTGGTGCGCCCGTGACGTGCTCACCGAGGGCGTGATCCTGGCCAACGGCGACACCGTCCACCCCGCCTCCGTGGAGCGCACCCTGCTGTCCGCCCGCGGCAACGGCCAGCGGATCATCCTGGCCCTCGACACGGTCAAGCAGCTCGCCGACGAGGAGATGAAGGTCGTCACCGCCGACGGCAAGGGCGTGCGGCGGATCACCAAGCTGATGGACCCGGCCGAGGCCACCGGTGAGTACATCGGCGTCACCCTCATCGAGTCCGAGGCCGCCGCGGCGCTCGCGGACGCGCTGAAGGCGACCTACGAGCGCGACCCGCAGCTGTACTACGAGGACGGCTACCAGGAGCTGGTCAACCGCGGCTTCCAGGTCGACACCGCCGCCATCGGCGAGGTCTCCTGGGTCGAGATCGACAACCACGACGACCTCAAGCGGGCCCGGGAGATCGCGTGCCTGTACTGACCCGGCTGATCCCCTCGCCGGTCGTCGTCGACATCAACGGCGGAGCGCTGGACGACCTGGCCGGCCTCCTCGCCGACCAGCGCGTCTCCAGCTCGGGCAAGCTCGCGGTCGCCATCAGCGGCGGCTCCGGCCAGAAGCTGCGGGAGCGGCTCGCCCCCGAACTGCCGGGCGCCGACTGGTACTCGGTGGCGGGCGGCTCGCTGGACTCCGCCGTCAAGCTGGCCGACGCCATGCGCGGCAAGCGGTACGACGCGGTGGTCGGGCTCGGCGGCGGCAAGGTGATCGACGTGGCCAAGTACGCGGCCGCGCGGGTCGGGCTGCCCATGGTGGCGGTGGCGACCAACCTGTCGCACGACGGCATCTGCTCGCCGGTGTCCACCCTGGACAACGACAACGGCCGCGGCTCCTACGGCGTCCCGCAGCCGATCGCGCTCGTCATCGACCTCGACGTGATCCGGCAGACCCCGGCTCGCTTCGTACGCTCCGGCATCGGCGACGCGGTCTCCAACCTGTCCGCCCTCGCGGACTGGGAGCTGTCGCACCGCGAGACCGCCGAGCCCATCGACGGCCTGGCCGCCGCGATGGCCCGCAGCGCCGGCGAGTCGGTGCTGCGGCACCCCGGCACCATCACCGACGACGACTTCCTGACCACGCTCGCCGAGGGGCTGGTGCTCTCCGGCATCGCCATGGCGATCAGCGGTGACACCCGCCCGTCGTCCGGCGCCTGCCACGAGATCAGCCACGCCTTCGACCTGCTGTACCCGCAGCGGGCCGCCTCCCATGGCGAACAGGTCGGCATGGGTGCGGCGTTCGCGATGTACCTGCGCGGCGCGGCCGACGAGGCCCGCAACATCGCCGACGTACTGCGGCGGCACAGCCTGCCGGTGCTACCGGGCGAAATCGGCTTCTCCGACGCCGAGTTCGTGGCCGCGGTGGAGTACGCGCCGCAGACCCGCCCCGGGCGGTACACGATCCTGGAACACCTGGACCTCGACACCGACGCGATCAGGGATGCGTACGCGGACTATGTCAAAGCCATCGGTAGCTGAACTGCGGCCGGTCGTTCACCCCGCCGGGGTGAAGGACCGGCGCAGCGGTGAGCACTGGGCCGGGCGCATCTACATGCGGGAGATCTCGCTGCGGGTGGACCGGCACCTGGTGAACACCCGGGTCACGCCCAACCAGCTGACCTACCTGATGACCCTCTTCGGTGTCCTCGCCTGCCCCGCGCTGCTGGTGCCCGGCATTCCGGGCGCCGTGCTCGGTGTGCTGATGGCCCAGCTCTACCTGCTGCTCGACTGCGTCGACGGCGAGGTCGCCCGCTGGAAGAAGCAGTTCTCGCTCGGCGGCGTGTACCTGGACCGGGTCGGCGCCTACCTGTGCGACGCGGCGGTCCTGGTGGGCTTCGGCCTGCGCGCCGCCGACCTGTGGGGCCACGGGCGGATCGACTGGCTGTGGGCCTTTCTCGGCACCCTCGCCGCCCTCGGCGCGGTCCTGATCAAGGCCGAGACCGACCTCGTCGGCGTCGCCCGCCACCAGGGCGGGTTGCCCCCGGTCAAGGAGGCGGCGTCCGAGCCGCGTTCGTCCGGTCTGGCGCTGGCCCGCAGGGCCGCCGCGGCCCTGAAGTTCCACCGGCTCGTCCTGGGGATCGAGGCGTCCCTGCTGATCCTGGCTCTGGCGGTCGCGGACGCGATCAGGGGCGACCTGTTCTTCTCGCGGCTGGGCGTCGCCGTGCTCGCCGCCATCGCGATGCTGCAGACGGTGCTGCATCTGGTGTCCATCCTCGCGTCGAGCAGGTTGCGATGACGGGCCGCCCGGTGACCAGGCTCGGCGCGGTGGTGCTCACCATGGGCAACCGCCCCGCCGAGTTGCGCGCCCTGCTGGACTCCGTCGCCAAGCAGCGCGGTGAGCCCGTCGAGGTGGTGGTGGTGGGCAACGGCTCACCGCTTCCCGAACTCCCCGACGGGGTAAGGACCGTTGAGCTGCCGGAGAACCTGGGCATCCCGGCCGGACGCAACGTGGGCATCGAGGCGTTCGGGCCCGGCGGGTCCGAGGTCGACGCGATCCTGTTCCTGGACGACGACGGCTTCCTGCCCAACGAGGACACCGCGGAACTGGTCCGGGAGGCGTTCACCGCCGACCCGAAGCTGGGCATCCTCAGCTTCCGCATCACCGACCCGGCCACCGGCACCACCCAGCGCCGCCATGTTCCGCGGCTGCGCGCCTCGGACCCGATGCGCTCGTCCCGGGTCACCACCTTCCTGGGGGGTGCGAGCGCGGCACGCACCGAGGTCCTCCAGCAGGTCGGCGGGCTGCCCGACGAGTTCTTCTACGCCCATGAGGAGACCGACCTGGCCTGGCGGGCGCTGGACGCCGGTTGGCTGATCGACTACCGGTCCGACATGGTGCTGGAGCACCCGGCGACCGCCCCGAGCCGCCATGCCGTCTACCACAGGATGGTGGCCCGCAACCGGGTCTGGCTGGCCCGGAGGAACCTTCCGGCTCCACTGGTGCCGCTGTATCTGGGAACCTGGATCCTGCTCACCGTCGCCCGGCGCCCGTCCCGGCAGGCGCTGCGGGCCTGGGTGGGCGGCTTCAAGGAGGGGTGGACCACTCCCTGTGGCCCGCGTCACACAATGAAGTGGCGTACGGTTTGGCGGCTGACCCGACTGGGACGACCACCCGTCATCTGACAAGCTCGGATGGAAACGCATCGGGCGCGGACCGGGATCCCGCCCCGGCCCGTGCACCATGAGGACGAAAGTGTCAACTGTGAGCGATACCACGCATGAGGGCGCGGTCGCCGTGAGCACCCCGCCGGTCTCGGCCGCTGACGGCGGCCTGTCACCGGCCGAGCTGGCGGCCAAGTACGGGCTGTCGGTGAGCGGTGCCCGGCCGAGCCTGCCGGATTACGTACACCAGTTGTGGGGACGTCGGCACTTCATCGTGGCGTACTCCATCGCCCGGCTGAGCGCCCAGTACACCAAGGCGCGGCTCGGCCAGATCTGGAACGTGATGACGCCGCTGCTCAACGCGGCCGTCTACTACCTGATCTTCGGTGTGCTGCTGCAGACCGACCACGGCATCGACAACTTCATCGCCTACCTGGTCACCGGCGTCTTCGTCTTCAACTTCACCCAGTCCACGGTGCTCGCCGGCACCCGGGCCATCTCCGACAACCTCGGGTTGATCCGCGCACTGCACTTCCCGCGGGCCGCGCTGCCGATCTCGGTCACCCTCATCCAGCTGCAGCAGCTGCTGTACTCGATGATCGTGCTGGTCGCCATCGTGCTGATGACCGGCGAGGTGCCGCAGTTCTCCTGGTTCCTGCTGCTGCCCGCGCTGGTGCTGCAGTCCGTCTTCAACATCGGTGTCGCGCTTTACGTGGCCCGGCTGGGCAGCAAGGTCACCGACCTCGCCCAGCTGATGCCCTTCCTGCTGCGCACCTGGATGTACGTCTCCGGCGTGTTCTACGCGATCGACAAGGTCGTCAAGCACCTGCCGACCGCGGTCGGCGTGCTGCTGGACCTGAACCCGGCCGCCGTGTACATCGACCTGATCCGCTTCGCGCTGATCGACAGCTTCACCTCCGCGCAACTGCCGCACCACGTATGGATCGCCGCCGTGGCATGGGCCGTTGTCGCCGGTATCGGGGGCTTCGTGTTCTTCTGGAAGGCTGAGGAGCAGTACGGTCGTGGCTGAGCAGCAGGTGGGTGGGGCCGAGCGGGTTCCCACGGTGATCGTGGACGATCTGCACATCGTGTACCGGGTGCATGGTGCGGGCAGCGGCAAGGGCAGTGCCACGGCCGCGTTGAGTCGGATCGTGCAGCGTCGTACGTCGCCGAACGTGCGTGAGGTGCACGCGGTGCGCGGGGTGAGTTTCGTGGCGTACCGGGGTGAGGCGGTCGGGCTGATCGGTTCGAACGGTTCGGGTAAGTCGACGATGCTGCGGGCGATCGCGGGGTTGCTGCCGCCGGAGCGGGGTCGGGTGTACACCGATGGGCAGCCGTCGTTGCTGGGTGTGAACGCGGCGTTGATGAATGATCTGACGGGGGAGCGGAACGTCATCCTGGGTGGGTTGGCGATGGGGATGGGTAATTCCGAGATTCGTGAGAAGTATCAGGACATTGTGGACTTCTCGGGGATCAATGAGAAGGGTGATTTCATCTCGTTGCCGATGCGGACGTATTCGTCGGGTATGGCGGCGCGGTTGAGGTTTTCGATCGCGGCGGCGAAGCAGCACGATGTGTTGATGATCGATGAGGCGTTGGCGACGGGTGACCGGGCGTTTCAGAAGCGGTCGGAGGAGCGGATCCGGGAGTTGCGGGCCGAGGCCGGGACGGTGTTCCTGGTGAGTCACAACAACAAGTCGATCCGGGACACCTGTGATCGGGTGTTGTGGCTGGAGAAGGGCGAGCTGTGGATGGACGGCCCGACCGAAGAGGTGCTTGAGGCGTACGAGGAGCACACCGGCGGCAAATAGCCACTACCGGCATACCGCATGGACTTTTTCCCGGCCTCCGCCGACAACATCGGCGGAGGCCGATAGCGTGATGTGCGGCAACTCGTGGGGCCGAAGGGAAGATTCACACCCCCCGGCTTGTTCACCGTCGCGGAGGTTCTCGCGAACCACCCCCGCGTACGACGGATCACTGTACGGCGTACGCTGGGGCGGTGCTCAGCGCCGGAATACCGATGGTCTGTCCCCCATACGGGAGGGCGGATCCGAAGGGCGGCGCGAGCCGGAATGGAGGGGCGGTATTGGGAGCGGCGTGTCCGAAATGGGAAGATCCTAGGGATCGGTGTAGAACGGGGGATGTGGCGGCCATGACGACGCAGACCATCCAGCTCCGAGGCGCGTCCGCCGCTCGCACCCGGGGCTTCCAGTGGTGACCGCGCGGGTGGGCGCCGGACAGGCCGACGCGGCCGTTCGGTCGCGAGCCGCGCAGTCCCGAGCCGTGCTGGACAAGGCCGCCCGTGAGAACTTCCCCGTAGCGCCGTTCTTCCTGCCGCGCGCCTGGCGCGACGACCTGATGGCCGTCTACGGCTACGCCCGGCTGGTCGACGACATCGGCGACGGCGACCTGCCGCCCGGCCGGGACGACGCGCTGTGGCTCGGCCTGCCGCGCGAGGCGGCCGACGACCGGCTCGCCATGCTGGACGCCTTCGAGGCCGATCTGCGCCGGGTCTTCGACGCCACCCCGGGACACCCTCTGCTGCGGGCGCTGCAACCCACGGTTCGCCGCCGCGGGCTCACCCCCGAGCCGTTCCTCGGCCTGATCGAGGCCAACCGCCAGGACCAGCGGGTCAGCCGCTACCAGAGCCACCAGGACCTGCTGGCCTACTGCGAACTGTCCGCCAACCCGGTGGGCCGACTGGTTCTCGCCATCACCGGTACCGCCACCCCGGAGCGGATCCGACGCTCCGACGCCGTGTGCACCGCCCTGCAGATCATCGAGCACCTCCAGGACGTCGCCGAGGACCTGCGCCGGGACCGCGTCTACCTGCCCGCTCAGGACATGGCGCGGTTCGGCGTCACCGAGGCCGACCTCGCCGCCCCCACCGGCGGCGCGAAGGTGCGTGCGCTGGTGAAATTCGAAGCGGAACGCGCCGGTGATCTGTTGAATGAAGGCACCCCGCTGGTGGGTAGCGTCCACGGCAGGCTGAAGCTGCTGCTCGCCGGGTTTGTCGCCGGGGGCCGGGCCGCGCTCGCGGCGGTCGCGGCCGCCGGGTACGACGTCCTGCCGGGGCCGCCGAAGGCCACCAAGCTCGGACTGCTGCGCGAGGTGGGCTCCACATTGCGACGAGAGGGGTGAGCCGGACCGTGGACGGTACCGCGCACACGTCCGCGCCGGTGCTCGCTGCGTACCGGTACTGCGAGACCGTGACGGGGCAGCAGGCCCGCAACTTCGCCTACGGCATCAGGCTTCTGCCCGGGGAGAAACGTCAGGCCATGTCGGCGCTGTACGCGTTCTCCCGCCGGGTGGACGACATCGGTGACGGCGACCTCGACCCGGCCGTCAAGCAGGTCCGGCTGGAGGAGACCAGAGCGCTGCTCGGCCGGATCAGGGACGGCGAGGTGGAGCAGGACGACACCGACCCGGTGGCGGTCGCGCTGGCCGACGCCGCGCGCCGCTTCCCGCTGCCGCTCGGCGGGCTCGACGAACTCATCGACGGCGTGCTGATGGACGTACGCGGTGAGACCTACGAGACCTGGGACGACCTGAAGGACTACTGCCGCTGCGTCGCCGGGGCCATCGGACGGCTCTCCCTCGGCGTGTTCGGCACCGTACCCGGCGCACGCGACGCCGAGCACGCCGCGGAGTACGCCAACACGCTCGGCCTCGCCCTCCAACTCACCAACGTCCTACGGGACGTACGCGAGGACGCGGCCAACGGGCGCAGCTATCTGCCCGCCGAGGACCTCGCCAAGTTCGGCTGCTCCGCCGGGTTCCGGGGTTCCCGGCCGTCGGAGGGCTCCGACTTCACCGGACTCGTGCACTTCGAGGTCCGGCGCGCCCGTGCGCTGTTCGACGAGGGCTTCCGGCTGCTGCCCATGCTCGACCGGCGCAGCGGCGCCTGTGTCGCCGCCATGGCCGGGATCTACCGCCGCCTGCTGGAGCGGATCGCCGCGGACCCGGAGGCGGTGCTGCGCGGCCGGGTCTCGCTGCCCGGCCGTGAGAAGGCGTACGTGGCGCTGCGCGGACTCGCCGGTCTGGACGCCCGGCAGGTCGCCAGGGGGCGCGCCTGATGCGTTCCGGACCACCGATCACCACGCAACGGCCGCGCCCGGACGGCTCGGGACCAACCCTGCCGGCCTCCCGCGCGTCCCTCACCACGCCGCCAGACGGCGGCGTCGAACGGGGGCGGGCATGAGCGAGCACGCGGCGTCCGAGGCCGCGCGGGGACCGGAGGCGGTCGTGATCGGCGGCGGGCTGGCCGGGACCACGGCCGCGCTCACCCTCGCCGACTCCGGGGTCCGGGTCACCCTCGTGGAGGGCCGCCCGCGGCTGGGCGGACTCGCCTTCTCCTTCCAACGGGCCACCGCCGCAGGGGAGTTGACGGTCGACAACGGCCAACACGTCTTCCTGCGCTGCTGCACCGCGTACCAGTGGTTCCTCGACCGCATCGCCGCCCAGGACATGGTCACCCTCCAGGACCGGCTCGACGTGCCGGTGCTGGACGCGCGCCGTGCCCGACTCGGGCGGCTGCGCCGGGCCGCGCTGCCGGTACCGTTGCACCTCGCCGCCTCGCTCGCCACCTACCCGCACCTCTCGCTCGCCGAACGGGCCAGGGTCGGCCGGGCCGCGCTGGCGCTGCGCGGTCTCGACCTGGACGACCCGGCGCTGGACGAGACGGACTTCGGCAGCTGGCTGCGGGACCGCGGCCAGTCGCCGCGCACCGTCGCCGCGCTGTGGGACCTGGTCGGCGTGGCCACCCTCAACGCCACCGCCGAGCAGTCCTCGCTGGCGCTCGCCGCCATGGTGTTCAAGACCGGCCTGCTGTCCCACCCAGGCGCCGCCGACATCGGGTGGGCCACCGCCCCGCTCGGCGACCTGCACCACGGCCGGGCCCGCACCGCCCTCGAAAGGGCGGGGGTGCGCACCGTACTGCGCGGCCGGGTGACCGCGCTGCGTCCCGCGGCGGACGGCGGCTGGCAGGTCGACGTGGCCACCGGCCCCGGCCGCGCCGAGCGGCTGACCGCCGCCACCGTGGTGCTCGCGGTACCGCAGCGCGAGGCGCACGGCCTGCTGCCGGACGGCGCGCTGGCGGACCCCGGCGCGCTGCTGCGCATCGGCACCGCGCCGATCCTCAACGTCCATGTCGTGTACGACCGCACAGTGACCCAGCGGCCCTTCTTCGCCGCGTTGGACAGCCCCGTCCAGTGGGTCTTCGACCGGACCGGTACCTCCGGGATGACCAGCCGCGGGCAGTATCTGGCGCTGTCCCAGTCGGCCGCGCACGACGACATCGACCGTCCCGTCAGCGAGTTGCGGGACCGGTACCTGCCCGCGCTGGAGCGGCTGCTCCCCGCCGCACGCGGCGTGACGGTGCGGGACTTCTTCGTCACCAGGGAGCGCACCGCCACCTTCGCCCCCACCCCGGGCGTCGGCAGGCTGCGCCCCGAGGCCCGAACCCAGGCGCCCGGCCTGTACCTGGCCGGCGCGTGGACCGCCACCGGCTGGCCCGCGACCATGGAGGGCGCCGTGCGCAGCGGGCTGCGGGCCGCCAGGGAGGCGCTCACGGAACTGGGCAGGCCCGCCCCGGACGGGGAGTTGACGGCCGCATGAGCCACCACGACATCCACAGGACCCAAGGAGAACACGTGACCCCGGCCCACGAGCAGCAGGTCGCAGCGCCCGAGGCGCGCGACGGCGTCACCGCGCTGCTGGAGCGCGGGCGGACGATGTCCACCCCCGTGCTCCGCGCGGCGGTGGACCGGCTCGCGCCTCCGATGAACACCGTCGCCGCCTACCACTTCGGCTGGATCGACGCCACCGGGCGCCCCACCGACGGCGACAGCGGCAAGGCGGTGCGCCCCGCCCTCGCCCTGATGTCCGCGGAGGCCGCGGGCGCCGCGCCCGAGGTCGGGATCCCGGGGGCGGTCGCCGTCGAGCTGGTGCACAACTTCTCGCTGCTGCACGACGACCTGATGGACGGCGACGAGCAACGCCGGCACCGCGACACCGTGTGGAAGGTGCACGGACCGGCGCAGGCGATCCTGGTCGGCGACGCGCTGTTCGCGCTGGCCAACGAGATCCTGCTGGAGGTCGGTACCACCGACGCCCGGCGCGCCACCAAGCGGCTCACCACCGCCACCCGCAAGCTGATCGACGGTCAGGCGCAGGACATCTCCTTCGAGCACCGCGAGCGGGTCACCGTCAAGGAGTGCCTGGAGATGGAGGGCAACAAGACCGGCGCCCTGCTGGCCTGCGCCTCCTCCATCGGCGCGGTGCTCGGCGGCGCCGACGACGCCACCGCCGACGCCCTGGAGGCGTACGGCTACCACCTGGGCCTGGCGTTCCAGGCGGTGGACGACCTGCTGGGCATCTGGGGCGAGCCCGCCGTCACCGGCAAGCAGACCTGGAGCGACCTGCGGCAGCGCAAGAAGTCCCTGCCGGTCGTCGCGGCACTGGCCGCCAAGGGCGCCGCCGCCGAGCGGCTCGCCGAACTCCTCGCCGCCGACGCCAAGAACCCGGAGATCGGTGACTTCAGCGAGGAGGAGTTCGCCGACCGCGCCGCGTTGATCGAGGAGGCGGGCGGACGCGAGTGGACGTCGCAGGAAGCCCGCCGCCAGCACGCGACGGCGCTGGACGCACTGCGGGGTGTCGCCATGCCCGAGGAAACCCGGCAAAACCTCTTCGCCCTCGCGGACTTCGTTGTGGTACGAGAAAGATGACCAAGGCAACCGACGACTTATCAGAGTCCGACGACTTAACCCAGTCGCCGACCGCACGTCCGCAAAGGCGTGCGGTGGAAGCCCCACCAGCGCAGTGTGCAGAAGGGGAAGCCATGACAGCGACGACCGACGGCAGCGCGGGATCCCTACCACCCCGTGTCACCTCGGCCAACAAAACATCGACCCCGGCGTCCGCGGCCGACCCCGTAACGGAGTTGGACGAGGCGGCGGCCCGCACCGCGGAGCGCGCCACCGCCTACCTGCTCGCCGCGCAGCATCCGGACGGATGGTGGAAGGGCACCCTGGAGACCAACGTCACCATGGACGCCGAAGACCTGCTGCTCCGTCAGTTCCTGGGCATCCAGGACGACAAGACGCTTCAGGCGGGTGCCCGCTGGATCCGCTCCCAGCAGGCCGAGGACGGCACCTGGGCCACGTTCTACGGCGGCCCCGGCGAACTGTCCACCACTGTCGAGGCGTACACCGCGCTGCGACTGGCCGGTGACGAACCCGGCGCACCGCATATGGCGAAGGCCGCGCAGTGGGTGCGCGCCCAGGGCGGCATCGCCGGCACCCGGGTGTTCACCCGGATCTGGCTGGCCCTGTTCGGCTGGTGGAAGTGGGAGGATCTGCCCGAGCTGCCGCCGGAGCTGATCTACCTGCCCAAGTGGTTCCCCCTCAACATCTACTCCTTCGGGCAGTGGGCCCGGCAGACCATCGTGCCGCTGACCGTGGTCGGCGCCCACCGCCCGGTGCGGCCCGCGCCGTTCGCGCTGGACGAGCTGCACACCGATCCCAAGGTGCCCAACCCGCCGCGCCCCGCGGCTCCGCTGGCCAGCTGGGAGGGCGTCTTCCACCGCCTGGACAAGGCGCTGCACGCCTACCGCAAGGTCAACCTGCGGCCGCTGCGCCGCACCGCGTTGAACGTCTGCGCCCGCTGGATCATCGAGCGCCAGGAGAACGACGGCTGCTGGGGTGGCATCCAACCACCCGCCGTCTACTCGCTGATCGCACTGCACCTGCTCGGCTACGACATGGAACACCCGGTGATGCGCGCCGGGCTTGAGTCCCTGGACCGCTTCGCGGTGTGGCACGAGGACGGCAGCCGGATGATCGAGGCCTGCCAGTCCCCGGTGTGGGACACCTGCCTGGCCGCCATCGCGCTGGCCGACGCCGGGCTGCCCGCCGACCATCCGGCGCTGGTGAAGGCGGCGGGATGGATGCTGGACGAGCAGATCACCCGCCGCGGCGACTGGTCGGTGCGCCGCCCCCAACTCCCCGCCGGGGGCTGGGCGTTCGAGTTCCACAACGACAACTACCCGGACATCGACGACAGCGCGGAGGTGGTGCTGGCGCTCAAGCGGATCGCCCACCCCGATCAGGCGCGGCTGCGGTCCGCCATCGAGCGCGGGGCGCGCTGGGTGCTGGGCATGCAGTCCAGGAACGGCGCCTGGGGCGCGTTCGACGTGGACAACACCAGCCGACTGCCCAACCTGCTGCCGTTCTGCGACTTCGGCGAGGTCATCGATCCGCCGTCGGCCGATGTCACCGCGCACGTGGTGGAGATGCTGGCGGCCGTCGGCATGACGGACGATCCGCGCACCCGGCGCGGTGTGGAGTGGCTGCTGTCCGAACAGGAGGCCAACGGCGCCTGGTTCGGCCGCTGGGGCGTCAACTACGTCTACGGAACGGGCTCCGTGGTGCCCGCACTGGTCGCCACCGGGATTCCCACGTCGCATCCGGCGATCCGCCGGGCGGTCAGCTGGCTGGAGAGCGTGCAGAACGCGGACGGCGGTTGGGGTGAGGACCTGCGCTCCTACGCCGACACCGGCTGGATCGCCCGTGGCACCTCCACCGCGTCGCAGACCGCGTGGGCGCTGATGGCGCTGCTGGCCGCGGGCGAGCGGGACGGCAAGGCGGTCGAGCGCGGCATCCGCTGGCTGGCCGAGACCCAGGCACCCGACGGGTCCTGGGACGAGCCGTACTTCACCGGCACCGGCTTCCCATGGGACTTCTCCATCAACTACCACCTGTACCGGATGGTCTTCCCGGTCACAGCGCTCGGTCGCTACCTGCACGGCGAACCCTCCTTGCAGGCAGAGGCCCCGCTGGGGAAGGCCGCTTGATGTTCCGGTCCGAAACCGAGCCGATACCACCCGACGTGCGGAGAGGGCCGGAGGGTAGGGATCTCGGCCGGGGCCCGCTGCTGGTCGTCTGCGCGCTGGGCGTCGAGGCGGCGGCACTGCGCCGGGGAAGCCGCCTGGGCGCGGCCGGTCCGGTCGCGCTGCTGCGCACCGGCATGGGGCCGCGCAACGCGGAACGCGCGGTGACCCGGGCGCTGCGCGACGACCCGGCGCTGCGTGGCGCGGCGGTGCTCGCCACCGGCTTCTGCGCCGGGCTGGCCCCCGGCGTGGCACCCGGTGACGTGGTCGTCGACGACCGCACCGCCGACGGCGCACCGTTGGCCGCCGCCGTACGGCGGCTCGGGTGCACCGTCCACACCGGTCGGATCGCCGCCTCGGACCATGTGGTCCGGGGCGCGGAGCGATCCGCGTTGCGCGTTGCCGGGGCGACGGCGGTCGACATGGAGTCGGCCGCCGTCCAGCGCGCGGCCCTCGCCGCGGGGCCGCGTCCGGTGACCGCCGTCCGTGTCGTTGTGGACACCCCTGAGTACGAACTCCTGCGTGTCGCGACGCTCCGCACAGGAATCAACGCGTTCCGCGTGTTGAGGTCTATTCTTCCCGCCTTTCTTGATTGGCACCGCTCTACCGAGCTCCCTTGGAGGTGAGCCAGATGGCCATGCCGCTCCGTCAGACCGTCCGGGTCGGGACCTACCTCTTTGAACAGAAAATGCTCCGCCGCCGCGAGAAGTTCCCCTTGATCGTGGAACTTGAACCGCTCTTTGCGTGCAACCTCAAGTGCGAGGGTTGCGGCAAGATCCAGCACCCGGCCGGTGTGCTCAAACAACGCATGCCGGTCGCCCAGGCGGTGGGCGCCGTCCTGGAGTCCGGTGCGCCGATGGTGTCGATCGCCGGGGGCGAACCGCTGATGCATCCGCAGATCGACGAGATCGTGCGGCAGTTGGTGGCCCGAAAGAAATACGTCTTCTTGTGCACCAATGCGATGTTGCTCCGTAAGAAGTTGGACAAGTTCACCCCCTCCCGGTACTTCGCCTTCGCTGTGCACATCGACGGACTGCGTGAGCGCCATGATGAGTCCGTGGCCAAGGAGGGTGTGTTCGACGAAGCCGTTGCCGCGATCAAGGAGGCCAAGCGGCGCGGCTTCCGGGTGACCACCAACTCCACTTTCTTCAACACCGACACTCCGCAGACCATCGTCGAGGTGCTCAACTACCTCAACGACGACCTACAGGTGGACGAGATGATGATCTCGCCCGCCTACGCCTACGAGAAGGCGCCCGACCAGGACCACTTCCTCGGCGTCGAGCAGACCAGGGAACTGTTCAGGAAGGCGTTCGCGGGCGGCAACCGGCAGCGGTGGCGGCTCAACCACAGTCCCCTGTTCCTCGACTTCCTGGAGGGCAAGGCCGACTTCCCCTGCACCGCCTGGGCGATCCCCAACTACTCGTTGTTCGGCTGGCAGCGCCCCTGCTACCTGATGAGCGACGGATACGTCCCCACCTACAGGGAGTTGATCGAGAAGACCGACTGGGACAAGTACGGCCGCGGCAAGGACCCGCGCTGTGACAACTGCATGGCCCACTGCGGCTACGAGCCCACCGCCGTCTTCGCCACCATGGGTTCGCTCAAGGAGTCGCTGCGCGCCGCACGCGACACCGTCGCCGGAAACCGGGGCTGAGCCATGGCGGCGGTTTCACTCGGCGTGCCGTCCGTTCCGCCCAAGCTGGCGGAACGGCGCAGGAGCCGCAAGATCCAGGTGGGGTCGGTCGCGGTGGGTGGCGACGCGCCGGTGTCGGTGCAGTCGATGACCACCACGGTGACGGCCGACATCGGTGCCACGTTGCAGCAGATCGCGGAGCTGACGGCCTCGGGGTGCCAGATCGTGCGTGTGGCGT